>JBPCPM010000024.1:0-27336 GCA_050999155.1 Solirubrobacterales bacterium
TAGGTAGTTAGAGTCCGTGCGATGAGCGAGTCCCTGCCCAGAACGCTGATCCTGGGTGGCGGGATAGCCGGTCTGGAGGCGTTATTGGCGCTCACGGATCTAGCCGCGGAGCGCACGGAGCTAACCCTCGTCGCCCCCGACCCCGACTTCTTGTTGAAGCCGATGGCGGTGGAGGAGCGTCGTTTGTGTCGGCGGGCGTGCGCGCAGCGTCTACGAAGGTGCAACGACGCTTCAGGCCGTCGGTGAGAGGATGGCTATCGACGGACTCATCGCCGAGGCCGCCGAGCACAGCTCGCATCGACTGGACTCTCATTGTCCCGCCCGGGGTGAGCTGGGCCCTTCCGCTCTACGAGGTCGCCCTGATGATCCGCCGCCGCGCCGATGAGGTTGGCCACCGCGAGCAGGCCGATGCTGCTGCCGAGCACATCGCGGCGGAGCTCGGGGCAGATGTCGAAGCCTCGCCTTTCCACCCCGTTCTCCGTGGCAAGCTGATTATCGGGGGGGAGTCGCTCAACCTGAGCCACGATCTCACCGGCGGACATGCGCCGCATGGCTCGCTCACGAGCCCGTTGGGTCGGAGCGCGGCCCGCCATCGACACCCCTGGACATCGAGGTCGCCCTACCGCATGAGTGGTACGAGAACCCGATGGCGCTCGACCCTTACGGACCGCCGCCGTGAGTAGTCGGCTGAAGCTTCCCTTCTCCAACCGAAAGATCCCGATGTCACAACGTGTGCTTGTCCTGACCAACGAGAACCTGGCCGATGCCAACGAGGTGCCCGAAGCGATTCGACCATTCATCGAGGAAGCGGAAGAGATCCACGTGATCGCCCCGACGCTGACTACCTGGCTGCAATGGGTTGCAACAGACATTGATGGCGCGCGAGTGTCAGCCGACGAGCGTCTTCGGACCGTGTTCGACCACATGCAAGCTGGCGGCCTGAAGCCCCAGGGGGCAGTGGGAGCCGAGAACCAGGTCAGCGCGATCGCCGATGCGCTCGCCGACTTTGATGCCGACCTGATCGTGCTCAGGCTCCACGCGCCCGGAAGCGGGGACGAGAACTGGCGTGAGCATCGGATTGCCGAGCAGGTGCGCTCACACTTCGACGTGGCAACGGTGGTCTTCTACTTCGACAACGAAGGACAGGTTGTGGGGAGCGAAGAAGCCTAGCGACTGGATGCGTATCCGGTTCCGTCAGGTGAGCGCCGTGCGGTGCTGCGGTGGCTCGTCCAGACTTCCCGCGATCGATCATGGAGTTCCAGGACCGCTTCGCAACTGAAGACGCCTGCCTCGAGTACCTGGCGGCCTCGCGCTGGCCGGGGGGCTTTGTCTGCCCCGGCTGCGGGGGGCGGCACGCCTGGGTGCTCGAGCGCCGGCACATAGGGGAGTGCTCAGGCTGCTCGCAGCAGACCTCGGTCACGGCGGGGACCGTCATGCACCGGACACGCACGCCGCTGCGAACGTGGTTTTGGGCGGCTTATCTGGTCGCCACACATCACCCCGGGATCTCCGCCAAGCAGCTACAGCGCCAACTCGGACTCTCGCGCTATGAGACCGCATGGCTGATCCTCCAGAAGCTGCGCCGGGCGATGGTCGCCCCCGAGCGCAGTCTCCTCAGCCACGAAGTCGAGATCGGCGAGTTCTGGCTTGGTGGCTACGAGGAAGGTCTCAAGGGCAGCCGTCAGCGCGGCAAGAAGGCCCTGGTGGGTGCCGCAATCGAGGTCCGCGGAGCCGGGTCGGGGCGTCTACGCCTGCGGATGCTCGCCAACTCGCGGGCGAAGACGCTGAGGCGTTCACGCAGGCGACTACGGCCTCCGGAGCGATCGTCCACACCGACGGGCTGAACTCCTACGCCGGACTGGCAGAGCTCGGCTACCGGCACCGCCCGCGCAAGCAGACAGGTGCCGCGGCAGGAGACGAGCTGCTACCCCGAGCGCACCGGGCTATCTCCAACCTCAAGGCGTGGATGCACGGCACCCACCGAGGCGTCTCACACGAGCATCTGCCCGTCTATCTCGACGAGTTCGTCTTCCGCCACAACCGCCGCGGCACCCCGATGGCCGCATTCCAGACCTTGCTCGGGCTCGGCGCGAGCCACGATCCAACGACCTACGGCGAGATGACTGCGCTCAGGCACGCAGCCTGAGCCAACCGGATACGCATCAGCGACTGAGCGGCCCGGGCTGGTGCGGGGGCCTACGTTCAGGGCGTGGGAGGGGTCGCCGAGCGCCGATGCTCGGCCGCGCGTTCGCGGACGTGGGCCCTCTCCTCGACCGTTATCGCACCCGGGGGTCGGTGAGCGCCTCCCCGGCGGGATCTCGACCACGATCGCGCGCGCATCGTCGGTCGAGTCGAGGATCTTCGGCGAGTGCGGGCGCAGATCCAGCTTGATGGCGTCCCAACTCTTCATGTCTTCACCCTCTCGCGACATCAGATTGATTGCCGATAGCCGAAGAACTCGTGGTCTTGGTTGTAGCCGCCGTAGCCGCCCCCGATCTCCGCGAAGCTCGCGACGAACTCCACCCCCTTGATCCACTTCACTTGCTTGAAGCCGAGCTGGACCTCGTTTCGCAGCCGAAGGGGGGCACCGTGACCGAAGGAGAGCGGCTTGTCGTTCATGTCGTAGGCGAGCATCGTCAGGTGATAGCTCATCTGCTCGATCGGGTGCGCGTCGTAGTAGAGGCCCCCATCGGGCCCGTCCCCGAGGGAGTAGAAGACGACCCACCTCGCTTCCGGCTGCGGTTTGACCAGGTCCACAATGCCCTGCATCGACACGCCGCCCCACTTGGCGATTCCCGACCACCCCTGGATGCAGAAGTGCTGGGTGATCTGCTCGTGGCGCGGCAGCGCCCGCATCTCAACCATGCTGAGCTCGACGGGGTTCTCGACCAAACCGTTGACCCGCAACCGGTAATCGGCGAAGTCACCGGCCAACAGGGCGTCGTACTCCTCCGAGTCGGGGTACTTTCCGTTGTGCCAAAAGTAGGGCGAGATGTCCTTCTCGGAGTACTCGCCCGGCGTCGCATCGACGTGCTCGAAGAGGCGTTGGACGGGGCCGATCAGCGCGTAGCCGACCCGCTGCACCACCCGAGGGTGTCTGAGGGTCACGGGGGTGGCGGCAACCCACGCGATGATGCAAATGACCATCGCCGCCGCGAAGATCCAGACACCGGTCCAAGTCTGCCCGTCCTGGGCAGCGAAGATGTGGTTCATATTGACCACCGGACCGGTCGCCAGCGCCAGCGTGACGTGGCCCACGATGAACACCAGGAACCAGACGAGGACGAGGAAGTGAAGCGAGCGCGCGGTCTGGATGCTTAGCACCTTGCTGATCCGCTTGAACCGGGTCGACAGCGCCGGAGACATGCCGAGGCCCGTGATCAGCGCGAGCGGAGCTGCGACGAAGATCGTGATGAAGTACGCGAGCAGCTGCAGTCCGTTGTAGGCGACCCATGCGTCCTCGGTCGGCCAGTCCAGCGAGAGGTACTGGATCAGCACCGATAGAGCGTTCGGGAACACCTCCCAGCTCGGCGGCACCACCCGCTCCCATTGCGAGGTTGCGAACAGCAGGACGTAAAAGACCAGGCCGTTGGCCAGCCAGAGCACATCGGTGCCGAGATGCCACCAGCGAGCCAACCCGATCGAGTGGCGAATCCCAGGCAGACCGAGCTGCCCGGGCAGACTGATCGAGTCCTCCTTGGCGGTCCATAAGGGTTTGTCGGGAACCGGCTCTTGAATCCGGAACCAGTCCCTGCCCGGAGTGCTGTGCCGGGTCCAGTACAGCCGCGGGTGGTCACTGAGGATCTGCACTCCGGAGCGGATGATGAAAATCATCAGGAAGAGATTGAGAAAGTGCTGGGCCGCCACCCACAGGGGCAGACCTGCGTTCGCCTCGGCGTCGGCGGTCACGACAGTGCCCGGGTAGTCGGCGATGAATTCCTGGACCGACGACGTGCCGCGAAGGCCCCTCGCGACCGCCACCGCCGCGACCAGGAGAACGAGACCGATCGGGATCAGCCACAGCAGGTTGAACCATCTGCTGCGGCCGATCCGCACTCGCGGAGCGATCCCGCGAGCGACCGGCACCGACCCGGCCCAGGTAGCAGGATCGACGACCTCCTCTCCCTTGGTCAGTTGCGAGCGGTAGCCCTGCACCCCATCGGGCGAGGCGTTCGGGGAACGTGGCTCGGCCTCGGGCGGTTCACGAGGACTGTCCTGGTCACTCATACGGCGCATCTCCCGGCCTGGTCGCGGCGCCCTCCGAGGAAACGACCCGCCCACCGTCGGTCTCCCAAACGGCCAGGCGCCGGTCGATCGACTCCGACGACGATCGACGCTCGGGCTCGTCGGTCGTGTCGGCAGGGCGTGGAGCTGCAAGCCGAGTGCCTGTCGGACGATCGTCTCGATCTACATCCTGCTGATGCCGGTCTGCAGCGCAGATCTCGTTTGGCTTCATGTCCTCATCAGACCCGAGGGTACGCCTCCGTGCGGGCAGGAACCAGAGCCGCCCGACCGTGGTGAAACACAGGGGCCACCAGTTGGCTGGCGGCTTCGGTGTGGGGCACGATCGTGGACGGTCCTGTTAGCGGCGGCGTTCGGGGGCCGCGTCGGGAGGCCACAAGCCGGGCCCCGCTTCGTGACTCCGTTGATCCCCCCGCATTGGAGGGGACCAAAGACTCAGGCAACACTCGAAGCGAGGATTCAGACGGCGACGCTGAAGCCAGGGCTAGGTCCTTCCGCGCTGGAGGGGACGTGACCGGCCCCTTGTGGCAACCTGGCGATCTGTGAAGAGTCGACCTCATGCGGGTTTCCAGATTCCCCGCCAGCGGCTACGGCCGTTCGCGAGGCGATCGAGTCCCTGCCCGAGAGCGCCTGGAGCGCGGCCCGTAGCCAGGACGGCAGCGAGCGTCCCAACGGCGAGGTCGCCGAGATCACCGACCTGCTCGAACTCGCTCTGGCCTGGTGGCTAGGGCCGATGGCTCGTAAAGCGTCCGGGCAGCTAATCGTCCGAGAGGGCGCCCGGGGCCGCAGCTATGCGTTGCGGTTCCGGGCCTACGGCCAGCGCCACCACCTGACCCTCGGAACCGAAGCGGAGGGATGGACGCGCAAGGCCGCCCAGTACGAACTAGAACACACCCTCGCGGCCGTCAAGAGAGGGTGATCGAGCCGACCGTCGCCCGCGCAGGCGAGCTGCTCGCCGAGCGGGGCCAGCCACTACGTGAGGGCGTGACCGCACACAAGCTGCAGCACACGGCCGCGTCGATCCTCGCCGCACTGAGCTGGCCGATGCCTGAGGTGATCGCCCAGCTCGGCCACACCGATCCTGCATTCATCCCGCGGGTCTACGCCCATTCGATGCGCCGCGACGAGCGGGAGGTCGCCCGCCTCCGCGCCCTGGTCGAGGGCCGTAATGGGCACGAATGGGCACAAACCCGGCTGGCGGGGCATCGGGGGGAGCATCCTATCAGCGGCCCCGAGGACGAAGAAAACCCCGCCGGAGCGGGGCTTTCAGAGGGAGCGGCTGATGGGATTCGAACCCACGACCGTCTGCATGGCAAGCAGACGCTCTAGCCAGCTGAGCTACAGCCGCGCGATCGGCGAAGTATAGCCCTCGCCCGGCGGGCGATCAGCGGCGGGGCGAGGCGTCCAGGGCCTCGTTGACCAGGCGATCGGCCTCGGCGTTGGCGGCCCGTTTGATGTGGCGGATCTCCCACCCGTCGAGCTCGGCCAGCGCCTTGCGCACCTGGGCGTGCAGGGGCTTGAGGTCGGCGTTCTTGACCTTGTAGGCGCCCTGGACCTGCTTGACGACGAGCTCGGAGTCGCCGAGCAGCTCGAGCCGCTTGCCGCCCAGCGCCCGGGCGCGTTCGATGCCGGCCAACAGCGCGCGGTACTCCGCCACGTTGTTGGTCGCCCGGCCGATCGTCTCACCGTGCTCGTCGACCACGAGGCCGTCGTCGGTGGCCACGACCACGCCGATCGCAGCCGGACCCGGGTTTCCCCGGGCGCCACCGTCGACGTTGACCACGAGCCGGTCGAACCCGTCGGCCGTGCTCACTCCGTCGGACCGATCGGGGGGAACGTCCCCGGGATCCGCTGGCGCCGGCGCTCACCGTCGTTGTCGCCGTCGATCTCAGCGCCCGGACCGGAGCTGCGCGATCGACGATCGACGATCACCTTCACGTTCGGGTCATCGGCGTAGTAGGCCACGAGCTTGTCGTACAGCTCATCGGCCATCGGCGCGGGAACGACGCAGTAAATCACCGGCCGGACTCTAGCGCCGGTGCCGGACCGGCTCAGCCCTCGTCGGCCTCGGCGTCGGACCCGGCGTCGGCGGCGAGCGAGATCGTGCCGTCGTCGCCGGCCGAGGCGTTCCACTCCCGCGCCTCGGCGTCGAGCTCGGAGAGCTCGGTGCCCTTGGTCAGCTCGCGCACGGCGTCCGAGGCCTTGGTCAGGTCCACGCCCCACTGATACCAGGAGAGGTCCCAGGCGACGGTGATGCGGACCTCTCCCCCCTCGCCGGCCAGGGATCCCACCGACACGTAGGGCGGGCCGAGCGAGCGGGCGATGCCGGCCACGGTACGCACGGGCTCGGACTCGTTGAAGAGCCGAACGGCCCTCTCGAACCGGCCGCGGGCGGTCGCGGGAACGGCGTGCACGGTGCGCGAGTCTCGTCGTCGTGGGGCAGGCGAATCGGACGCCGGCTCGGAACGGCGCCGGCGGCCGTTGCCGCCACGACGCCCGCGGTCACCTTCCTCGCCGTCGCGCGGTGTCTCGGCCGGCTCGGGTGCCTCGTCGGGCTCGGGTGCCTCGTCGGGCTCGGCGTCGTGGCCGTGCGGGATCGGTTCATCGAAGATCGACTCGGGCTCGCCGGACTCGTCGGGGAGCTCACCGTCATCGGTCACGTCCCCCGGGAGCTGCTCGAGCGGTTCGTCGGGGGCGGGCTCGGGCGCGCCGGCCTCCTCCCCCTCCCACCGGGGCTCGCGCCAGTCCGGCTCCTCATCGTCGGAGGCATGCTCGGTCTCGGTCGGGCGTGATGCCACCGGACCCGATCGATCCGGGGTCGGGCCGCCGCGACGCGTGCGAAACCACCTGCCGCCGCGCCCCCGGCGCTCGGCGTCCGGAGCGCGGGTAAGCATCTCGTCGGCCTGGGAGGCCGGGACCCAGCGCAGATCCTCGGCTCGAGGCCGGCACAGCGCACAGACGATGTTCTTGCTGCCATCGCCGTCGATGTAGGTCTCGGTGACCTCGCCTCGGAGGATCGTCCGCCCGCAGATCTCGCAGGTCTCGTTGCCGCTGTTGCGCACCACCGGGCAAACCTACCAACGGGCTTCGGCCCGCCACCGCCCTGCACGCGGGGTTGCGCCGCGCCGAACCGGCCTTGTCAGGGGGCCAGGCGGCTCGTCGCCACGCGGACCACGCTCTCGCCACTGTGACGGGTGTTCAGTGGTTCGGGCTCCAGCGAGAGGTCGACCGACTCGTAGCCGGCGAGGACATCCTGACCGACGCGGTACCGATTGGTCCCCACCTCGGCCACTCCGAGCGAGCGGGCACGGCTGAGCGAGTCATAGAGCCACACCTCGAACCTCGAGCCGCTCGGGGCCGCCGTTCCGGTGACGCGGACCCTGAGGGTCTTGGTCTCCCCCGAGCCCGAGAGCCTGGCGGTGGCGCGGATGGTGGCTCGGTCGTTGAGCGCTTCCATGCGGACCGATCCCGACGGGGCAGCGGCCGGCGGGGGCGTCTGGGGCGCCGGCGTCGGCTCGGGCGCCGGGGCGTCGTCGGACACCGACCGGGAGAGCGCGACCAGCAGCCCCACCCCGACCACGGCGGCGACCACCGCCCCGGTCAGGACACCGAACACCCGCCGGCGACGCTCACGGGGCGTGGCCCAGCGGCGGGCGGGCGGCGGCCCGCGGTCCGCGGCTGTCTGCGTGCGCCCGCGCGTCTGCTCGGCCGCCCGTCCGGCCGTGGGGCTCGACGTCGCCGCCGCTTTCGCCGTGGTCTTGGCCTTGCGGCCCTTTGCCTTGGTCGTTTCCGCGCCTTGCGCCGCCGCGGCACCCTTCGCCTTGGATGCCTTCGTCGCCTTCGGCTTCTTCGCGACCTTGGCCTTCGTCCCAGCCCTCCCGGACGTGGCCGGGTTCTTCGCCTTCGACGAGGTCCGGGACTTCGCGGCGCGCCCGAGCTTGCGCTCCGGAGGCGGCTTGGAGGCCGGTCCATCGGGAACCGCCTCGGCTGCCGGGTCCGGCGCTCCTGGGTCGGGCGGCGGCTCGCTGTCGGCAGGTGCGATCGGATCCGGCGCCTGATCGGGGTCCGGCTCGACATCCACGTCCACCGGGGCGGGCGCCAGACCGCTGGCCGCATCCCACTCACCCTCGCCGAGCTCCTGCAGGCGCAGCGAGAGGTCGCCCGGCCCGCCCGGTCCGTCGACGCCCCGCCCGCCCTCGAGCTGGGTGGCGAGGGCCGTGAGCGCCCGCTCGCGAAGCTCTGCGCCGGAGAGTCCCGTGTCGCCGGCGACGACCGACAGGCGCTCGTCGTCGAAGCCGCGACGGTAGGCGAGATCGAGGACCGCGGTCTGCTCTGCGCTCAGTGCGGCGAGGCCGCGCTGGAGGTTGTCGGCGGAAAGATCTAGCATTGGAAGAATGATGACTGTCCCAAACGTCTTGACACGCGCCGGCGGAGCCTATGCGATCGCCGCCGCCACTTTGCTCATCCTCCTTGTCGGCGCGCCCGCCGCCCTGGCGGGAGACGTCCGCTTCCTGCACGCCGTACCGGGAGCCGGCGAAGCCGAACTGGTCGTGGAAGTCGATGGGTCCGAGACCCCGCTGACGGCCGGGTTCGGCAAGAGCGCCGCCGCATCCACCCGCGACGGCGAGGCGTCGCTGACGTTGCGCGCCGGCGACAAGACCCTCGCTGAGACGGGCGCCACCCTCAGCGAGGAGGGTACGACGGTCATCGCCGTCAAGGACGGGGAGAAGATCTCCCTCGAGGTGCTCGACAACGAGGCCCCGGAATCGGGCCAGGCGCGGATGCGCGTCGTGCACGCCGCCCCGGAGCTCGACGAAACGGACGTCCTGCTGAACCGCCGCGTGGCCGCCGAGAGCGTCGCCCCGGGTGACGCGACGGACTACGCCTCCTACAAGCCGGGCAACTACGACCTGCAGCTCCGCGAGCCCGGCGGCGAGGGCGAGGCGTTTGCCCAGGCCACCCTCGCGGCCAATGCAGGCACCTCGTGGACGGCCGTTGTGGTGGGCAGCAGCGGCGAACAACTCCGTGTCGTCGCCCTCGAGGACGGAACGACCGCTCCCTCCGAGGCGCCGGACACCGGCCAGGGCGCCCTGGCCTCGGGCTCCAGCGTGCCCCGTGGCACGGCCCTCGCGGCCGGTGCCCTGCTCGGCGCGTTGTGCGGCCAGCTGTTGTGGATGGCCGCCCGGCGGCGCATCGCCGGCTCGCACCGCTGAGCCGAGCCACCGTGGGGCCTGCCCGCCGCCGTCGCCTTCGCGGCCTGCTCGACGTCCTGCACGTCGTGGCGGTCGCGGGCTTTGCCCTCGTGGGCGCGGTGCTGCTCGGCGGATCCCTGGCCTCGTCGCCGGGCCCGGGCCTCGATGCCACCACGCGGGCCGGCGGCCAGGAGGCCGGCGCCGCGGTCCTGGCCGAGGACGCCTCGGCGCCCCATGGCCGCGTGGTCGTGGCCGGAGCGGCCGCCTCCCCCTTGCCCGGACGGCCGGTTCCCGACCGCTCCCGCCCGGCCGATCCGATGCGGCTGCGGATTGCTGATGTCGACATCAGCTCGCAGATCCGGCCGGTGTCCTCCGACGAGCGCAAGATCAAGGTGCCCCCTCCGGATCGCGTCGGCTGGCACGAGCGGGGCCCGAGGCCTGGGGAGCCAGGCCGAGCGGTGCTCATCGGACACCTCGATTCACGGTCCGGGCCCGCGGTCTTCTCCCGGCTCGCCGCGCTCGAGCCCGGGGCACGGATCACGGTCACGACCGAGGGCGGCGACCGGGTCCGGTTTGCCGTCACCGGATCCGAGCAGGTTCCCAAGACGCGGTTCCCTGCCACGGACGTCTACGGGCCCACCTCCAAGCGGCGGATCGTGCTGATCACCTGCGGCGGCCCGTTCACCGACGGCAGCTACCGCGACAACGTCATCGTGCGCGCCGCCGCCCTCTGACGGCGCGGCGTGCTCAGAACTCGGTGGCGACGACCCGCGTCTTGAGCCGCAGGACCGCCTTGGTGTGCAGCTGCGACACGCGTGACTCGGTCACGCCGAGCACCTCGCCGATCTCGCGCAGCGTCAGGCCCTCGTAGTAGTAGAGGGCGATCACGAGCTTCTCGCGCTCCGGGAGGCCGTCGATGGCGTCTGCCAGGCGGTCCTTGGCCTCGGAGCTGTCCAGCGCGTCCTGGGGGTCGACGGCGTCGTCGTCCTGAAGGGTGTCCAGCAGCGAGACCTGGTCGCCGGAGGAGTCCGAGACGGTCCACAGCTCGTCGAGGGCCAGGACCGACGAGTTGGAGATCTGGATCAGGACGGCCTGGAAGTCCTCCGCCGGCATCTCGAGCTCCTCGGCCATCTCGTCGTCGGTCGGCGCCCGCTGGAGGCGGTGCTCGAGCTTGACGTGGGCCCTCTCGATCTCGCGGGCTTTGGCCCGGACCGACCGCGGCACCCAGTCCAGCGAGCGGAGCTCGTCGATGATCGAGCCCTTGATCCGAGTGATGGCGTAGGTCTCGAACTTGATCTCGCGGGAGAGGTCAAAGCGTTCGATCGCGTTGATCAGCCCGACCAGACCGTAGGAGATGAGGTCGGCCTCCTCGACGTGCGCGGGCAGCCCGGCGCCCATCCGGCCGGCCACGTACTTGACCAGCGGCGAGTAGGCGAGCACGAGACGCTCGCGCGCTCGCTCGTCCCCCTCGTTCTTGTACCGCCGCCACAGATCGCGGAGCTCGACGGTCCTGATGTTGGTCTGAACTGCCACTCGGCCCTTTCGGGCTACGCCCTTGGATGGCTTCGCCGGTACTGGGAGCGCAACCGCTCTGACTCTACGCGAGTGTAGATCTGGGTGGTGGAGACACTCGCATGACCCAGCAGCTCCTGGATCGCGCGCAGGTCGGCTCCACCCTCGAGCAGGTGGGTGGCGAACGAGTGCCGGAGGGCGTGAGGAGACACCCCTCCCGCCAGCGCAGCGTTGGAGACCCAGCGTTCCAGCCGACGCCGGACGTCCGAGGGCGACAGGCGCCGGCCGCGCACCGACAAAAACAGGGCGCGCTCGGCCGGCTCGTCGCTGAGCGCGTGGCGAGCCTGGGCGAGGTATCGATCAAGGCGCGATTGCGCGGTCTCCCCCATCGGCAGCAGGCGCATCTTGCCGCCCTTGCCGGTCACCCGGACCTCCTCGGAGTCGAAGTCGAGATCGTCGACGTCGAGGTTGACGACCTCCTCGCAGCGCAGCCCGCAGCCGTAGGTCAGTTCGAGCATCGCCCGATCACGGACCTCCAGGGGCGTGGTGGCTGGGATCCGGTCGAGCAGCTCGGCGGCCTCTGCCGGCCGCAGGACCCGCGGCAGGTGGGTTTCACGCTTGGGGCTCGGGACCAGCTCTGCGGGGTTCTGGGCGACCGCTCCCTCGGCGAGCAGATAGCCGTACAGGGCTCGGACCGCGGCCAGCTTGCGCGAGATCGTCGACCGGGCCAGGTCCCGCGAGGACAGGTGCGCGGCGAACCGCCGCAGATCCCGGTAGCGGATGTCGGCCGGCCCGCGGCCGTGGCTTGCCGCCCAGGTGGCGAGCTCGGCGAGGTCGGTGGCGTAGGCGCGGCGCGTGCGCTCGGCGGCCCGCCGTCGGGCGAGGTCTGCGTCGAATCCGGCCACCGCAGACGTCCAGCGGCCATCCAGCCCGGTGGCGTCTTCGGTTCCATCCGTGGGTGCCGTTCCGGCTGAAGGCATGATCGTCAGGGTTTCTGCGACACCCCGGCGAACCCTGCGGCTGCAAGCAGCCGCCCTGTACCGATCAGCTGATGTAGATCGGCGTCTGGACGGGGACCCGCTCGAAGAGCTCCTTGACCTCGGGAATGGCCATCCGCAGACACCCGTGCGACTGAGCGCTGCCCAGCGAGCCCGTGGAGGACGTCCCGTGGATGCCCACGCCGTTGTAGATGCCCAGCCAGCGGGCCTTGAGCGGGTTCTCGGGCCCGGGCGGGATCGTCCTTCCCGCGAGCTTGCCCGCCCACTCAGAGTTGGGCACGTTCCATACAGGGTCGGTCTGCTTGTCGGTGATCGCGTACAGCCCGGCCGGGGTCTCGTGGCCCGCCTTGCCCACGGAGATCGTGTAGGCCTTCTCGAGCTGGAGGTTGCGGAAGAACCGCAGCTTCGTGCCCGCCCGGTCGACGGTGATGTAGGTCGGGTGCTTGGAGGCGAGGTCGTCGACGGTCACGTCCGGCTCGACCCGGGTGATCCGCGCCCGGACCCGGCGGGTGCCGGCGAGGGCCTCGAGCTCGGTCTTGATGTCGGCCGCCAGGGCCTTGCCGTCGATCTTGCGCCCAGGCTGGTGGGCGACCTTGTTGAGGCCGGCGCCGGAAGGCTCGATGCGCGCGTCAACCGGCTTGCGGGAGAGATTGGACTCCATCTTCTTGACGAAGCGGTCGACGGCCTTCTCGGAGTACTGGACCCGAGGCGACAGGTCGACGCTGAGCTGGTCGCCCGTGATGCGGCGTTCCAGGCGGCCATAGAAGCCTCCCTCGTTGCCCGCGTCCAGCGCCTCGTCGACCATGCCGTCGAGGTCGGCGCGGGTGCGAAGCCGCTTGGCGGTGAGCGTGGTGGTCTTCTCCCCGGCTTCGACCTCCACCGGCCGCGACAACGGCTCGACGAGGTCCCGGCTGATCTTGGCCTCGGCCTCGGCAGGCGCCAGGCCGCTGACGTCCACGCCACCGACGCGCACGCCCTCGGCGATCACGTCGCGGTCGGCCGCCCCAAGCGCGTAGGCGCCGAAGGCTCCGGCCACGAGCAGGAGCACGAAGCTGATGATGAGAAATTGCGCTGTGCGTCCCACGTCCGTGTCGTCCTGCCCTGGGAGTCGAGGTGGTTCGGAGGCGATCCCAACCCTACGGGGCCCAGACGGACTCCTGTGCGGTTGCAATCACACTTGCGGCCCAGAAAAGGGTAGCGACGGTTCAGGAAACCTCGGAAGTTCCTGAGGAGCCCGAGGCGGCGCGCAACGCGCCCTCGATCGCCTCGAGAACCGCCGGGCGTGCCGGCCCGCTGCGCTCGCCGGACTCCAGGCGAGAAAGCTCGGCGGGTTCGGCGGTCGCGAGCGTCGCGATCGCCTCCTCGATGGTGAGCTCGGCGAGCCCGACGTCGGCAAGGCCCCGACCCGGGTCGCCGGTCAGCGCGCGGACCTCGTCCCCCAGGCCCTGCAGCGGGTCGGGCGCCGGCGGAGCCTCGGGCTGCGCGCCTTCGGCCGGGGCGGGCTCGGGATCGTCGGGGTCGGCGTCGCCCCGGGCCGGCTGGGCCCGGGTGGGCGGAACCGAAGGCCCGGGCCCGTGCGCATGCTCCATGCGGTGCTGCACGACATCGACGATCTCGGCGAGCTGCGAGCGGTTGAGGCCGGCGACCGGCTCGTCGTCGCCCCGGCGCACGTGCGGGCTCCAGCGCAGGAACTCCTCGACCTCACGCTCGTAGCGGTAGGGCTGGCGGGCTCCGGCGAGCACGCGGGTGAGCCGCAGGTGCTCGCGCAACTGACCGACGGCCTCGAGCGTGGTCTTCGTGTAGGCGAAGCCCGCCGCCTTGTAGCGCCGGTTGTCGACCCCGCGGCCGAAGCGCATCTGGTTGATCATCTCGTCGGGGATCCGCATGCCCAGGCGTCGCAGCGGGGCGAGCATGGCCGCGGTCCCCCACGGCGGCAGGATCGGGAGCGGGACCTTGCCAAGCGCCCCGACCACCTCCGAGAGCGCGAGCACACCGTCAGCGGCGACGTTGTGGACGCCGGGGATGTCGTGCAGCACCGCGTGTTCGAGGGCGTGGACGACGTCGTCCTCGTGGACGAACTGGTATCGGGGGTCGAAGCCGAGGATCATCGGCACGGCCGCCAGCTCGAACATGCGGATGTGCGCGGTCTGCACTGAGGGTCCCAGGACGTTGGCGCAGCGCAGGGTGGTCACGCAGACGTCGGGGTGGGTGTCGGCGAACTCCGTCACGGCCGTCTCGGCCTCGACGATGTCGCGCTCGATCGGGGTGGACGGCGGGTGGGGCCGCGCCATCCGCTCGGTAAAGAACGCCGGGTCGTCCTGCTCGGATCCGTAGTAGTGGGTCGAGCTCTTGAACACGACCTTGCGCACCGGGCTGCCGGGGCCTGTGCAGGCGGCCAGGATGTTCATCGTCCCGATGACGTTGTTCTCGTGCGCCTCGCGGGGGGTGGTCGTCAGCGAATTGACGACCAGCCGCGTGTCGACGACCGTGTCGATGGCCGCTGCCTGCACGATCCGCTGGATCAGCGAGTGCTGGTTGCCGACCTTGACGAACTCGGTGCGCTGAAGCTCGCGCGTAGGCTCGCGGTTGTCCACCCCGATGATCGCTTCCACCTCGGGCATGGCCTCCAGGGCCTGGGCCAGGCGCCCGCCCCAGTAGGTGGACAGGCCGGTGACGAGGATGCGCGATGCCCGGTTCACCCGAACCACACCGACTTGCGCTCTCCGACCATCTCGAGCAGGTTCTCCTGGATCAGTGCGCGGACGTCCTGGGAGATCGTCTGCACGAGGCCCCGGTCCCGTTCCGGGTCGGCCCCCAAGGTCGCGGTGTCGATCGGCTCGAGGAACCGGATCTTGAACTTCGCGGGCAGGTAGCCGAGGGCGCCGAGGGGCCCGAACCACGGAAACGTCGGCGTCACCGGGAAGTACAGCAGCCCGGTCAGGCGCTTCATGAACCGCAGCTGGGTGAGGACCGGCATCGCCTCCTCCGCCCCGACGACGCAGACCGGGACGATCTTGGCGTTGGCGCGCATCGCCGCGTTGACGAATCCGCCGCGGCCGAACCGCCGCAGCCGGTAGCGGTCCTTGTAGGGCTTTTCCGTGCCCTTGCGGCCTTCGGGGAACACGAGCACCAACCGCTGCTCGTCGTAGAGCAGCCGCTGGGCGTTCGCCGGGTGCGCTGCGACACAGCCGAGCTTGGGCAGCAGCATGGAAAAGCCCGGGTAGCCCTTGAAGAAGTGCTCGACGAGGATCGCCAGGTTTCGCGGCCGGGGGTGCTCTTCACGAATGGCCCGGGCGATCATCATCGCGTCCGGGGGAAGCGCGCCGGAGTGGTTGGACACCAGCAGGGCGCCGCCGCGGTCGGGGATGTTCTCGATCCCCTCGACCTCGACCCGGAACCAGTAGTGGTAGAAAAAATCGAGGACGAGCTTGTCGAACACGCCTTCGACCCGTTCAGACCGCCCCCAGTCGTCGAGCCGCCGCTGGGGCTCGATGGCGGGCAGCAGCTCGCGCATGCCGTCCCGCGGACGCGGCACCGGGAGGTTGTCGCCCCCCGCGACGACCTCGTCGTCGGGCTGAGGCGCGATCGGGGTATGGCCGGAACTCACGCCGCCATTCTCGCACGCGTCGGGGCGCCTGCCGGGCGTCCCGGGTGGTTGGCGCGTCGGTAGGCTCACGGCGCGCCGTGGCTCGTGCCGCTGACACCCGAAGGCTCCCGAGGACCCCGCCCATCCCGGCGTCCGAGCAGTACGGGTCGACCAATCCCGAGTGGCTGCGCATCGACTGGCAGCCCTGCGTCCACGACCTCGAGCTCGAAAGCGGGCCGGTCCGCTACGTCGACTACGGGTCGGGCCCGCGGACGCCGGTGGTGCTCATCCACGGGCTGTCGGCCAACTGGCAGCACTGGCTGGAGCAGATCCCGGTGCTCGGGGCCACGCGCCGCGTCCTCGCCTTGGACCTCCCGGGGTTCGGGGAGTCCCCCCTGCGCGAAAAGCCCCTGTCGATCCGCGGCGACGCGCGGTTGCTCGAAGAGTTCTGCGAGATCCTCGGCGCGGAGCCGTGCGTGCTCGTCGGCAACAGCATGGGCGGTTTCGTCGCCGCCGAGATGGCCATCTCCCACCCCCGCCGTGTCGACAAGCTGGTCCTGGTCTCGGCCGCCGGCCTGTCGACGACGAAGATCCCGACGATCCCGCGCGTCTCGACCGCGGTCGCGGCCCGCGGCCTGAAGCTCGTGAACCCCGTCATCAAACGGATACAGGACGCCGGGTTCCGCCGTCAGCGCCTGCGCTACTTCGGGTTCCGGGGCGCGATGCGCCACCCCCGGCTGATCCGCCCCGAGCTGCTCTACGAGCTGGCCCGCGGCACGACCGCCGAGGGGCTTGCGCCCGCCATCACGGCGATCACCGGCTACGACTACGCCGACCGGCTCGAGGAGATCGAGGTGCCGACGCTTGTCATGTGGGGCTGCAACGACCTGATCGTCTCCGTCGGCGATGCCGACCGCTACGCCGGCCACATCACCGACTCCCGGACGGTGCTCTTCGACGACACCGGCCACCTGCCGATGGTCGAACGCCCGGCCCGCTTCAACCGGGAGCTGCTGGCCTTCCTCGACGCCTGACCCACCGCCGAGATCCCGATAGTACGGTCATTGGCCAAGAAATCGGTACCTCGATGTCCCACCCCCCGCCGAGATCCCGATAGTGCGGTCAATGGCCAAGAAATCGGTACCTCGGCGGTGTGGATCCGGTGCGCGGGCCACCGCGCTGGACTACGCGCTCTCGTGGGAGCAAGGTCAGCCGGTGATCGCGCCTTCGGAGGCCGAGGAGACGGTGCGGGCGTACTTGGCCAGCACGCCGCGGGTGTAGCGGGGCTCGGGGGCCTCGTAGGCGGCGACGCGCTCGGCGATCTCGTCGTCGGTGAGGTCGACGTCCAGGCGCTGGGCGGCGACGTCGAAGGTGATCGAGTCGCCGTCACGTACCGCGGCGATGGGCCCGCCGCGCGGCGCCTCGGGGGCGACGTGGCCGGCCATGAAGCCGTGGGTGGCGCCGGAGAACCGCCCGTCGGTCAGCAGGGCCACCGAGTCGCCGAGGCCTTCGCCGATCAGCGCGGCGGTGACCTGGAGCATCTCGCGCATCCCCGGGCCGCCGGCCGGACCCTCGTTGCGGATCACGACCACGTCACCGGCGGTGATCGACTGCTCCTTGACGGCAGCGAACGCGTCCTCCTCGGAGTCGAACACGCGAGCCGGGCCGGAGTGCTCGAGGCGGTCGTGGCCGGCGAGCTTGACCACACAGCCCTCGGGGGCGAGGTTGCCGCGCATGATCGCGAACCCACCTGTGGGTTTCAGGGCCTGGTCGGGCGTCCGCACGACGAGCTGGCCCTCGGTCTCGGTGGCGGCGTCGGCGACCTCGCCGATCGTCTCGCCGGTGATGGTGGCGGCATCGCGGTGCAGTACCCCCATCTCATCGAGCCGGCGGGCGAGCAGCCCGACCCCGCCGGCCTTGTAGAGGTCGGTGGCCACGTACTGGCCGCAGGGCTTGAGGTCGGCGAGCAGCGGAGTGCGCTGCGAGATGTCCTGGAAGTCGTCGATGTCGAGATCGACCCCGGCCTCGCGGGCGACCGCGAGCAGGTGCAGTACCCCGTTGGTCGAGCCGCCCGAGACGGCGACCGTGGCGATCGCGTTCTCGAGACCCTCGCGGGTGATGATCGAGCTGGGACGCCGGTCCTCGCGCAGGGCCTCGACGACGAGCCGACCGGCGCGGCGGGCCTGCTCGTCCTTGGCCTCGTGGGTCGCGGGAACCATCGACGAGCCCGAGGGCGAGATGCCCATGACCTCGAAGGCACAGGCCATCGTGTTGGCGGTGAACTGGCCGCCGCATGCGCCCGCCCCGGGGCTGGCGCAGCACTCGAGCTCGTGGAGGTCCTCGTCGGACATGTCTCCGGCGGCATGGGAACCGACGGCCTCGAAGACGTACTGGATCGTGACCTCATTGCCGCGGAAGTTGCCCGGGGCGATCGAGCCGCCGTAGAGCAGGACCGCCGGAACGTCGAGGCGGGCCAGGGCCATGACGCAGCCGGGGAGCGTCTTGTCGCAGCCGCAAAGGGCGATAACCGCGTCGAACTGGTACCCCCGGGCGGCAAGCTCGATCGAGTCCGCGATCACCTCGCGGCTGACGAGCGACGTCTTCATGCCCTCGGTGCCCATGGTGATCCCGTCGGAGATCGCGATCGTGTTGAGCTCCATCGGAGTCGCCCCGGCTTCGCGGACGCCCTCCTTGACCCGCTCGGCCAGATCGCGGAGGTGGAAGTTGCACGGCATGGCCTCGGTCCAGGTGTTGGCGATGCCGATGGTCGGGCGGGCCAGGTCGTTGTCGTCGAAGCCGATGCCGCGCATGTAGGCGCGAGCAAAGGCGCGCTCGGGACCGTCGAAGACGGCCGAGGACCGCGGGCGCGGGGCGGCACCGTTGGTGGCGGCCGGGCTGGGGCTGGATTGGGTGCTCATTGCTGTGCTCCGTCGAATGGAGGGATGGAGTTCAGGCGGCTTCCCACAGCCGCTCGGGACCGCGGCGCGAACGCAGCCACGTCCGCGCTCGCTGGATGTCGCGACGGGCCCGGGTCGGGTCGACCTGGCGGCCGGCCTCGTGCATGTTCGCGCGGCGCAGGAACTCGGACTCGTCGGAGCGCAGGGCCATCCACTTGGCCAGCACGTCGTCGGCGTCGGGCAGACGCGTGCCCAGCACGGTCTCCTGGAGATCGGGGAAGTCGATGCAGTACTCGCTGAGCAGCTCGCCGGTGTCGAGCAGGAAGGCGACAAGCGGCCGGTGGGGATAGATGAGGTAGCCGTGGTAGGGCGCCTCGTCGGCCAGACCGGCGCCGGGGACGACCAGCAGGCCGAGCTCGTCGTACATGTCGGCCTCGTCGACGTTGACGACCGAGCGCATCAGCTCCCGGGCGCGCACCTCGGCCCGGCGCTCGCGGCCCGGGTCGTAGTCGCGCGGACGCGAGGACGGTTCGATCGGGCGGCGCAGAGCACGTCGGCCCAGGGTGGCGACACCGGGGCCGAACGCGACGAGGGCCAAGATGACGCAGACGACGCTGAGGACGATGACCGCGGCGAGCACGGCCGCCGCTCAGCCGCCTGCGGCGGGCGGGAAGAAGATGACCTTCTCCGCATCCGCAGGGACTTCACCGAAGTCCCGGACGATCTGGGCCTCACGGCGCCCGGCCTCGCCGGACGTCGGGACGGCAGCCCACATGCCGAGTTCGAGCTGGCGTCGGAACTCATCGACGAGGCGCTGTTCGTCCGCGTCGACCTCACGGTCGCCTTCGGTGAGCAACAGGTCGCCGTGTCCGGGCTTCATCCGTACGAGCTTCATCCCGGGGGATTATGACAGCGCGACGAGGCGGGACCCCCGGCGGCCCTGGAGAAGGACCAACGGCCGATGGTCGGGGGCCGTCCACGGGCCCCCTGGAGGGACCGATCGACCCCGTGATCAGCGGGCGGCGACCCCGAGGATGTCGACGGGTCCCACCCCGGCGCCGATCTCCCGCAAGGCGTTGTCGATGGCCCGTCCGGCCGCCTCCCGCGCGGCTCGGGCGGCCAGGCGGGCGCTGTCGCCCCGGGCGAGCCGGGCCGCCAGGGTTGCGGAGTGCGTACAGCCCGAGCCGTGGGCCGCGCCGTCGGGATGGCGCACGCCGCCGATGGTCTCGGTCCCGGCCGCGTCGACGAACGTGTCGTCGGCACGGTCGCGGTGGCCACCGGTGACGACCACCGCCTGGGGCCCGAGGTCCAGGACCGCATGGGCAAGATCCGGCAGGGTGGTCTCCTCGGGCAGTCCGGTGAGAGCCAGGGCTTCGGGGACGTTCGGCGTTGCTACGGTGGCGCGGGGCAGGAGCCGTTCGATGAGGACCTCGCGCGCATCGTCGGCCAGCAGCACCGCCCCGCTCTCGGCCACCATCACCGGGTCGACGACAAGCGGCACCCCGGGCAGGTGCTCCAGCCCGTCGACGACCGCCTGGATGGTCTCGACCGTGCCGAGCATGCCCGTCTTGGCCGCTCCGACCCCAATGTCCGAGGCAACGGCGGCGACCTGGGCGACGATGATCGCCGGGTCGATCGCCTGGACCGCGTCGACGCCGACGGTGTTCTGCGCGGTGATCGCGGTGATCGCAGCCGTTCCGTGGACGCCGGCGGCCGCAAATGCCTTGAGGTCGGCCTGGATCCCGGCGCCTCCGCCGGAGTCCGAGCCTGCGATGGTCAAGGCGACGGGGACCGTGCCGGAGGAGGCCATGGCGGCAGGCTATCGGCCGGGTCTGGTGCGCTCGATGGCGGATCGAGCCCGGTGCGCACGAGCAGTCCGGCGCCGTCAGCGCGGACATAGCCGGCCAGCTCCAGCGATGTGAGCGCCCTGGACGCGGCGCCGGCCTCGAAGCCGGCTGCCTGGGCGATCGCATCCGCGTCGGCGTGCCCGGCCTCGATGGCGGCCAGAATCGGCCGTTGCTGATCGTCGAGCGCCGGGCCGCCACGGGCCTGGTGCGCGCCGGGCCCGAGCATCAGGTCCAGGATGTCGGCCGCACCCCGGACCACGAGCGCGCCGTCCGCGAGCAGCTCGTTCGCGCCCGCGGACAGCGGCGAGGTGACGGCCCCGGGCACCGCGCCGACCGTCCGCCCCAAATCGGCTGCCACCTCAGCGGTGATCAGCGACCCCGACCGATGGGCTGCCTCCACCACGACGGTGGCGCAGGCCAGCCCGGCCATCGTGCGGTTGCGGGCCGGAAACGACCAGCGCCACGGCTGCGCCCCCGGCGGCCGCTCGGAGATCGCGGCGCCGCGGCGCACGATCCGGTCCCACAGGCCGTGGTGGCGCCGCGGGTACGGGGTGTCCGCTCCGCCCGGGAGCACCGCGACGGGCGGTCCGCCCTCGACCTCGAGCACGCCCCGGTGGACGTCCCCGTCGATGCCCAGCGCCAGGCCGCTGGCCACGACCAGCCCGGCGGCCGCCAGTTCCGCGCCGAGCTCGCGCGCCACCCCGCGCCCGTAGGCCGTGGCCCTCCGAGCCCCGACCACGGTCACGACCGTCCCGGCGTCCGCGAGAAGGTCGGCGCCACCGGCGCCGACTCCCAGCAGCACCGCCGGCGCGTCCGGCGCGTCGCGCAGCGCCGGCGGATACGCATCCGCGCACCGGCAGACCGCCCACTGGCCCGCCTGGGCGACGATCGAGCGCCGGCGGCCGTCGCCCGTTGATCCCAACGACTCGGCGTCGAGCGCCTGACGCGCCCTCGCACCACCGCACAGCGCCCGGGCGAGATCGTCGTCGGGGAGGGCAAGCAGTTCCCGCACCCGCGATCCGGCGCGGCGGGCGGCTGCCGTCTCGATCCACCCCGCCAGGTGGTCGACCAGCCAGCACCGGCGCAGGCACGCCGCGCACGCGTCGATCGTGGGTGTCGGGTCCCCGCTCATCGGTCACCACCTCGCCGGCGGAGGGCCAGTGCCTCGGCGACGTGGTCGGCCTCCACCTCCTCGGCCGCTGCGAGGTCCGCGATGGTCCGGGCGACCCGCAGCAGCCTGTCGTGTCCCCGGCCGCTGAGGCCGTGCAGGCGCTGGCTTCGCTCAACGAGGTCCTGGGCGTCCTGGGTGAGGACGAGCCTGCGCACGCCGGCGGTGTCGATGTCGGCGTTGGCGTGCCCGGCACGTTGCATCGCGCGCTCTCGGGCGCGCGTCGTGCGCTCACACACGGCGACCGACCCCTCCCCCGCCTCGCCGGCCATGCCGGATGCGGATGGCTGCCCGATTGCCAGCTGGATGTCGATCCGGTCGGCGAGGGCCGCGCTGAGGCGGGTCCGGTACCTCTCGACGGCGACCGGTGCGCATCGACACCGGGGATCGGAGTCACCGTGACCGCAGGGACACGGGTTCGCCGCCGCGGCGAGCTGGAAGCGGCAGGGGAGCGTGACCGTGTGTCGGGCCCGGGCGATGCGAATGGTCCCCTCCTCCAGCGGCTGGCGCAGCGCCTCGAGGGTCGCGCGAGGGAACTCGGCGAGCTCATCGAGGAACAGGACCCCGCGGTGGGCCAGCGTGATCTCCCCGGGCCGGGGTGGCGAGCCTCCACCGAGCAGCCCGGCGCGCGAGACGCTGTGGTGCGGGGCACGGAACGGTCGGCGGCCGGCCACCGGCGATCGACCGCGGATCCCCGCGATCCGCGCCACCTCGAGCCGCTCGTCGGGGGCCAACGGCGGAAGGAGCCCCGGCAGCCTCCGCAGGGCAAGCGACTTTCCCGACCCTGGCGGCCCGGTGACGAGGAGGTGGTGGCCGCCGGCGGCGGCGATCTCGAGGCCCCGGCGCATGACCGGCTGTCCGCGAAGGTCCACGAGGTCGGGCTCGGGCTGGTGGTCGCCCCGTTCCCGGGGCGGATCCGGATCCCGTGGCTCCGCTTCCCCGGAGGCCAGGGCGACCAGCTCGCCGAGCGACTGCACCGGGACGATGCGCAAGCCGTCGACCAGGGTGGCGTCGCCGGCATCGGCCGACGCCACGGTCAGGGAGTCGCTGCCGGCGTTCCGGGCCCCCTCGGCCATCGCCAGGGCCCCCGCCACCGGCCGCACCGAGCCGTCGAGGCCCAGCTCGCCGGCTACCGCTCCCCCGTCGAGCGAGCCCTCGGGAACCTGGCCCGACGCAGCGAGCACTGCAGCCGCTATCGCCAGATCGAGCGCGGGCCCGGCCTTGGGCACGTCGGCCGGAGCGAGGCTGACGGTGATCCGCCGCAGCGGGAACTCGAAGCCCGAGTTGGCGATGGCCGCGCGCACACGCTCGCGCGACTCCCGCACTGCTGTGTCCGGGAGCCCGACCAGCGAAAACGCCGGCAGGCCCCGGGCGACGTCGGCCTCGACCCAGACGGGACGGGCCTCGACGCCGACGAGGGTGAAGGTGCGGACTCGGGCAAGCACGACTGCGATGCTCCCGTCCGGCGGTGCGCGAGACCCGCACGGCGTGTAGCGGTTCGCACGCACACGGATCGGTGACAGACACGGAGCCCGGTCCTGACGGTGCGTGCGCCACCTGTGACGCCACGGCAACGAGGCTGGGTCCGTGACCGCTGCCCGCCAGAAGCTCGGACGCATGGCCGAAGAGGAGGCCTGCCGGCGCGTTCATTGTTCCGGGACCGTGATAGCCCGCAACGTGCGCACGCGGCACGGCGAGATCGACGTCATCGCCATCGAGGACCGGTCGCTGTGCTTCATCGAGGTCAAGGCGGGACACCAGGCGGCGCGCGCTGGTCCCGAACGCCCGGCCCTCGCGGTCGATGCCCGCAAGCAGCGCCGGATCCGGCGGCTGGCCGCGACCTGGCTGTCGGAAGGCCCGGTGCTGCCCTACTTCGACGACATCCGCTTCGATGTCATCGGCGTGACGATCGACCGCAGCGGCGCGATCTGCGACGTCGAGCACCTCCGGGGAGCGTTCTGAGGTGGGGCCGCCGGCGTCCCGCCCCTGCCCGCGCCCCGCGCAGCCCAGCGGTCTCGCGCGACTAGCCGGCCAGCTCGAGCTGGTGGTAGGCCACCGAGGCGAACGACCGGCGGTGCAGCGCCGTCACGCCGCGCTCGGCGATCGCGGCCCGGTGCGTCGGCGTCGAGTAGCCGACGTGCTCGTCGAAGCCCCAATGGGGAAAGCGCGTGGCCGCGCGGTGCATGTACCGGTCGCGGCTGACCTTCGCGATCACCGAAGCGGCGGCGATGGCGGCGCTGGTGCGGTCGCCGCCCTTGACCGCGCGGTGCGGCAGCCCGAGGTCAGGCAGCGCGAAGCCGTCGACCAGGCACAGCGAGCCGGCGACCGCCACGCGACGCAGGGTGTCGCGCAGCGCCTCGAGGTTCGTCACGTGCAGGCCCCGCCGGTCGATCCCCGGCGCGCAGCGGGCCGTGACGGCCACGCGGGTGGCCGTGCGCATGATCACGGGGTAGAGGGCCTCGCGGCGCTCGGCGTCCATGACCTTCGAGTCGTCGAGGCCGCCGAGGGCCAGGCGGTCCGAGCGGTTGATCGCCTCGAGGTCCAACAGGACCGCGGCCGCGACGAGGGGTCCGGCCAGGCAGCCGCGCCCGGCCTCGTCGGCTCCGGCTACCAGCCGGTGGCCGAGGGAGCGGTCGTGGGCGAAGAGCTTGCGGGCGCGCAGCCGGCGCCGCGCCTCAGAGGGTGCCGACGCGCTTCGGCGGCCAGTACGTGAGGAACGCGCGGCCGATGATGTTGTCGTCGGGGACGGGTCCCCAGAATCGGCTGTCGTCGCTCGCCCCACGGTTGTCGCCCATCATGAAGAAGTGTCCGGCGGGGATGCGGAACTCTTTGTCCAAGTTGCAGGAATCCCCGCCTCCGCAGGCCCGGGAGAAGCTGTCGGGGATCCGCTTGCCGTTGACGATGGGATGGCCCTGGACGATCTTCAGTCGGTCGCCCGGCCCGGCGACCACGCGCTTGATGAACGTCTGTCGGGACTTCTTGTCGGTCGGCTTCGGGCACGCCTGGTTGAAGTCGTGATCGGCTCCACACTCGTTGCTGTCGGCACCCGCCGGCGGGTTGAACACCACGACGTCGCCGATGTCCGGGTCGCCGAGGTGGGTGCCGACGCGGTTGACGATCACGCGCTGTCCGATGGTCAGGGTGGGGACCATCGACTCCGACGGGATGCGGTACGGCTTGACGAGAAACGCCTGGATGACCAGGGCCAGGCCCAGGGCGACCGCCACGATGACGACGAGCTCGATGAGCGCGCCCGCTGGAGACTGCGGGCGGGGGATCAGTCCTTCTCCGGTTTGTCCGAGGACTCGGCCGCCTCGGCCGCTTCCTCCCCACCGGACTCCGCCTCCGGCTCCCCGCCGCTTTGTGTCTCGGCTGCCGCCGAGTCCGATTCGACAAGACCCTCGTCGGCCACCTCGGCCTGCAGATCGGTCTCCTTCTCCGAGCCGTCCTCGCCGATCTCCCCGTCGTCATCGGGCATCTGGGGCTCGACTCCGGCGGTGTGTGAAGCTTCCTGGGCGTGGGCGTCGGGATGCGCGTCCTCGCCGAGCTCACCGCCATCGGCCGCCGGCACCATCGTGCCCTCCTCGACCGTGCCCCAGCGACGCTCGGCGATGCGGGCGCGCTTGCCGACCCGGTCGCGCAGGTAGTAGAGCTTGGCCCGGCGCACGTCGCCGCGCGACGCGACCTCGAGCTGCTCGATCTTGGGCGAATGCAGCGGGAACGTCCGTTCCACACCGACACCGAAGGACTGCTTGCGCACGGTGAAGGTCTCGCGTGCCCCGGAGCCCTGGCGCTTGATGACAGCGCCCTCGAAGACCTGGATGCGGCGGCGGGTGCCCTCGACGACCTGGAAGTGCACGCGGACGCGGTCCCCGGATTGAAACACGGGGACGGCGCGGGTCTGCGCCTGCTCGATGCTGTCGATGATCGTGCTCATGGAGAGGTGGCCACCGGGGCGGCACGGGGCCGAAAGAAACGCGGGCCGGGGCCCACGCGACGACGAATATAGCGAACGACGCCCACCCGAGCCGGGGCCCGCGCGCCCGCTGGGGCTGGTCAGTCCTTCTTCTCGCCGGCCTGTTGGGTCTCCTCGCGCTGGCGGCTCTGTTCCTCGCGCCATCGCTGGATCCGGCCGTGGTCGCCGGAGCGCAGGACCTCCGGCACCTCCCAGCCGCGGTAGTCGGGCGGGCGGGTGTAGTGCGGGTACTCCGGTCGCCCCTCCAGAGCGTCGCTGTAAGACTCCTCCATGGCGCTGTCGGGGTGACCCAGGGCGCCGGGCCGCTTGCGCAATACGGCATCGGCGACCACCATTGCGGCGAGCTCGCCGCCCGCCAGGACGTAGCGGCCGATCGAGATCGCCTCGGCGCACAGGTGATCGCGGACGCGCTGGTCGAAGCCCTCGGAGCGCCCGCACAGCAGGCCCAGGTGAGACTCGGCGGCGAGCTCGCTCACCAGCGCCTCGTCGAGCAGTCGCCCGCCGGGCTCCAGCGTGCACAGCCGCACCTGCGAGCGGTCGGGCCCGTAGGTGGCCTCCAGCGCCGCGTCGACCACATCGACGCGCATCACCATCCCCGCGCCGCCCCCGTACGGCGCGTCGTCTACCTGGCGGCCGGTCAGCGGGGTCGAGGCCCGGTAGTCGACAGGTCGCAGCTCGTCGCCGTCCTTCAGCGCGTTGTCGACGTGGCGCTGGGTGGCAAACCAGCCGAACCACTCCGGGAACAGGGTGAAGACGTCGATCCTCACGGCTGCTCGCCGAGTCCGAGAAAGGCGCGATCGACCTCGATCGTCCGTCCCGCCACGTCGATCGAGCGCACGGCGTCGCCGATCAACGGGACCATCAGCGTGCCGCCGTCGATCTCCAGGGCGTCGACGGTCGGGCCGTACCAGACCCCGGTGACCTCCCCCACTCCCACGACCTCGCAGCCGACCAGCTCGTCGCCGAGCCACTCGCCGGCACCGAGGCGCAGACGGCTGCGCTCGACGAGCAGCGCCTTGCCGCGCTGCTCACCCGGCTTTTTGACCTCCTTGAGGCGAACGATCGGCCGCGCGGCTGTGCCCTTGCGGCCGTTGACCTTCACCGCGCCGACCGACTCCAGGCGTAGCTCGCTCCCGGGGGCCAGCAGCTCCCAGCGCTCGGTCGCGCGCTCGAGGCGAAAGAAGCCGTCGAGGCCGTGAGGCTTGCCGACGAAGCCGAGCCGCACCCAGTCGTCGGCGGTCACGGCGCCCGGCTCGCTCAGTCGAGAATCTCCAGCGTCACGCGGCGCTGCTCGCGGGTCGCGGCAGCGCGGGCGACGGTACGAAGGGCGGCGGCAACACGTCCTCCGCGTCCGATGAGGCGACCGAGGTCCTCCTCCGCAGCGGTGATCTCGATGACGACGTCACCGTCGGTGTCGTGCTCGGTGACCTCGACCGCGTCCGGGTCCTCGGCAAGCGAGCGGGCGAGAAACTCGACGAGCTCGCGCACGGCGAGCCCTCAGCGGGTGCCGGTGGCCCCGACGCCCTGGCTGCGCAGAAGGCGCGCCACGGTCGGCGAGGGCTGCGCGCCGCGGCCGAGCCAGTGCTCGGCGCGCTCGGTGTCGACGACGATGGTCGACGGCTCGGTCTGCGCGTTGTACTGGCCGATCGTCTCGATCGCGCGACCGTCGCGCGGAGAGCGCTTGTCGGCGACGACGATGCGCCAGACGGGGTTCTTGTGCGAACCCACGCGGGTGAGGCGGATGCGAACGGCCATCAGGCTGTGATGCGGGTGAAGGTGCTCATTGCGGTCCGACAGCTTAGAGGTTGTCTTCGATCCTCGCGTGCGCGGCTGGCGAGCGCCGAGAGGTTGTCGCCCCCAGGCGGGGTGGGGGGGGAAGAGGGGGGGGAAGCGCACGCGCGTGACAACCCCACACCCC
>JBPCPM010000007.1:0-21713 GCA_050999155.1 Solirubrobacterales bacterium
CTGCTGCCTCCCGTAGGAGTCTGGGCCGTGTCTCAGTCCCAGTGTGGCTGATCGTCCTCTCAGACCAGCTACCCATCGTCGCCTTGGTGGGCCATTACCCCACCAACAAGCTAATGGGCCGCGGGCCCATCCTGATGCGGAGGCCGAAGCTTCCTTTCCTCACGATCCTCATGGACCGGGAGCACATTTGGTATTAGCCCGAGTTTCCTCGGGTTGTCCCAATCATCAGGGCAGGTTGCCCACGTGTTACTCACCCGTTCGCGGCTCTGCCCCAGGGCAAGCCCTGGTTCGTCGCTCCACTTGCATGTGTTAAGCACGCCGCCAGCGTTCGTCCTGAGCCAGGATCAAACTCTCCGTAAAAAGTGATTCGAGGTACTGCTTCCCGCTTCCGAAAAGGACGCGGGAATCCTCAAGTCATCAGAGAGTGGTCATGCTCAATGGCCGTCGGTGTACTCCGACGACCGGCATGACGGGTTGTTGTCCCATCCCCCATACGAATTCGTTCGGGGACGGGGTCAGAACCTGACCGTGAACACGGAGCTGGCTGCTCCGTTGTGCACGCATGCTGTTCAGTTTTCAAAGACCGCCGATGGCGCGGCTCCGAGATTCGAAGCCTGACCCTCGTCGCCCCAAAAGGGCGGCCGATCAATATAGCACGGGATCGGCACCTCGACCAAGCCGGCAGGACGCCGCCCGACCAAGGCCGCGGGACAGTAGCGGGTTCCCTCACGCGACGCCGGGCGGGTCATCTGGCCGGCTGCGTCAGCGAGCGCGCAGGCGCCGGAACCGGCGCTTTCCGACCTGCAATACGTGCCCGTCGAGCTCGCCCACCGCCAGCTCGAGCTCGGTCACGGGTTCGCCGTCGAGGCGCACGCCGGAACCCGCGATGAGCCGCCGGGCTTCGCTGCGACTGGTGTCGAAGTGTTCGGCGATGAGCGCCGGCAGCGCGACGGGATCCTCGGAGGCGTCGAATCCGGCCTCCTCGATCTCCTCGGGCATCTCGCGGCGCACATGGAGCTTGTCGAAGTGCTCTTCGGCGGCCCGGCCCGGCCCGTCACCGTGAAAGCGCTCAACGAGCCGGCGACCCAACGCCCGCTTCGCCTGGACTGCGGCCCCCTCCAGGGGCTCGGATCCCAGCAGCAGGCGGTAGTACTCGCCCATCTGCTCGTCGGAGATCCGCATGACCTTCCCGAACATCTCCTGCGGCGCGTCGGTGACGCCGATGTAGTTGCCCGCCGACTTGCTCATCCGGGCGGGTCCGTGGATCCCCGAAAGAATCGGCAGGGTCATGATGGACTGGGGCCTGTGGCCAAAGGCCTGCTGGACCTCGCGCCCGAACAGCAGGTTGAAGGTCTGGTCGGTGCCGCCGAGCTCGACATCCGCCTCCACGGCCACCGAGTCATAGCCCTGCATCACCGGGTACAGCAGCTCCAGCAGCGACACGGGCTGTTCGGCGGCCATCCGCCGGGCGAAGTCCTCGCGCTCCAGCAGCTGGGCGACCGTGAAGCGTGACAGGAGCCCGAAGAGCTTGTCGATGGGCATATCCAGCCACTCGCTGTTGAACCTGACCTCGGTCTGGTCACGGTCCAGCACGAGAAATGCCTGCTCCTGAAAGGTTTTCGCGTTGGCGTCGATCTGCTCGGGGCTGAGCATCGGGCGTTGGTCGGAGCGTCCGCTCGGATCTCCGACCCGGGCCGTGTAGTCACCGATGATGAGCACGACCGTGTGGCCGGCGTCCTGAAACTGGCGGAGCTTGGACAGCCCGACGGTATGACCGAGGTGGATGTCCGGGGCGGTGGGATCGATGCCCAGCTTCACCCTCAGGGGCCGGCCCTCGGCCAGCTGGTCGGCCAGCTGGCCGGCGGGCAGGACGTCGACGGTGTTGGCGGTCAGATCGCGGCCGGAGTCCACAGGGCCCAATGCTAGACTTCCGTGCTCGCTTGGGCTCCCACGGGCGCCGTCTAGGACGACGGTTGTCGCGCCCGCAGGACGCCCGGCCCGCTTCGATGCCTACCACCCGCTCTCGACCCACGGCGGGGGACAATTCGCCGCCCACAGGGCCCGAAGCACCCCCCCACACGCCGCCTCCCACCGGCCCACCGCGCCTGCTCAAACTGCGGGTCGCCGCCATCCTTGGCGGGCTCGCGGTGCTCGCCGGCGTCTCGATGGTGTTCGGCATGCTCATGGCGGTCGCCCAGGACCTCCCACAGCTGGATTCGGCCAACACCGCCGACGATGCCGAGAACTCCGTCCTGGTCGACGTCCGGGGCAAGAAGGTCGCCACCCTGACCGGCGACCAGAACCGGATCCTCGTCGACTCGACCGACATCGCCCGCTCGGTCAAGGAAGCCGTCGTCGCGGTCGAGGATCGTCGCTACTACGACCACGGCGGCGTCGACTACGTCGGCATCGGCCGTGCCCTGGTGGAGGACATCCGCAGCGGCAGCGCGGCGCAGGGCGGATCGACCATCACCCAGCAGTTCGTCAAGAACGCCGTGTCCGCCCAGGACACCCGGACGGTGCTGCAAAAGCTCCGGGAGGCGGCGCTCGCCTACAACCTCGAGCGCAAGTGGTCCAAGGACAAGATCCTCACCCAGTACCTCAACACCGTGTACTTCGGCGAAGGCGCCTACGGCATCGAGGCCGCCGCCCGCACGTACTTCCGGGGCAATCACCCGGACTGCGGCAACGAGGGCGAACCGAACTGCGCCTCGGTGCTCGAACCCGAAGAGGCCGCCCTGCTCGCGGCCATCATCGCCTCACCGTCGAAGTACGCCCCTCGCGCCAACCCCGAAGCTGCGCTTGGACGGCGCAACCTCGTCCTGCGCGCCATGCGCTCGGAGGGGTTCATCGACGCGCCCCAGCTTTCAGACAGCCTGGCCCAGGCGCTGCCGGCCGACCCGGACATCAAGGAGCGCAAGGACGACTCCAAGGCCCCCTACTTCACCTCGTGGGTCCGGCAGCACGTGGTGGACCTGTTCGGGACCGGCCGGGCGTTCACCGGCGGATTGAAGGTCAAGACATCGCTCGACCTCGAGCTTCAGCGCAAGACCGAAGAGGCGGTGAGCAAGCGGATCGGCACCATCAAGCCGCGCTCCGCGGTGGTCGTGATCGACAACAAGACCGGGGGTGTGCGGGCCATGGTCGGCGGCAAGAGCTTCGCGGACGCGCCGTTCAACCTGGCCACCAGCGCCCACCGCCAGCCGGGATCGGCCTTCAAGCCCTTCATCCTCGCCCGCGCCCTGGAGCAGGGCATCAGCCCCAACCAGACCTACGCCTCCAAGAAGAAGGTGTTCGACGTTCCCAACTCCCCGGGCGAGAAGTTCGTGGTCAACAACTACAAGGACACCTACTCGGGCACCATCGACCTGGCCAGCGCCACCACCTTCTCCGACAACTCCGTCTACGCCGAGCTCGGGATCAAGCTGGGGACGAAGAGCGTCGCGCGCATGGCCAAGCGCCTCGGCGTCACCTCCTCCATCTCGACGAACCCGTCGATGGTCCTCGGCGGGCTCAAGCGGGGTGTGACACCCCTGGAGATGGCCTACGCCTACTCGACGCTCGCGCGTGACGGCAAGCGGATCACCGGCACCCTGGCGCCCAAGGAACGGGGACCCGTCGGCTTGCTGAGCGTCCGTGAGCCCGACCGCGACCTGGCCAAGACCACCCAGGGGCAGGCGGCCGACAACGACGCGGAAACGACCCAGGCGATTCCCCAGCAGGCCGCGACCAAGACGGCGGAGATCATGCGCTCGGTCGTGCAACGCGGCACCGGCCGCAAGGCCTCCCTGGGGCCCGACGTGCAGGTCTCCGGCAAGACCGGCACGACCGAGAACAACGGCGACGCCTGGTTCATCGGCTTCACCGACGAGTACACGATCGCCGTGTGGGTCGGATATCCCGACAAGACACGGCCGATGGAGACCGAATACCACGGCCAGCCGGTCGACGGCGGCACCTACCCGGCCGAGATATGGCACGACGTGGCCGCCGCCTACGAGGAGATCCTCGACGAACGCGACGCCGCGCGAGAGGCGAAGCGGATCGAAGAGGGCGGCACACCGACCACGCCCCAGGCTCCCGCACCTTCCGGCGCCCCGGCGGCGCCCCAGGCCCCGGCGCCCGAACCGGCTCCCGCACCCGAAGCTGCGCCGGAGCCCGCGCCGGCACCGGAGCCCGAGCCCGCGCCGGCCCCCGCGCCGGAACCGGCCCCGTCCCCCGCCGCCAGCGCCCCCAGCGGCGGCCAGGGTGCTCGCGCCGAGCCCCGGTAGATCGGCCTAGCGGACCCGGTGCCCGGGCGGCCGAGGCCGTGAGATGTACGGGCTTGCGGCGGCGCAGAACCGCCACGGCAGCTCGGCTGCCTTGGTGATCCCGATCCGCGGACCCGTGGTCACAGCCGGCGGCTCGCCCGCGCCGGCGAGGACCCGGAACGGCGCCTCGTCCACGCGCTGCCCGTTGAGCGACAAATCGACCGCCAGGGCCTGGCTGAGCTTGCCCGGCCCCGAACACAGATCCCGCGCCGGGTCCAGGCCCCGGCGCCGGCGCATCTGTCCGAGCCCGTCCGTGGGCTCCAACGCGCGGATCAGCACGGCTGCCCCCTGCCCGGCGGGCTCGGCGACGATGTTCAGCAGGTGGTGGATCCCGTAGGACAGGTAGACGTACGCGTCTCCGGGCTCGCCGAACAGGACGTGGTTGCGTGCGGTCGGGCCGATGTGGGCGTGGCACGCCGCTTCGCGCTCGTGGTAGGCCTCGGTCTCGACGATCGTCCCGCCAACCCCGTCCACGAGCAGGACACAGCCGATCAGCTTGCGTGCGAGGTCCTCGACCGGCTGGGCCCAGCACTCGGCTCCGATCGGCGTCCCGGCACCCGGGGCCTCGCTCACCGGAGTCCGGCGAGCTCCCGGCGGGCGGCGTCGAGCTGCTCACGGACGCGCGGCAGCGCCGTCCCGCCCTCGGAGACCTTCGATTCCAGCCACCCCGACTCGGCGAGCACCTCGTAGACCTCGTCGTCGAGCAGCTCGGAGAAGCCGCGCATCTCCTCCAGCGACAGCTCCGAGAGGGTGACGCCGCGATCTACCGCGTGGCGGACCAGGCCGCCGACGACGCCGTGGGCGTCGCGAAACGCCATCCCTCGCCGCACGAGCAGGTCGGCGATGTCGGTCGCGGCAATCATCTCGTCGCTCGCCGCGGCGGCCATCCGCTCGCGGTCGAACCGCGTGTCGGCCAGCATCCCGTCGGCGGTGGCCAGACACAGCTCGAGGGTGTCGGCGGCGTCGAACAGGCCTTCCTTGTCTTCTTGCATGTCCTTGTTGTAGGTCAGCGGGAGGCCGTGGAAGACGCCTTGCAGGCCCATGAGGTGCGAGACGATCCGCGGCGCCTTGGCGCGCAGCAGCTCGGCGGCGTCGGGGTTCTTCTTCTGGGGCATGATCGACGAGCCCGACGTGAAGGCGTCGCCGACCTCGCAGAATCCGAACTCCGAGCTCGACCACAACACCAGCTCCGAGCCCAGGCGGCTGAGGTGGGTGGCACACGTGGCCGCGGCCGACAGCCAGTCCAGCACGTAGTCGCGGCTGGCGGTGGAGTCGATCGAGTTCGGGGTGACACCGTCGAATCCCAGCTCGGCGGCCACGGTGCGGCGGTCGTTGTCCCAGTTGACGCCGGCCAGGGCCCCCACGCCGAGCGGCATCTGGCCCGCCGAGGCCTTGGCCGCGCGGAACCGCTCGGCGTCGCGCAACAGCATCCACACGTAGGCGAGCAGGTGGTGGGACAGGTAGACCGGCTGCGCTCGCTGCAGGTGGGTGTAGCCGGGCAGCGGCCAGTCGATGTGGGCCTCGGCGAGGTCCACGAGCCGCTGGGCGAGTCCACCGATCGCTTCCAGCACCCGGTCGGCGTGATCGCGGCAGAACATCGCCACGTCGGTGGCCACCTGGTCGTTGCGCGACCGCGCAGTGTGTAGCTTGCGGCCCGGGTCGCCGACGAGCTCGGTCAGCCGGCGCTCGACGGCCATGTGGACATCCTCGTCGTCGGGCGTGAAAACGAAGCGGTCGGCCTCGAACTCACCCGCGATCGTGTCAAGGCCGCCGAGGATCGTTTCCAGCTCGCCCGCGTCGAGAACACCCATGCCCTCGAGCATCCGCGCGTGGGCCCGCGACTGGCGGATGTCGTACGGGGCAAGGCGCCAGTCGAAGCCGGCGGAGCTGTTGAGCCGCTGGAACAGCGGGTCCGGTGGCTCGCGGAAGCGCGACATGCCGGGGACTGTATCCCGGCGCGGCGCCGACGCGGCCGCGCAGGCCTCCTAGCCCGGCAGGCCGGCGATGCGGCCGAGGGCGGTTGCGACCCGGTCGACGTCGTCCTCGCCCATGCCGATGGCAAAGGGCAGGGCCAGCGAGCGGGCGCTGATGTCCTCGGCGACGGGGAACTCGCCCCCGGTGAATCCGAACCGCTCCCGGTAGTGCGGGTACAGGTGGATGCACGGCAGGTACTCCTTGGAGGCGATCCCCTCGGCCGCGAGGCCGTCGATCACCGCGTCGCGACCGACCCCGGAGGGCAGACGGACGACGTAGACGAACCACCCGTGTTCCGCGGGGCTCGGGGGCGGATGAGGGATCTCCAGCCCGTCGAGGTCCCCCAGGCGCCGTCCGTACAGCGCCGCGAGGCCGGCTCTGGCCGCCAGCATGTCGTCGAGCCGCTCGAGCTGGGCGACGCCGATGGCCGACGCCACATCCGACAGCCGGTAGTTGAACCCCAGCCGGTCGTGGGTCAGCCACCCCATGTCCGGAGCCCGGCCCTGGTTGCGCTCGCTGCGCAGCCGCGCGGCTTCGGCGGCGTCGCGGGGGATCACCATGCCGCCCTCTCCGGTGGCCAGCTGCTTGTTGGCGTAGAACGCGAACGTGGCCAGCTCGCCTCGCGCCCCGACGCGCGTTCCGTCGGCGTCGCGTGCCCCCAGGGCCTCGCAGCTGTCGCGCAGCAGCCCGAGCCCGTGCCGAGCGCCGACGCCTTCGAGCTCGGGCATGGCGCAGGGGTGGCCGAAGATGTCGATCGGCAGGATGCCCGCTGTCCGCTCGCCCACCGCGGCCGCGGCTGCTTGCGGATCGAGGTTGGCGCTGGTGGGATCGACGTCGCAGAACACGGGCGTGACGTCCTCGTAGAGCAGGCAGTTGGCCGAGGCCACGAAGCTCAGGGGGCTGGTGATGACCTCGTCGCCGGCCCCCCACCCGAGCGAGCGGACGCCGAGATGCAGGGCGGCGGTACCGGAGGAGACGGCGACCGCGTCACCCGCCCCGACCCAGGACGCGAAATCACGCTCGAACCGGTCGAGCATCGGGCCCAGCGACAGCTGGCCCGAGGACAGGACATCGGCCACGAGCTCCTGCTCGCGGTCGCCGATGACCGGGCGGGCGAGCGGCAGCGCAGCCGGGGCGCTGTCGGGCGAGGCCGTCACCGCCCCTGGCCGGACGCAGCGGCCGGCCGGGACTGGAACGCGTGCTCGAGCGAGTCGACCAGCGCCTCCCAGGAGGCCTCGATGATGTTCTCCGAGACGCCGATCGTGCCCCACGAGTCCCGGCCATCGGTCGTGTCGAGCAGGACGCGTGTCACCGCGCCGGTTCCGTGGGCCTCGTCGAGGATCCGCACCCGGTAGTTGACGAGCTCCAACCCGGCCAGCTCTGGATGGTGGGCGCCGATGGCGTCGCGCAGCGCGCTGTCCAGGGCGTTGACGGGCCCGTTGCCCTCCGCCGTGCGGACGTAGCGCTGGTCGCCGACCCGGATCTTGATCGTGGCCTCGGTCTGGACCCGGCCCTGGGCGGGCTTCTCGACGATCACCCGGAAGCTCTCAAGCTCGAACAGCGGGGTGTATGCACCGGTCTCCCGGCGCAGCAGCAGCTCGAACGAGGCCCCGGCCGCCTCGTAGTGGTAGCCGCGGTGCTCACGGTCCTTGAGGCGCTCGAGCACCCGCTCGGCCGCCCCGTCGTCGAGCTCGACGCCCGCCGTCGCCGCGCGGGAGTGGACCGTGCCGCGGCCCGAGAGCTCGGAGACGACCATCTCGCGGCGGTTGCCGACCGCGTCGGGGTCGATGTGTTCGAAGGTGCGGGCGTCGGCGTTGACCCCGGCCACGTGCAGCCCGCCCTTGTGGGTGAAGGCGTTGCGGCCCACGTAGGGCTGGTCGGGGGCCGGAGCCACGTTGCACAGCTCGGCGATCCGGTGCGAGGCGGCCGTCAGGTGCGCAAGTTGATCGTCGCGCACGCACTGCAGATCCATCTTCAGCTGTAGGGCGGGCAGGATCGAGGTGAGGTTGGCGTTGCCGGTCCGCTCGCCGTAGCCGTTGGCTGTCCCCTGGACGAGCGTGGCTCCGGCCCGGACGCCGGCGAGGCTGTTGGCCACGCCGCAGCCGGCGTCGTCGTGGGCGTGGATCCCGATCGTCACATCCGAGGGCATCGCCCGCAGGACGGCCGCGGTGATCTCCGAGATCTCGTGCGGCAGCTTGGCCCCGTTGGTGTCACAGAGGGTCACGTTCTCCGCTCCCCCGTCCGCGGCGGCCTGCAGGCAGCGCAGGGCGTAGTCGGAGTCGGCGTGCCAGGCGTCGAAGAAGTGCTCGGCGTCGTAGATCACACGCTTGCCCGCCTCCCGGCACAGCGCAACCGAGCCGACGATCATCTCCAGGTTCTCCTCGGGGCTGACCTTCGTCACCTTCTCCAGGTGCAGCGGCCACGTCTTGCCGACCAGGCACACGGCCGGGGCGAAGCTGCGCGCGACGCCGACCAGCGCCTCGTCGTCGCCGGGGGTGACGCCCCGGCGCCGGGTCATGCCGAAGGCGACGACCGTGGCCTGCTCGAACCGCTCGGCCTCCAGGAGGCGGAAGAACTCGGCGTCCTTGGGGTTGGAGCCGGGAAACCCGCACTCCAGGAACGGGATGCCGAGCTCGTCGAGGGTCCGGGCGATGCGGAGCTTCTCGCCGGCGGATACCGACATGCCGGGGCCCTGCATGCCGTCACGCAACGTCGTGTCGTAGAGCTGTATCTGCATGTGGTCCTTCTCAGTCGGGCGGCGTCGAAACGCCGCGGAAAGCGATGCGCCAGCCTGAAACGGCCGCCGCCCTCAGCGGGCGACGGTGCCGGTAATTCGCAGCTGGCGCGTCGGGACCATCAGGTCAAACCCTACTCGCCTGGCCCACCGGGTCCAGCCACTCGGCGTACCGGGGGTCACGCCCGTGCAAGGCGTCCTCGAAGACCCGCTGGACCTCGCGCGTGATCGGTCCGGGCTCACCGGTGCCGACGGCGTGGTCGTCGATCTCGCGCACGGGCACGAGCTCGGCGGCCGTCCCGCACATGAAGACCTCGTCGGCCAGGTAGAGCTCCGAGCGGATGATCTCGCGCTCGGTGACCTCGAGGTCCATGTCGCGGGCGATCTGGATCACCGACCGGCGGCTGATCCCGTCGAGGATCGACGCCGTGTGCGACGGCGTGACGAGCGTGCCGTCGCGCACCACGAAGACGTTCTCCCCTGAGCCCTCGCAGACGGTCCCCTGGGCGTCGAGCAGGATCGCCTCGTCGTAGCCGGCGTTGTGGCTCTCGGTCTTGGCCAGGATCGAGTTCAGGTACTGGCCCGATGCCTTGGCGTGCGGGATCAGGCTCTCGGGCGAGATCCGCCGCCAGGAGGACACCTTGGCGCGAATGCCGTTGCGCTTGCCCTCGTCGCCGAGATACGAGCCCCAGGGCCAGGCGGCGATGATGACCTCGACGGGCGCGCTCTTCGCGAACAGGCCCATCTCGCCGTAGCCTCGGAAGGCCAGCGGGCGGATGTAGCAGCTCTCCAACCCGTTGCGGGTGACCAGCTCGCGCGTGACCGCCTGGATCTCCTGCGCGCTGTAGGGGATGTCGAGGTAGTAGAGCTTGCCCGACATCAGCAACCGCTCGGCATGCTCGCGGTGGCGGAAGATGGCCGGCCCCTGCTCGGTGTCGTAACAGCGGACCCCCTCGAAGACGCCCGTCCCGTAGTGCAGACCATGGCTGAGGACGTGGACCTTGGCCTCGCTCCACGGCACGAACTCGCCGTTCATCCAGATGAGCTCGGCTTCGATCACGTTGTCGCCTCCGCGGTCGGGGTTGGCACCGACCGTGCAGTATGCCTGCACACGGGCCGTCGCGGAAGATGAAGCGGCGGTCGGCTTCGGAGGCCCGGCCGGCCCGGCTCAGCCGTCGAGGCGCTCGATCACCGCGTCGGTCATGCGCTCGCTGCCCTCCGACGATTCCCCGGGGCGGGCCAGGTCGGCGCTGCGCAGCCCGTCCGCGAGGACGACGTCGATGGCCTCCTCGAGACGGGTCGCATCATCCGATCGGTCGAGGCCGTCGCGCAGCATCATCGCCGCGGAGAGCAAGGTGGCCAGCGGGTTGGCGATGCCTTGGCCGGCGATGTCCGGGGCCGAGCCGTGGACCGGCTCGAAGAGCCCGGGGCCACCGTCGCCCAGGCTGGCCGACGGCAGCATCCCGATGGAGCCGGTGATCATCGCGGCCTCGTCACTGAGGATGTCGCCGAAGAGGTTCTCGGTCAGGATCACGTCGAAGTCGGCCGGCCGGGACACCAACTGCATGGCGGCGTTGTCGACGAGCATGTGCTGCAGCTCGATGTCGGGGTAGTCGCCGGCCACGGTCTCCACGGTCTCGCGCCACAGCCGGGAGGTCTCGAGCACGTTGGCCTTGTCGACCGAGGTCACGACGCCGCGGCCGCCCTGCCCGGCGCGCCGCCGGGCGGCCTCGAAGCCGGCGTGCGCGATCCGCTGGACCTCGGCCACGCTGTATTCGCAGGTGTCGTAGGCCTTGTCGCCCTCGCGGGCGCGGTCGCCGAAATAGATGCCGCCGGTCAGCTCACGCATGACGACAAGGTCGGTCCCGGCGATCCGGTCCTCCCGGAGCGGGCTGGCGTCGAGCAGGGGATCGAGCGCACGGACAGGCCGCACGTTGGCAAACAGGCCCATGCCCTTGCGCAGCCCCAGGAGCCCTTGCTCGGGGCGGGGGGCGTCGGGGTCGGTCGTGTCCCATCGGGGACCGCCTACGGCTCCGAGCAGGACGGCGTCGGCGCCCCGACAGGCCTCCAGCGTCTCGTCGGTCAGCGCAGTGCCGTGCTCCTCGATCGAGCAGCCGCCCATCAGGTGCTCGGACATCTCCACGCCACCGAAATGGTCGAGCACGCGGCGGGCGCAGTCGACGATCTCGGGGCCGATGCCGTCGCCGGGAAGCAGCACGATCTGCGCGGGATCGCTCATCGGAGCGGGATCCTACTCGCTGGGCTCGAACGCCCGGATCGGCGCCGGACGCTGGTCCCTGGCTCGCTGAGGCAGCCCGAGGGGACCGCGCGATTCGTTAGGTTCGCCAAGTGAACCATCTGGAGATCACCACCGTCGGCACCGACGATCGCCGTGACGAAGTCGTCCGGCTACTGGCCCGGGGCCTGCGCGACAACCCCATCCACGTCGCGGCCCTGGGCGACGACGCCGAGCGTCGCCAGCGCGACCTCGAGCGTCTGTACTCGACGATGCTGTCGGTCGGAGCCAACGAGCCGCTGCTGGCAATCCGCGACGGCGAACTGGTCGCCGTCCTCGGATCGGTCGCGTCGCCGCACTGCCAGCCCTCGTGGTGGCAGACGCTGCGCATGACCCCGACGCTGCTGCGCCTCGGCCGCCGCAGCGTCGCCGTGGGCCGCTGGGGCGATGCGTGGAGCTCGCGCGACCCCGACGAGGACCACCTGCACTTCGGGCCCATAGCCACCGACCCCGCCCATCAGCGGACCGGGATCGGGACCGCCCTGATGATCCGACGCTGCGAGAGGCTCGACGCCGAGGGCGCGGTCGGCTACCTCGAGACCGACGTGGAGAGCAACGTGCGCTTCTACGAGCGGTTCGGGTTCGAGGTCGTCGACACGGCGGAGGTGCTGGGCGTCGAATCGTGGTTCATGCGCCGGGCGCCCCGGCAGCACGACGCCTGAACTCCTACCGCGATCGCGGGGGCTAGACGTCGACGCAGTCGGAGAGCTTCAGGCGCTTCGCCAGCCGATCCGCTGTACTCAACGCCCGCTTGCGCCTGTCCTGCGCGGTCCTCGCGGCGCCCGGCTCCTCCTCGTCGACGGCCGCGGCGCCGGCGCGGACCTCGTCGAGGGCGGCCTCGTAGGCGCGGACGAAGGCCTCGTGATCGTCGCGAAGCTTGGGAGGTGGCGGCGCCAGCTCCCGCAGCGAGATGACGAACTCGTCGAGATCGTCGATGTAGGACTCGAAGAACTCGGTCGCCGTCTGGTGCTTGGAGACACTCGGGCTGGAATCGCGCAGCACCGCGGTGGCCCGCGTCTCGACCTTGGCGTAGCCACGCAGCCGCTTGTCGTAGGTCTTGCAGGTGAGGTTCGTTGCCTTTACGTAGGTCTTGCGGGTCACGCTCGGCCCGGGCGTGACCTCCTCGCCATTGCCGGGAGTACCGCCGGGGGCGACGCTGACGGCGTCGGACGCCGGGTCGGGTGTCGCGGCGCCGGCCGCGGCACCGTCGGGGGGTGCGACGTTGACGTCGGCCGGCTCCTCGCCACCACCACAGGCACCGAGGGTCAGCGCGCAGGCCAGTCCACAGGACAGCGTCCGGACACGGGAAGCTCGGGAGGACATCGCCTCGTTGAATCGGCTCTGGGGCGCTCCACCTTGAGGTGGCGGGCGGGCGGGCGGGCCGCGCGCCGAATCGCGGACTGTGCGCCGCCGGTCAGGCGACGGCGTCGATGTCCAGCCGCACGTAGTCGACGGCCAGCGGATGGGCGCATCCCTTGTGCACGCGCTCGACGAACGGCGCGCGCAGGGCGTCCGGGAGCCGCTCGAGGTGGGAGCCCAGGACCACTGAGCGCAGGTAGGCCACGGGCTCGCCCGGGCGTACCTGGATCCGCTGCAGTGCGCAGCGGGCCGTGGCAAAACCGGCCGAGAGCAGGCGTTCGCGCGTCTCGGCGGGCCCCGCGAAGTTCCACGGTCCCTCCCACCCCGCCAGGTGCTCGGCGAACGGCGCGTCGGCGACGGTCGCGGCGATCGCCCGCCGCACACCCTCGATGTTGCCCGCCCCGCCGCACTGGGCCGCGAGGCGCCCGCCGTCGCGCGCCGCCGCGCGAAGGGCAGCAAACAGCCGTGGATGGTCTCCGATCCAGTGGAACGTGGCCGTCGAGAGGATTGCGTCGACCGGCTCGTCGAGACTCAGCTCGGCGAGGTCGGCGTGGCGGACGTCGACCAGCGGGCCCAGGGTGGCTCGGGCCTCGGCCACCATGGCGGCAGACCCGTCGACGGCGATCACCTTCCCGCGAGGAAGCCGTTCGGCCAACAGCCGGGTGACTCGCCCGCTGCCGCAGCCCGCGTCGAGCACGGTCTCGTCGCCGTGCAACGGCAGGCGGTCGAGCACCGCCCGGCCCATGTCCTCCATGGGCGCCCCGACGCGGTGGTAGGTCCCTGCCTCCCACTCGCGCGGTGCCGGCCCCGGATCGCCCGCCGTGACCGTTGGCCGCAGCGGATCGCCGGTCGGCGCACTCATGGGGCGGATCCGGGCCCGGGGCTCACAGCCGGGTCGTGGACACGGTGAGGCCGTTGTCCTGTGATGCCTCGTAGTCGGAGATGGCCTGCTCGTCTTCCAGCGTCATGGCGATCTCGTCGAGGCCACCGAGCAGGCGGCGCTTGATCTCGGGATCCATGTCGAACTGGATCGTGCCGTCGGCGTAGCTGACCGTCTGGTCGGCGAGGTCGATCCGCGCCTCCCCGGAGGCCATCATCCCGCGGACGTGCTCGTCGGGCAGCACGACCGGCAGCAGCCCGATCTTTGTGCAGTTCGAGTAGAAGATGTCCGCGAACGACGGCGCCACGATGGCCCGGAACCCGTAGTCCTCCAGCGCCCAGGGGGCGTGCTCGCGCGACGACCCGCACCCGAAGTTGCGGCCGGTCACGAGGATCGGGTTCGGCTCAAGCTCGATCTCCTTCGACCCGCGCCAGTCGTGGAACAGGTACTCGCCGAAGCCGGTCCGTTCGACGCGCTTGAGGAACTGCTTGGGGATGATCTGGTCGGTGTCGACGTCGGCGCGGTCGAGCACCGAGACGCCGCCCTGGATGACGTTCACGGGGTCCATGGGGGCTCCTTGGAATCGAAGAGGTCGGTCGAGAGGCGGCGGGCGGCTGTCATGACCAGTCCCGGATGTCGACGAAGTGGCCGGCGACGGCAGCCGCAGCCGCCATCTGGGGGCTGGCCAGGTGGGTCCGCCCGCCCTTGCCCTGGCGGCCCTCGAAGTTGCGGTTCGACGTCGACGCGCAGCGCTCGCCGGGATCCAGGGTGTCGGGATTCATGCCCAGGCACATAGAGCAGCCCGCCGTCCGCCACTCGAAGCCGGCCGCCTGGAAGACCTCGTCGAGGCCCTCCTCGATGGCCTGCCTCGAGACCTGCTGGGAGCCGGGGACGACCATGGCGCGGACGCCGTCGGCCACCTTGTGCCCCTGGACCACTTCGGCGGCGGCCCGCAGGTCGCCGATCCGGGAGTTCGTGCACGAGCCGAGGAACACCCGCTCGAGCGGGATCTCCTGGATCGGCGTGTTGGCCTCCAGGCCCATGTAGGCCAGGGCGCGCTCGGCGGCCTCGCGGTCGGCCGGAGCATCCATCTGCGCCGGGTCGGGCACGCGGTCGGTCACCTCGGCGACCATGCCGGGCGTTGTGCCCCAGGTGACCATGGGCGAGATCTCGTCGGCGGCGATCTCGACCTCCCGGTCGAAGCTCGCACCGTCGTCGGATGGCAGCTCGCGCCAGCGGGCCACGGCCGCGTCGAAGTCGGCCGGGGCGCCGGGACGGCCACGGACCCACTCGAACGTCGTCTCGTCGGGGGCGATCATCCCCGCCCGGCCGCCGCCCTCGATCGTCATGTTGCACACGGTCATCCGGCCTTCCATCGACAGCTCCTCGATGGCCGGTCCCGCGTACTCGACGGCATGCCCCTGGAACCCGTCGGTGCCCAGGCGGCCGATCGTGGCGAGGATGAGGTCCTTGGCCGTGACGCCGGGTCCCCGCGTGCCGGTGTAGGTGATCCGCATCGTCTGGGGCCGCTGCTGGCCGAGGGTCTGGGTGGCCAGGACGTGCTCGACCTCGGAGGTGCCGATCCCGAAGGCCAGGGCGCCGAAGGCCCCGTGGGTCGACGTGTGCGAGTCGCCGCAGACGATCGTCATCCCGGGCTGGGTCGCTCCGAGCTCCGGCCCGATCACGTGGACGATCCCCTGGCGGTCGGAACCGAGCGAGTAGACCGGGACGCCGAACTCCTCGCAGTTGTGCTCCAGCGTCTCGACCTGCTTGCGCGAGAGGTGGTCGGCGATCCGCTGGGCGGTCGGCGTGCCGTCGGTCGGCACGTTGTGGTCGGCCGTGGCCAGGGTGCGGTCGGGCCGGCGCACGGGGCGGTCGGCCAGGCGCAGGCCGTCGAAGGCCTGGGGCGAGGTCACCTCGTGCACCAGGTGCAGGTCGATGTAGATCAGGTTCTCGGCGACCTCGTGGGCCTCCCAGATCTTTTCGAACAGTGGTTTCGGCATCGGTGCGTCCTCCTGTGGTCAGCTGCGGCGCAGCCCGGCGGCGACCACGGCGATGAACCGCGCCTCCCCCGGTCCGGGGTTCTCGAAGTGGTGGGGCAGATCGGCGTCGAAGGTCACGGCATCGCCCGGAGCGAGCCGGTGCTCGGTGCCTTCGACCCACAGGATGGGCGTTCCTGCGAGCACGACGGCCGTCTCGCGGGCGCCGGGTTCGTGGATGGGCGGATCGTCGGGGCCCGCGGTCGTGCTTCCGGCGGCCAGGACATGCTCGGAGACGTCGGCTCGCTGGCCGGGCAGCGGCGGCGTGAGCTCGGTGAAGCGGTGCCCGTCGCGGTGGGTCTCACGGCGGTCGCCGGCGCGGACGACGACGACGTGGCCGGACTCGTCGAGGCGCAGCAGCTGGGAGAGGCTCAGCTCCAGCCCTTGGGCGATTTTGGTGGCGACGGCGAGCGTGGGGCTGGTCTCGCCCCGCTCGACCTGGGAGAGCATGGGCGCGCTGACCCCGCTGCATTCGGCCAGCTCCCGCAGGGAAAGGTCCATGGCCTCGCGGAGCAGCCGGACGCGGCCGCCGACCGCGGGCGGCGTATTGCGCTCCGGAGTGACAGTGGATGCCGACACCGGGTGTACGTTATCACGTACATCTGTACGGCGGGGGGCCGCCCCCCGCCGACCGGGCGCTCAGACCGTCACGGGCTCCTCCCGCCCCACGAGCCGCACCGCGACCACCGTCACGGCGACGATCCACAGCGCGAGGACAAGCGACACGAAGAAGCCCAGCGGCGTCACGAGAACGAGGGCCAGCGGGATCGACACCCAGCCGAGCCACGACGGCAGGAGCGGCGAGGCCAACGCCGCGAAGCCGAAGCTCCAGACCAGGATGGCCCCGCCCACGAGCAACGCGATGAAGTTCGTGGGCGCGCCGTACATCGCCCGGAACGTCTCCGGCTCGATCGTCCCTGCGAGGTCCGCAAGCTCGATCTGCTGGGTCGCGAAGCCGCCGATCGCGACCGCCATCAGCAGCGTCCCCGCCAACGCGCCGACACCCAGCGCCGGCGTACCGGCCAGCCCCAGCACGCGAACCAGCGCGATGCCGAATGCCACGATGAACAGGCCGGAGTAGGCCAGCAACACGCCCGACACATCCTGCTTGTCCTCCGAGAAGAAGTCGACGATCGCCTGGGCGTTCTTGACGTCGGTGTCCGGCGACTCCCCCGACACCAGGATCGCGACGACGAACAGCACAACCGCTATCACCCCGGTCAGGGGTGCCCAACGAGCCAGCCTCGCCATGGTTTCCTCCAGTTGTGAAGGGCGACCCCGTGACCGCCCAGACCGGCCGACTATCTCACCTTTTGGAGTGCTGTCAAGGGGCGCCGGCGGGGCCGGAGATGGCTGCTCCGGCCCCGTTTCGGCCCTCCGTCACAGGTTGACGCGAGTGATGAACTCGCCGAAGGCCAGGCAGAGGGTGAAGCCGATCAGGACCGCCCCGGGCTCCAGATAGCCGTGACCGTGCGATATCGCTCGCTGCCTACGGTCCAGGCGTGTGCAGCGGATCGGCCGCTCCCGCGGTGGCCCGCTCGGCCTCGCTGGTCGCCACGCCCTCGAGCGCGTTCGACAGCGCCCGGACGTAGGCGGTCGCCGACGCGGCGATGATGTCCGTCGAGACCCCCTGGCCGGTCGCCAGGTTGCCCTCGGCCCGCAGCACCACGGTGACCTCGCCGAGGGCATCGCGGCCCTCGGTCACCGCGCTGACCCGGTAGGACCGCAGCTCGGCCTGCCGGCCCACCGCCTGCTGGATCGCGCCGAAGACGGCGTCGACCGGACCGTCGCCGCTCCCGGAAGCCTCGACCTTCTCGCCCGAAGGCATGGTCAGGGCGACGGTGGCCTGCGGTTCGGCCCGCGAGGACGCCTGCACGTCGAACCACTCAAGGGTGTAGGCGGCCACGGTCTCGCGCATCTCGTCGGAGACGATCGCCTCGAGATCCATGGCGGTCACCTGCTTTTTCTTGTCGGCGATCTCCTTGAACCGCGCGAACGCCTGGTTCAGCGCCTGACCGTCCACCCGGAACCCCAGCTCCTCCAGGGCGTTGCGCAGCGCGTGGCGACCGGAGTGCTTGCCCAGCACGATCGCGTTGGCCTCCAGGCCCACCTCGCGGGCGTCCATGATCTCGTAGGTCGAGCGCTTCTTGAGCACCCCGTCCTGGTGAATACCGGACTCGTGGGCGAAGGCGTTGCGTCCGACGATTGCCTTGTTCGGAGGCACCTGGTAGCCGGTGAACCGCGAGACCAGGCGGCTGGTGCGCGCGAGCTCCCGGGTCTCGAGCGTGGTGTCGATCCCGTGCACGTCTCGGCGGGTGCGCAGCAGCATCGCGATCTCCTCCAGCGAGCAGTTGCCGGCCCGCTCGCCGATGCCGTTGACCGCGCACTCGACCTGGCGCGCTCCCGCCAGCAACCCCGCGTAGGAGTTGGCCACCGCCAGGCCCAGGTCGTCGTGGCAGTGGACCGACACCCGGACGCCGTCGAGCCCCGGGACCAGCTCGTACAGACGGCCCAGGTAGGCCGTGTACTCGGCCGGCGTCGTGTAGCCGACGGTGTCGGGAATGTTGATGACGCCTGCCCCCTCCTCCACCGCGATCGCGCACACCTCGGCGGTGAACTCGATATCGGCGCGGGTCGCGTCCATCGGGGAGAACTCCACGTCCTCGCAGTAGGACCGCGCCAGGGCGACGGCGGCGCGGGCCTGGCCCTTGACGTCCTCGTGGGTCGTCTTGAGCTGGTGGGTGATGTGGATGTCCGACGTCGAGATGAACGTGTGGATCCGGGGCTGCTCGGCGTCACGGACCGCACCCCAGGCAGCGTCGATATCGGCCTTGTGGGTTCGGGCCAGGCCAGCCACGATCGGGCCGTGCACCGCGCGGGCAATGGCCTGGACCGCCTCGAAATCACCGGGCGAGGTGATCGGGAAGCCGGCCTCGATCACGTCGACGCCCAGGCGGGCGAGTTGCTGGGCGATCTCGACCTTTTCCTGGGTGTTCAGCGAGATGCCCGGGGACTGCTCCCCGTCGCGCAGGGTCGTGTCGAAGACGTGGACGCGGTCTGGCTCTGCCGGCTGTGATGCGCTCATGGCGCTGTGCTCCTTCTCTTGTGCTCCGATGGATCCTTCTGGGTTTGCGGCTAGCGGCCGCCCGCGCTTACTCCCCCCGAGGGGGGAGGAGAAGGAGCAGGGAGAGCGGGCTGTGGCGCCGGATACGCATCGGAATCACCGCCAGCCTAGCGGACAGCAGGGGCCCCGGCGAGCGGTCGGGGGGTCGCCTGGACGGGGCTATGCTCGCGAGCAGGGCAGATGGAGGCGACACCCACGATACGCCGGTACGGAGCGTTCGAGGGCGTGTTCGTCCCCACGCTGCTGACCATCGTCGGCGTGATCTTGTTCCTGCGTGAGGGATGGGTCGTAGGAAACTCCGGCCTCGGCGGCGCCTGGCTGATCATCGCCCTCGCGTTCGCGATCACCGGCGCGACCGGCCTGTGCCTGTCGTCGATCGTCAGCAACATCCGTATCGGCGCGGGCGGCGCCTACTCGATCATCTCCCAGTCGCTCGGGCTCGAGGTGGGCACGAGCATCGGGATCCCGCTGTACCTGTCCCAGACCCTGGTGGTGACGCTGTACGTCTTCGGCTTCCGCGAGGGCTGGCAGTTCATCTTTCCCGACCACCCGGCGCTGCTGATCGACCTTGCCGTGTTCGCGCTGCTCATCGGGATCGCCTCGGTCAGCGCCCGGCTGGCCTTCCGGGTCCAGTACCTGATCCTCGCAGTGGTCGTGGCGTCGCTGGTCGCGGTGGCGGCTGCGGCGGCGACCGGATCGATGACCGAGCCCGTGCGCTGGTGGGGCGAGTTCCCGGGCGACCCGGACGAGGGCTTCATGGGCATCTCGTTCTGGGGCCTGTTCGCGGTGTTTTTTCCCGCTGCGACCGGGATCATGGCCGGGGTCAACATCTCCGGCGAGCTGCGCGACCCCCGCCACGCGATTCCGGTCGGGACGATGTCGGCGATCGGCGTCAGCTTCCTGATCTACATGGCCGTTGCCTACTGGCTGGTCCGCTCCGCTCCCGCCGGAGACCTGGCCGGCGACTACCGGATCATGATCGAGCTCTCGGCCTGGGAGCCCGCGGTCGTCGCCGGGCTGCTGGGCGCGACGTTCTCGTCCGCGCTGGCGTCGCTGGTCGGGGCGCCTCGGATCCTGCACGCGATCGCCGAGCACGGCGTGGTCCCCCGCACCCAGTGGCTGGCCCGGCGCACCGCCAAGGGCGAGCCCCGCCAGGCGATGGCGGTCACGGCGGCGCTGGTCGCGGCCGCGCTGATGCTCCGCGACCTCAACGTCGTGGCCCCCGTGATCACGATGTTCTTCCTGCTCACCTACCTGATGATCAACCTCGTGGTGCTGGTCGAGCAGAGCCTGGGCCTGGTGAGCTTCCGGCCCCTGCTGCGCGTCCCGCGGATCGTCTCGCTCACCGGAGTCCTCGGCTGCCTGTTCGCGATGTTGATCGTCAACGCGGTGGCCAGCGTCGCCGCCGTCGCCGTCGTGCTGGCCGTCTACGCGCTGCTGGCGCGCCGCAGCGACGGCGCCCAGACCCGCGACGTGCGCAGCGGCCTCTTCATCGCCGTCGCCGAGTGGGCCGCCAAGCGGGCCAAGCGCCGCGGGCCCGTGGAGAAGGCGTGGAAGGCCAACCTGCTGGTCCCTGTCGCCGCCAGCAGCCTTCTCGACCACTCCTTCGAGCTGCTGCGCGCCGTGGCCTATCCCAAGGGCTCGGTGAAGCTCATCGGCTTCTGCCCCACCGACAGCGATCTGTCCCAGCGGGTGCAAGACGCCTCGGCCGCGTTCGGGCGCCTGGGGGTGTTTGCCTCCTCGGCCACCGTGGAAGCGTCGTCGTTCTCCGACGGCGTGGTCTCGTCCGTCCAGATCCTCGAGTCCGCGTTCTTTCGGCCCAACACGTTGTTCCTCGAGCTCTCCGCCGACGGCCGGCCGACGCCCGAACTACGGCGGTCGGTCCGCGAGGCCTGCCAGGCCGACATGGGCGTGCTGCTGTACGCCGGCCAGGCCCATGCCGCACCCGGCCCCCCGCAGACGATCGACGTCTGGATCGAGGGCCATCGCCACGACCCGGTGCATGGCCTGGACCTGGGCAACCTCGACCTCGAGTTGCTGATCGCCCTCAAGCTGGCCGAGAACTGGGAGGCGCGCATCAACCTCACCGGGCTCGTCGAGCAGGAGTCCGCCCTGGCGCCCGCCGAGGCCTGGCTGGCGGAGGTCAAGAACTTCGCCCGCCTGCCCGAGGAAACCTTGACCCAAGCCGTGGCCGGGAGCCTCGCCGCCGTCATGCCCCAGCGCCGGATGGGCGGGTTGAGCCTCGCGGCGCTGCCGGCCGACCCCGACCTCGCCGGCGCCTACGCCCTGGCCGAGAGCGCCGCCGTCCCCTGCCTGTTCGTACACGACTCCGGGCAGGAGAGCGCGCTGGTGTGAGCATGCGGCTCGGCCGCCGCCCGGTGGCTCAGCCGCTCAGGTGGGTCCGGGGTAGCTGGTGATCAGCCGCAGGCACCGTGCGGAGACGACGACCCTCTTCTGGTCGGCCGCTACGACAACCGCGGAGTAGGTGCGCTCGTCGAGGTCCGTCGAGTCTCCGACGAGCACCGAGCCCGCCCCCTGGACGCCTCCGCCGACCGGGATCGTGCCGCTGGGGCACCGGACCTCGAGCTTGTGATCGCCGGCCTCGATCGTTTCGGCGCTGTCGCGCATGCGGAAGGCGAGGTCGTGGCGGTGACGACCGTCGGAGCTATCGGCTCCGCCCGGGCCGACACCCGACTCCTGCGGCTGGCACGAGGCTCGGCCCACCACGTCGAGGGGATCGTCCCCGAGGTTGGCGAACACGACATCGACGGTCTGGCCGTCGATGTTCGAGCGCACCGCAGACACCGGCGAAAAGCCGGAAGCGACCGGGACGCTGCCCGTGCGGCACAGCAGGCGGGTCACGACCCCCTCGCGAGGCGCCGCTTGCGCCTCGACGGTTCCGATGCGCGGGACCCGGATGCGGTGGGGGGGGGGGGGGGGGGGGGAGAGGCACAAAGGGGAGAAAACAAAGGAGGGGGGGGGGAAGGAGGAGAACGG
>JBPCPM010000104.1:0-9367 GCA_050999155.1 Solirubrobacterales bacterium
GACCGGGCCGGCGCCACCTGACCGACCGCGCGAGCCCGACCGACCGCGCGAGCCCGCGCCGCGCCGCGCCCCTGGCGCCGGCGACGAGCGGCCGCTGTGGCACCTTCTGGCCGCAACCGTCGCCCTCGCGGCGGTGATCGGCGTCGGCACCATGGCGGCTACCGCCCGCTGGGGGATGCTTACCGGCACGGTCGTGCTGCTGGCCTCGCTGGTGGCGGTGGGTTGCGCTGTCGTCGTCGTCAGCTATCGGAGGGTCCAGCGGATCCGCCTTCGCACCAGGACCGACGCGCTGACGGGGCTCGGCTCGGCCCAGGCCCTCGACGAGGAGCTCGCCCGCCGCGCCGCGACGACGATCCCGGTCGGTGTGGTGGCGAGCGACCTCGACGGCCTGCGTGAGCTGACCACCCGCCTGGGCCGAGGGGCCGGCGACGCCGTGGTGCGCGGGGTCGCCGAGGCCGCCGCGGACACGGCCGAGCCCGGCCTTGCCTTCCGCGCCGGACCCGACGAGGTCGTCCTGCTGATCGACTGCGACAACGAGGACCAGGCCCTGCGCTCCGCCCAGATCCTGCACTCACGGGTCAGCGGCTGGCTCTCGGAGGTCTGGGACCAGGGTGGGCTCTCGATCGGGGTCGCCCACGGCCACCACGAGGACGGCAGCCACACCCCGCTTCGCGAAGCCCAGCTCGCCCTCGCCGAGGCCAAGGCGGGGGGTGGCAACCGCGTCGTCGGCGCCTCGGGCGTGACCGGCCGGCGCGCCGCGTCCTTTGCCGATCCTGCCCGTCGGGCCGCCTTGCGGATGGCCGGCGCCGCGCTGGCCGCACGGGATGCCTTGACCGCCGAGCACTCCGACGATGTCGTGGAGCTCAGCGAGGTCCTGGCCGACGAGCTGGGAATCGAGGGCGCCGAGCGCGAGCGGCTGCTCGTCGGCGCCCGCCTGCACGACATCGGCAAGGTCCGCATCCCCGAGCGCGTCCTCGGAAAACCGGGCCCGCTGGACGCCGCGGAACGCGAGCTGATGGAGACCCACACGCCCGAGGGCGAGCGGATCGTGCGCGCGGTCCCTGAGCTCGCCGATGTGGCCGGCATCGTGCGCCACCACCACGAACGCTGGGACGGAGACGGGTACCCCGACGGTCTGGCCGGCGAGGAGATCCCGCTTGCCAGCCGGATCGTCGCCGTGGCCGATGCCTTCCACGCAATTCGCTCCGCCCGTCCTTACCGCCCGGGGCGCTCGGCCCGTGACGCCATGGCTGTCCTCAACGACGCGTCCGGGTCGCAGTTCGACCCCCGGGTCGTGGCCGCGCTGGTCGCCGCCCGGCGCAAGCACCTCGCGGGTGCGATGCCCGACCGCCGGACGCGCAAGGTCCTGCTGATGCTCATGGCCTTCGTGCTCGCCCTGGGAGGCAGCGCCGTGGCCGCCCGCCTCTCGCCGGTCACCAGCTCGTTGGAGCGCGGCGCCAAGGACGCCCAGGGCTCGACGCTCGACGACAGCTCCGTGACGCCCGGCGGCCCCGGAGCCGAGCCGGTCGGGGAGACCTCCGACGACGAGAAGAGCGAGAAGGACGATGGGAGCGCGAAGGACGCTGAAAAGGACAAGGACGACGAGGACGAGCGCAGCGACGACGACACGGGCGACGAGAAGAAGACGACCGACGGCGAGAAGGACACCAGCAGCGGCGACTCCTCCGGCGGTTCCGCGCCGTCCGGCGGGTCTCCGGCTTCCGGGCACGGAGCCCCGGATCAGCCCGGCCGCTCGAACGCGGGCGGGCAGGGCAACTCCAACGCGAGAGGCAACAACGAGGGCAACCCTGGCCGCGGAAAGGCCAAGGGCCGCGACGAGCGTTCGTCCGGCCGGCGCGGGGCCCGCCAGAACGGCAACGACCGCAGCGAAGCGAAGTTAAACCCGAACGCCAAGGCGGAGCCCAAGCCAAAGAAGCCGAAATCGAAGCCGAGGATCGGTCTGCCGGCGAAGCCGAAGGTGCCGGAACTTCCAGGCAACCCAATGGATCTGCTCCCGCCGCGTCCGTGAGCGGCCGCCGCGCCCTGCTGGCACCCGACGCGTTCAAGGGAACCCTGACCGCGGCCCAGGTGGCCGGAGCCCTGGCCGCCGGGGCCGGCCCCGATCCCATCCTCTGCCCGGTCGCCGACGGGGGCGAGGGAACCGCAGCTGTGCTGCGCGCAGCCGACGGCGGGGAGGAACACCCCCACACGGTCACCGGGCCGGACGGATCCGCCGTCGAGGCACGCTTCACGATCCTGGGCGACGGTCGGACTGCCGTCGTCGAGGTCGCGTCTGCCACCGGGCTTGACCTCGTGCCCGAGCCCTCGCGCGACGCCTGGTCGGCCACCAGCCGCGGCACCGGCGAGCTGATCGGGGCGGCCATCGACGCCGGCGCCCGGACGGTGCTCGTCGGCTGCGGCGGCAGCGCGAGCACCGACGGTGGGGCCGGCGCGCTCGAGGCCTTCGACCCCACCGCCGCCACGATCGTCTGCCTCTGCGACACCGAGGAACCGTACGGTCGTTCCGCCAGGGTCTACGGGCCCCAGAAGGGGGCGGACGAGCACACGGTCCGCCGGCTGGACGACCGCCTCCACGACCAGGCGTCCCGGCTGCCGCGCGACCCCACCGCCGTGCCGTGGAGCGGCGCCGCCGGTGGGCTCGCCGGGGGCCTGTGGGCCCACGGGGCGGAACTCCGCCCCGGGGCCACGTACGTTCTCGAGCGGGTGGGGTTCCGGGGGCGGCTGGCCGCCTGCGACCTGGTCATCACCGGCGAAGGACGGCTGGACCGCACGAGCCTGACGGGCAAGGCGGTCAGCGAGGTCGCCATCGGCGCGCGCCAGGGCGGTGTCCCGTGCCACGCCGTCGTCGGGCACGATGCGCTCGACCCGTTCTCCGCCCGCATTCTCGACCTCGCATCCATCCAGGAGGCCGGCGATCTCGACAGCCTGGCCGCCGCCGCGCAGCGGATCGTCACCGCCGCCGTGCCCGTCTCGTGAGCGCTTGCGGGCTTCGAGGCGGCGCGGCCGGCCGAGGAGTCCGCCCTCAGGCCCCGCGGCGGGCGAGCGTCTCGACCACGGCCTGGTAGACCCCGTCGCCCATCGAGCCCTCGGTGACGCGCACGTTCGCCGTCGCGGCCGCCGCCCGGGCCACTCCCGGATCCTTCGCCGTCCCGTTGGCCACCACGAAGAACCGGCTGACGACCTCGGCCACGCTCATGTCCTCCAGCGAATCGCCGACCGCGACGCACCGGGAGCGATCGTGGCCGGCCGCCTGCAGGTGAAACCGCACCGCGGCCGCCTTGCCCGTCCCGTGGGGCATCAGGTGGTACACGTTGGTGACCTCGAGGTCACCCATGCGGCGCCCGATCGCCCCGTTGTCGAGCAGGTACACCCAGTCGTGTCCCTCGGCGGCCAGCAGCTCGTTGGCCTCCTGGACATCGATAAGGCCGCGGAACAGGTGGGAGTGCACGCGGTCGGTGTGCCACGGCGCGTGGTGCTCGAGCCGTCCTGCGTAGCGATCGAGCAGCAGCTGCGGGATGCCTGCATCGAGCATCCGGGCGTGCGGCCCGCCGTCGGCGGTGGTGTCCTGCCCGTCGGGCAACACATGGCGCTCGCCGTCCAGGACCACCCCACACCCCGCCTCGTAGATGAACGACCGCTGGCCGAACATCCGCGCCGCCTCGTGGGCCTGGGGCTCGCGCCGGCCGGTCATCACCACGACCTCGGCGCCTGCGCGGTCGCAGGCCTGCAGGGCCCGGGCGGCCGACAGCGTGAAGCCCCCGTCGGCGTCGGAGAACAGCGAGCCGCGGGGACCGAGCAGGGTCCCGTCGAGATCGACGTAGAGGCAATCCACGGCCGGTACCGTAGCCAGATCCCCGCGCGCGACCCCGCCTCCGCCCCACCGCCCGCCGCGCCTGCCCACCGCTGGCGCGTGGCCGGGCGACAGCTGACGATCGCCCGGCCCCTGGCCTCGGCGATCGTCAACGTCACCAGCGACTCGTTCTGGGAGGGGGCGCGGAGCCGGACGGCCGAGCAGGCGATCGCCGACGGCCGGCGGCTGCTGGGCGAGGGATTCGACCTCGTCGACGTCGGCGCGGTGGCTGCCCGCAGCGGCCCACCGGTCGCGCCGGAGACGGAGGCCGCCGCGCTGGTCCCCGCGGTCCGCGGGCTGGCCGCCGCCGGGGCGATCGTCTCGGCCGACACCTTCTCGGCCCACGTCGCCCGGGAGGCGGTCGGAGCTGGCGCGGCGATCGTCAACGACATCTCCGGCGCCGCCGATCCGCACCTGCTGGAGGTATGCGCCCAGACCGGCTGCGGCCTCGTGCTGATGCACATCGAGGGTCCCGCCCGCCAGGACCGGCCCAACCACCGCTACGACGACGTCGCCGCCCGCCTGCTGGAATTCTTCGGCGCGGGACTCCAACGGGCGGCGAGCTACGGGGTGGCCGCCGAGCAGATCGTCCTCGACCCGGGGCTCGACTTCGACCTCTCGGTGGCCGACGACCTCGAGATCGTCCGGCGTCTCGGCGAGCTTCGCTCGCTGGACCGACCGCTGTACCTGGCCATCTCGCGTAAGGACTTCCTCGGGGCCGTGCTGGCCGGTTCGTGGGAGGGCCGGCTCGACCCCGGGCGGCGGTCCTGGGCCACGGTCGGGCTGAGCGCCCTGGTCACTTATGCCGGCGCCGGCGTGCTGCGCGTGCACGACGCCGAAGCGGTCGACGCGATGCTCGTGGCCGCTGCCCTGCGTGCGGAGTCCGGGCGATGAGCCCGCGGACCGTCGAGCGGGCCCCGTGGGCCGGCGTCCTCGATACCGGACGCGAGCAGGGCACCCTGGTGGCGGAGAGCTTCGAATCGGCCAAGCGGGGGTCGCGTGCGTCGTTGCCCGATGACCTGCACCCCGACCTCGCCGCCGCGCTGGCCCGCCAGGGGCTCGACAAGCTCTACCGCCACCAGGTCGAGGCGTGGGACCGTGTCCGCGAGGGCCACGTGATGATCACCAGCGGGACCGCGAGCGGAAAGTCGCTGGCCTTCAACCTCCCGACCCTCGACGTGCTCCTGCGCGAGCCTTCGGCCCGGGCGTTGTACCTGTACCCGACGAAGGCCCTGGCCCAGGACCAGGCCCGATCGCTGGCCGCCCTGCGCCTGGAGGGCCTGCGCCACGCGGTCTACGACGGGGACACGCCACGCGACGACCGGCCGGGCCTGCGGCGCAAGGCGAACCTCCTGCTGACAAACCCGGACATGCTCCACGTCGGCGTGTTGCCCAATCACCAGCATTGGGGCGCGTTCCTGCGAGGGCTGCGCTACGTCGTCATCGACGAGGCACACACCTATCGCGGCATCTTCGGCTCGCACGTGGCCAACGTGCTGCGCCGCCTGCGCCGGCTGGCCGCCCATTACGGCGGCGACCCCCGGTTCGTCCTGGCCTCGGCGACGATCGCCAACCCCGGAGAGCTCGGCGAGCGGCTGATTGGGGAGGAGTGCGCCGTGGTCGGCGACGGCGGTGCCCCCCGGGCCAAGCGGCAGATCGCGATGTGGAATCCCCCGCTGGTCGACGAGGCCGCGGGAACCCGCCGCTCGGCGCTGTCGGAGGCGGCGGAGCTGCTCGCCTCGCTGATCGAGAAGGGGGTTCGCACGATCTGCTTTCTCAAGAGCCGCCGGGGCATCGAGCTGATCCAGCGGTTCACCGCGATGGAGCTCGAGCGGCGCGGGAAGGCAGAGCTGGCCGAGCTGCTGGCCCCCTACCGCGCCGGGTACACGCCCCAGCAACGCCGCGAGATCGAGCGGCGCCTGGTCGAGGGCGAGCTGCTTGCCGTCGTGTCGACCGACGCGCTGGAGCTCGGCATCGACGTCGGGGAGCTCGACGCGGCCATCTGCGTGACGTTCCCGGGAACCGTCGCGAGCCTGCGGCAGATGTGGGGACGAGCCGGCCGCCGGCGGGCCGGCCTGGCGGTCTACGTGGCCGGCCAGGACGCCCTGGACCAGTTCTTCTGCCGTCACCCCGACGAGTTCCTCGACCGCCCGGTGGAGTCGGCCATCCTCGACCACGAGTCCGAGGAGATCCACATGGCCCACCTCGCAGCAGCCGCCTACGAACTGCCGCTCGGCGCCGGCGACGAGGAGCAGACGCTGGGACCGCGGTGGCAGGGCTGGGCCGACCGCATGGTCGGCCGCGGCGTGCTGCGCGAGATCCGGGGCGGGCGGTACGGCGTCAGGGAACCGGACTTCGTGGCAGGGCGGATCTCGCTGCGCTCCGCCTCGGCCGACTCGGTGCGGGTCGTGGACGCCGGCTCGGGCGAGATGGTCGGAACCGTGGAGGCCCAGCGCGCGATGGCCACCGTGCACCCCGGCGCGGTGTACCTGCACATGGGCCGCTCCTACGAGGTCCAGCAGCTCGACATCGCCGGCCGCCAGGCGCTGGTGCGCCCATTTACCGGCGACTACTACACCCAGCCCAAGAAGGAGATCGAGATCTTCGTCGACGCCCAGCTCGACGCGCGCGAGACCCTCGGCTGCGAGCTGCACTTCGGGCGGGTCTCGGTGAGCGAGCGGGTGATCGCCTTCCAGCGCAAGCGCCTGGGCGACCATGAGGTCGTCGATCTCGTCTCGCTCGAGCTGCCCGAGGAGCACTTCCCCACCCAGGCCCTGTGGTACCTGCCATCCGACGATGCGCTCGGCGAGCTGCCCTCCGACGTCCTGCTCGGAGCCCTGCACGCGTCCGAGCACGCCCAGATCGCCGTCCTGCCCCTGCTGGCCATGTGCGACCGCTGGGACATCGGGGGCCTGTCGACCACCGTCCATTTCCAGACCGGGGCCCCGACGATCTTCATCTACGACGGCCACCCGGGCGGCGTCGGGATCGCCCGCCAGGGCTACGCCTCGTTCGAACGCCTGGTCGCCGACGCGTCGCGCCTGGTGGGTGAGTGCCCGTGCGAGTCGGGGTGCCCCTCGTGCGTACAGAGCCCGAAGTGCGGCAACCTCAACGACCATCTGCACAAGGCCGCCGCGAGCGAGCTGATGCGCGGGATGCTGGCCGCGGCAGACAGGCCTCCCGGTGGCGCCGGGGGCCCGACCACGACCCGTCGGCGTGTGCGGTGACCGTCCCCGCCCGCCAAGCCCAGGTCGCCGTGATCGGCGCGCACGCGCCGGCTCCTGGCGCGGCCGCAATCGCCGAGGAGCTCGGCCAGGCCCTCGCGTGGCGAGGGCTCACGGTCGTCTGCGGCGGGCGTGGCGGGGTGATGGAAGCGGCGGCTCGTGGTGCGTACGAGGCCGGGGGGACGGTGATCGGGGTGCTGCCCGGAGAGGACCCGGCCGCCGCCAACCCCTGGTGTACCCACGTCGTCGCCACCGGCACCGGGACGGCGCGGAACCTCGCGGTCGTCTGCTCTGCCGATGTCGTGGTCGCCGTCGCCGGCGCTTGGGGGACGCTGTCGGAGATCGCGCTGGCCCGGTGCGCGGGACGGGAGGTCATCGGCCTCGCGACCTGGGAGATGATGACACCCGGCGGAGGGGACCCTCCAGGAGTGGTACCGGTCGCCGATGTGAGCGAAGCGATGGCCGCGGTCGAACGTCTGCTTGGCCGCTCGCCGAGCCTGGGCACGAACAGCACTGATAGGTTCGCGCCATGACACGCGAAATCGACATCGGTGCCATCTTCGAACGGGTCTTTACGTACTACCGGGACAACGCCTCGGTGCTGTTGCCTGTGGCGCTCATCATCTTCCTTGTTCCCGCCCTGATCCAGGGCGCGGTCGCCACCGGGAGCGTGGGACTCGGAACCATCCTGCTCAGCTCGATTGTCGCCCTGGTTGCGAGCTACTGGTACGCGGGTATGGTCGTGGAACTGGTCAGCGACGTCCAGGACGGGCGCCGAGACCAGAGCGTGGGAGAGCTGTTCGCCGCCGTCGCGCCGGTCGTCGTGCCACTGATCGGGGCCTCGTTCCTCGCGGCCATCGCCACCGGCCTCGGGCTGGTCCTGTTCATCATTCCCGGACTCTTCGTGCTCACCTACCTGGCGGTCCTCGCGCCCGTGGTCGTCATCGAACGCCCCGGGGTCATTCCGGCCTTTTCCCGCAGCTTCCAGCTCGTCAGCGGCAACGCGCTGCGCGTGTTCGGAGTGATCGTTGCGATGTTCGTCATCCAGTTCATCCTGCAGGCGATCATCGGCGGCATCTTCCGCGGCATCGGCGACAACTTCGCCACCATCGCGCTGGGCAGCCTGATCGCAAACACCGTCGCCGCGCCCCTCACAGCCCTGGCCGCCGGCGTCTTGTACTTCGCCTTGCTCGACGCCCACGGCGCCGGGGGCCCGGACACGGTCGACCAGCCCGGCGGGCGGACCCAGCCGATCGGCAGCTCGGAAGGACCGGGCGGGTCCGGCGCCCAGGCAAGCGCGTCTCCCGCCCATGACCCTTCCCAGACCGCCGACCCGGCCGCGGACCCCAGCACCGGGACAGCGGGATCTGGCGAATCAGAGCCCGGGGAACCCAGGCGGTAGATCGCCCCGGCCGCATCCGGGGACGGTCATTCGGGACGCCAGCGATGAAGGGTCGTCCACTACCCTTGCCGCCACGGCGAGATAGCTCAGTTGGTAGAGCACACGACTGAAAATCGTGGTGTCCCCGGTTCGAGTCCGGGTCTCGCCATCTCCTCTTTTTCCCTGGTATCGGGCGGGTTTTCGTTCTCGCTTATCGCGGCCTCGGTGAGGGTTTGCGTGCCAGGATCGAGGCTTGAGGGGCAATTCGGGGGCAGAACTCCGTCCTGGAGGCCCTCGGGTGGCGCTCCGTAGAGCTGCTCGCGGGCGCGGCGGATGAGGCGGTCGAAGGCGGTGCCGTGGGCGCGCTGGACGCGCTGTTCGAGCTGGGCGTAGACGTCGAGGGTCATCTCTGGAGTCGGCGTGGCCGACCTGGCTCATGACCCACTTGACGCGAAGCTGTTGGCCAGCAGCGCGATCGAGATGTAGGTGCGCCGCAGCGCGTGCGGGGTGACGTTGGGCAGCGGTGGCAGGCCGCGCACGGTGTGCAGCCGGGTAGCTTCGCGAGCGGCGTCGCCGACGATCTGGCCGACGCGCTGGCGGCTCATGCGCCCGCCGTTGAGGTTGGGCACGGCGTAGGCGTCGCGAGCGATCGCGAAGCTCCTCACATTCGAGCCCCGGTAGCCGAACGGCGTACGGGACGCCGATACGTACCTTACCCGCACATCTTGTACATCGAGAGCATCTCGCGTACACTCAGTGCGTGTCGTCTGCGCCACCGCTCAGCGTTTCCGAAGCCCGCCGCCAGCTGGCGGCGATCATCGATCGCGTCGGCGTCGAGCACGCGCCGGTCTACCTCGCGCGTCGCGGCCGCCGCGTCGCGGCGGTCATCGA
>JBPCPM010000165.1:0-35841 GCA_050999155.1 Solirubrobacterales bacterium
ACGGAGCCGATCTCTTGGGCAAGGGGGCGGGGGAACCCCGCGAGGCCCTGTTGCGCGGTGGCGACGGCGGGGTTCTTGACCAAATTGGGGGTGGTGCCGACCACGACCATCCGCCCACAGGTGCGCAGGCTGCGCGCGACCGGGTGGAAGAAGTCGTACAGCTCGCGTAGCTCTGCCGGATCGGAGATGCCCGTGGCGTCGAAGATGATCGCCGCGTAGCGGTCATCGGAGTCCTCGGCGTGCTCGGTCTCCACGCTGACGTGGGTGTCGGCGAGCACGGCCTTGACGGTCTCGTCCATCCGCCCGCCGGCGGCGGCGCCGACGAGGGCCGGGCCGTCGAGAAGCCCCTGCCCGGGCTCGTAGCGGCGCAGCCTGGGCGGTGTGGGCAGGCCCACCCGCTTGGCCACGGCCTTGCCGACGGGGTTGTTCGCGATGTTCAGGTAGGTATCGGTGCTCACGGGTGTCTCCTTCAGCGCTCGACGATGGCGACGGTGCCCTGCCCGCCTGCCGCACAGACCGAGACCAGGCCGCGGCCCGATCCCTTCTCGGCGAGCAGCTTGGCCAGGGTGGCGACGATCCGCCCGCCGGTGGCGGCGAACGGATGGCCGGCCGCCAGCGAGGAGCCGTTGACGTTCAGCTTCGTGCGGTCGATCGTGCCCAGCGGCTTGTCGAGGCCCAGGCGCTCCTTGCAGAAGGTCGGGTCCTCCCACGCCTTCAGCGTGGCCAGCACCTGGGCGGCGAAGGCCTCGTGGATCTCGTAGAAGTCGAAATCCTGGAGGGTCAACCCGTTGCGCTCCAGCAGCTTGGGCACCGCGTAGATGGGCGCCGACAGCAGGTGATCCTCGCCGTGGACGTAGTCGACGGCGGTGGTGACGTTGTCGCCCATGTAGGCCAGGACGGGGAAGCCGTTGGCCTCGGCCCACTCCTCGCTGCCCATCAGCACCGTCGAGGCGCCGTCGGACAGCGGCGTGGAGTTGCCCGCCGTCATCGTCGCGTCCTCACCGGAGCCGAACACCGTGCGCAGCTTGCCGAGCTTCTCGGCGTCGGTGTCGGGGCGCAGGATCTGATCACGCTGCTGGCCCAGGTACGGGGTGAGCAGGTCGTCGAAGAACCCTCGGTCGTACGCGGCGGCGAGGTTCTGGTGGCTGGCCGCGGCCAGTTCGTCCTGGGCCTTGCGGGAGATGTTCCAGTCACGGGCCATGACCGAGGTGTGCTCGCCCATCGACATGCCGGTGCGCGGCTCCTCGTTCTGCGGGATCCGCGGCACGATCTGCTGGGGGCGCAGGCGGCCGAGCAGCTTGACCCGGTCCATGGTGCTCTTGGCGCTGTTGAAGTCGAGAAGGACCTCGCGCAGGTCGTCGTTGACCTCGATCGGCGCGTCGCTGACCGTGTCCACGCCGCCGGCGATCCCACAGTCGATCTGCCCGAGCGCGATCTTGTTGCCGACCAGCACCGCCGCCTGCAGGCCGGTGTCACAGGCCTGCTGGATGTCGTAGGTGGGCGTGCTGGCGGCCAGGCGGCTACCGAGCACGCACTCGCGGATGAGGTTGAAGTCGTGGGAGTGCTTGAGCACCGCGCCACCGACGACCTCGCCGACCTGCATGTCCTGGAGCCCGAACCGGCTCACGAGCCCGTCGAGGGCCGCCGTGAACATGTCCTGGTTGCTCGCGTCGTTGTAGGGGCCGTACGCCTTGGCGAACGGGATGCGGTTACCGCCGACGATGGCGGCGCGGCGAGCCTTCTCGGTCACGTGTCCTCCTGGAGCGTTGGCCTGGGGTTCGGCCGTTTGGTTCCCCGCGACGCGCGGTTCATGCGTCGCGGCCGGTGCGTTGAGGGCACCGGGTGCCCCACGAGCCTACGCAATCGGCGTTGAAGACGGTCAGCTGGTCAGGCAGCTCACGGCGACCCACCGCCCGTCATCCCGCGCCAGCGGCAGCGCCGCCCTTGCAGAAGGGAGGATCAGGGCGGCCTCGCCGCCGGGGAACGCCCCAGCCCACCGCGGCATCCGCTCCTCCACCCTCCCGCGCCGGGTCATCTCCGCGCGCATCCGCCCGGCGGCCTGCTCGAGGGACAGCTCGGGCCGTACGCGTTCGCGGTAGCGCTCCACGGCGTGGCGGGTGAGGTTGACCTGCCGCGGCTCGGGGAGCTCGCCCTCGGGCACGGGGCCCGGATCGGGGGCGCGCAGGGCGAAGCCGAGGTCCATCGGTCAAGCGTGCCACGCGGGCCGGGCGGGAGCGGCCTTCCCGCCGGGCGTCCTCCGGCTCAGTCCGCGAGACCGGACACCAGTCGACCGGCCGCGGCCACCAGGGTCTGCTGCTCGACCTCCGGGTGGTCCTGCCACCAGACGACCATCGCCGCGAGGCCCCCGCTGAGGATCTGCGCGGTCGGCTGGAGCTGGGCCGGTGGAAGCTCGATGCCGGGGGCAGCCGTGAGAAAGCCGGCGATGACCTCCCGGGCCTGGTCGACCATGGCCGCGCGTCGCCGCCGGATCTCCCCGCCGCCCCCGCCGTCGCGGAAGATCATCTGCCACCCGTGTGGATGGCCCCGCGCGTAGGTCAGCCAGCCGTCGAGGATGGCCGGGACGAGCTCATGGAGAGTCCATGCCCCCGCCCGCCGTCGATCCGGTTCACCGCACCAGCTACACCTTCACCCGGCAGGGCGAGACGCTGACCGTCACCGCGACCTTCGAGGCCGGTGCCGAGCTGCCCACCCACAGCCACCCCCGCCAGCAGGAAGTCTGGTGGCTGGAGTCCGGGACCCTCGAGTTCCACCTCGACGGCACCTGGACCACCATCACGTCCGGGACGGGGAAGATCACGGTGCCCCGGGGGACCGTCCACGGGCTGAGAAACACCAGCGGCCGCGAGGCGGTCGGAGTGGCCGAGGCCACCCCGGCGCTCGACCTGCAGGAGTTCCTCGTCGAGAGCGCCGCGGCAGCGCGAAAGGGATGGATCCGCCGCGGCGGGATCCCCGGCAGCCTGACGGGCGCACGCTGGGCGGCGAGCTTCCTCGATCGCTTCGCCGACCAGACCGTGATGACGTTTCCGCCGCCGGCGCTCCAAAAGCTCGTTCGCCCGCTGGGGCGGATCGGCGATCCGCCCCGCCCGTTCTGAGACGCCGACCGGCGTCAGGTCGTGCGGCGGCGGGAGACCATCGCCAGACCGAGGCCGCAGGCGGCGAGGGCGAGACCCAGCCCCGCGGGAACCGCGAGCTGCATGCCGGTGAAGGCGAGCGTGTCGGAGTCGGCCGCGACCACGTCGCGCGCTCCGGCGTTTCCGGCGCCCGCGCGGTCGCCACCATCGCCGCCACCTGAGCTTCCGGCGCCGTCGTCGCCACCGTCGCCGTCCGCGTCGTCGCCGCCGTCCGCATCCGTGTCGTCGTCCGACCCGTCGTCGCCCGGGTCGCCGGACGGTGGCGCCTGGGTCTCGCGCACCGGGATGGCCGCGGCGACACCGCTGACCGTTATCGATGAGGGGACGGTCGAGGCCTTGACGAAGGGCGCATCGTCCTGGGCGATCTCGAAGCGGATCCGGTGCCCCTCCTCGAAGCGGTAGGCCGCCCCGTGGAGCTCGGTCGCCACCGGGCCTGTCTCGGAGTCGAGCCGGCGCGGCCCGCGGTCGACCATGATCGCCGTGCCGTCGGGGGATACGTCGTACATCCGGGTGTTGAGCTGCAGGCCCGCCTCCTGCGCCTGGGCGGAACGCGCACCCGCAGCGCTCGCCCCGACGGCGTAGTCGATCGCCAGCCGCGTGGGGCCGATCATCGTGGCCGCAGCGCCGAGGGGCTCGCTGTCGAAGGTCGCCACGCCCGCCCCGGCCGGTCCGTCACCGAGCGGGCAGGCGCCGTCGCGCGCCGCGAAGTTGCCGACCGGGTCGGCGGCCACGGCGTGGGGGTTAGCGGGCACCGTGCTCGTGGTCGTCTGCTCTCCGGAGAGCTCGAGGGTCAGCGTGTTCGGAGCCAGCTCGCCGAAGCTCGGGGCGGTGAACCGCGGCCCGGGCTCGTCGGCGGGCTGGCCGTCCGACGCGTTCTGCGGGCAGACCTGTAGCGCGGCGGTGACGTCGAACTCCGGCTGGGGCTCCGAGGCATTGCCCGGCGGCTTGGCGTAGTGGTCGACGAAGCGGTCGAGCCGGGTCGTGGCCCCGAGCTCGACGAAGCCCGCCGGCTCGGCGTCGACGTCGCGGCGGCCCGACGCGTCGATCTGCGGGTACTCGTCGTAACGGCACACGTGGCGGCCGCCGTTGGCGCAGATGTCCCCCCACTCCTTGTCCTTGTCCTGCACGAAGTGCTGGTAGTCGCCGTAGTACTCCTGCACCGGGTAGTCGGGGACGGCCTGCTTGAGGCGCTTGACCATCCGGCGGTGCTCGAGCTGCGGAAAGAGCGGATCGGTGGTGGTCCCAGAGCTGAACAGCGGCGTCCGGGCCGCGGGGTCGCTTTCGATCCGAGAGAAGAACTCGTTCTGGTAGTAGGCGGAGCGATCGAACACGAACGTCGGCAGCGTCGATCCGAGGGCGGTCTGACACAACGGGCTCTGCTCGTAGGGGAAGACGGTCTGCAGGCACAGGAACGCGTCGGCGATCGACGAGGGGAACGTCGCGTGGTCGGCCGGCTGGTTGACGCCGGTGGCAAAGAGCGCTGCCACGATGGACTGCTTGCCCATGCCGGGTGGATCGAGCGTGCCACCGCCGTCGGTGGGCGGCAGCTCACGCTGACCTTGGCGGCCGGTCGGGACCAGCGAGTAGGCGAGGTCGGTCCAGCCGTAGCGCGGCGCCGCCGCCGCGAGGCTCATGTCCTTGCCGCCCGGGCTCTTCCAGGTGGGGTCGGTGAAGGCCATCCACGCAAACCCGCCCCCGTAGGAGCCTCCGCCGGGCACGATCGCGGCCGGGTTGACCGAGAAGAACGGATCGTCGGCCAGCTGCCCGGCCATGTGCTGGAAGTCGTTGATCTCGAAGGCGCGATGGTCGAGCTGGGACTCGCCCGTCGAGCCGTCATTCTGGTTGTCGACGAACCCGCGCGAGGTGTAGGTGATGACGACGTAGCCGCGCGCCGCGTACCAGGCGTTGTTGTAGTGCCAGCTCTTGCCGGCCTTGTCGAACCGCTCGCCCTCCGGCTGGTCCTGGGCCTCCCAGCTGGTCTTGTTGCCGCTGCAGCAGCCGTGGACGAGCGTCATCACGGGAAAGCCGCCGGCCGGCGGGGTCATGCTCGCGGGCGGCAGCGAAACGTTGACGTCGAGGGCGACATCCCCCAGCGCGTTCGCCCCCGGCGCGGTCGCCGCGTCGGCTGCCTTGGCCGGGAGACCGGCGAAGCCGTCGTACTTCGCAGGGACCGTGATGGCCTTCGCCCCTGTCGGGTTCGGGTCTCGCCCTCCGAAGTCCGGCACGCCGTCGTCGCAGAACCGGTACTCGTATCCCGGTGCCGCCGTCTGGGTCTCGCATGCGTCCTTGAGCGTCTGGGGGATCGCCGCCTGAGCCGACGGGGCACCCATCGCCACGACGAGCAGCGCCGCCCCGAGCAGCGCCCGGATGCCACGCACCCCCCGCGATCCGCGTTGCCGGTGAACGCCCATTGCGATCAAATCTAGACCGCGCGGCACGCGGGCGCGCCGATTCCACCTGGCCGACGCCGGGTACGTGGTCGCCATGGCCAAGCGAGATTTCGATGTCGTGGTCCTGGGAGCCACCGGTTTCACCGGCCAGCGGGTAGCCGCGTACCTGGCCGAGCGGGCCGCCGAGACCGACCTCCGGTGGGCACCGGCCGCACGCGACGCCGACAAGCTGCAGCGGGTCCTGGCCGACCACGGGGTCCAGGCGCCGGAGCTCCTGCACGTCGACATCGACGAGCCCGCCACCCTGCGCGACCTGTGCGCGCGGGCGACGGTCGTGCTCAACATGGTCGGGCCCTACGCGAAGTTCGGCCCGCCGGTCATCGAGGCGGCGATCGCCGAGGGGGCTCACTACGTGGACCTGACCGGCGAGATGCCGTTCGTCCGCGACATGATCGACGCCCACCACGACGCCGCGCACGCGGCACAGGTCAAGCTCGTACAGGTATGCGGGTTCGAGTCCCTGCCCCCGGACCTCGCGGTCGGGCTCGTCGCGCGGGCTGCGCGGGAGGAACTCGGCGAGGAGCTGGCCGAGGTGACCATCCGGGTGACCAGCGAGCTGCCTCCCGGACTCCCCCGTCCCTCAGACCTGATCTCTGGCGGAACGTTCCAGAGCCTGCGCCTGGCGGTGGCCTCCGACGATGCGGGAGCCATCGCTGATCCGGCGATCCTCGTGCAGGATCCGGCTCGCGCCAAACGAGTCCGCGAAGACAGCCCGGTCTCTGTGCGACCCCGTCGCGGCACGGGCACAGAGGCGCTGGCCCCGATGGTGCCGTCCCCGTTCTTGAACCCGGCGGTGATCCACCGCAGCAACGAACTCCTGGCCTCCGAAGGCGCCGAGCTCGGCTCGTCGCTGACCTACCGCGAACACATGGCCCTGCCTGGCGGAACGCCCACGCTCGGCCCGCGCCTCGCGGCCGCCGCGGTGGTTTCCGCCACGGCCGCCGGCACCCGGGCTCTCGCGTCCGCCCCGGGCCCGGTGCGCCGCGCGGCGGCCTCCGGTCTCAAGGCGATTGGCCCTGGCTCCGGGGACGGGCCCGCACCGGACCGGCTCGAAGGATGGTCGTGGACCGTCCAGTGCGATGCGAGGACGACAGGCGGAGCCGGCGTCCATCTGCTGATCGAAGCCGACGGTCATCCCGGGTATCTCACGACCGCACGGATGATGGGCGAGGCCGGGATGTTGCTCGCCGAGACCGAGGCGACGCCCGACCGATACGGGTGCGTGACGCCGTCGCTGGCCCTTGGCCTCGACGAAGTCGACCGATTCGCACGGGCGGGCCTGCGCTTCTCCGCCGTCTGCGTCGACGCCTGAGGGTTCGCCCTACGCCATCCGGGTACCCGTTGCGGGGTCAACGAAGGAGCCAGACGATGGACACGCGCACGCTGGGCAACGACCTGACCGTCTCGGCCGAGGGGCTGGGATGCATGGGGATGTCGGACTTCTACGGCGGCGGCTCCGAGTCCGAAGCCGTCGACACGCTGCACCGCGCCCGCGAGCTCGGGATCACCCTCTTCGACACGGCGGACATGTACGGGCCGTTCACCAACGAGAAGCTCGTGGGCCGCGAGCTCGGCCCCCACCGCGACGACGTGGTCATCGCCACGAAGTTCGGCATCCAGCGCGACGAGGACGGCAGCATGCTCGGCGTCAGCGGGCACCCCGACTACGTGCACGAGGCGTGCGAGGCGTCGCTGAAGCGCCTCGGGATCGACACGATCGACCTCTACTACCAGCACCGCGTCGATCCCGATGTGGCCATCGAAGAGACCGTGGGCGCCATGGCCGAGCTGGTCGAGCAGGGAAAGGTCCGCCACCTCGGCCTCTCCGAGGCGGCCCCGGACACGATCCGCCGCGCCCACGAGGTGCACCCGATCACCGCGCTGCAGACCGAGTACTCGCTGTGGAGCCGCGACCCCGAGGACGAGATCCTGCCGACGGTCCGCGAGCTGGGCATCGGCTTCGTCGCCTACAGCCCGCTCGGCCGCGGCTTTCTCTCCGGCCGCTTCGAGTCGTTCGAGGATCTCCCCGAGGGCGATTACCGGCGCCAAAGCCCGCGCTTCCAGGGCGAGAACTTCGACCGCAACCTCGAGCTGGTCGACGAGATCAAGCGGATGGCCCAGGACAAGGGCGTCTCGGCGAGCCAGCTCGCGCTGGCCTGGGTGCTCGCCCAGGGCGACGACATCGTCCCCATCCCCGGCACCAAGCACGTCGACTACCTGGAGGAGAACGTCGACGCGACCGCCGTGCAGCTCAGCGACGAGGACCTGCGCCGCATCGACAACATCGCACCCGCCGGCCGGGCGGCCGGCGATCGCTACGAGGACATGAGCGCGGTCAACCGCTGATCGGCGGGCGGAGCGACTCAGCCCCGGCGCCGGCCGGCCACGAACCCGGCGAGCAGGCCGAGCGCGAAGCACAGTCCGATCACGACGATCAGCGGCGTCTGCCATGTGCCGATGATCCAGCTCACCTCGACCTGGTCGAGGTTGCCGATCGCGAACACGAAGACCAGCGCGGCGATGGCTCCGAACGCGGCGAGCTTCGCCTTCTCGCCCGTCGATCGGGAACCAGAGCTTGCCGCCGGATTGTCGCTCATGCCGGCCACGCTACCAGCCGTCCCCGGGTCCTCAACGAGGATCCCCTGGTCGTCGGGACCCTCGAGTCCGGAGCCGGGCGCAGCGGCACAAGCGCCACGCCGCGCGTCGTGCGAGGATTGCCTCGTGACCATCGGTGGTTCCATCTTCACGATCGTGATCGGAGCGATCCTCAAGTTCGCACTCGACGTCGACCTCGCGGGCATCGCGCTCGACGTCGTCGGCGTGATCCTCATGATCGCGGGCGCCCTCGGCCTCGTCATCGGCCTGGCGCTGTCGATGAGCGGCGGAGACGCCGGCCGGCGCTACTGATCTGGAGAACTCCCGCGGATCGCGCCCGCGGTGCAGCCGGGCATCCTCAAGGTTCTTCCCGACGTTGGCTGCGTTGCGGCGGACAGCCTGAAAGGCGCGCCTGCCCCTCGCGCCGCTGCTCGCGTTCGAAGCGACCCCCTCTGCTCTCGATGCCTCCAAGAGCCGACGCCCGGATTCGAACCGGGGACCCCTTCATTACGAGTGAAGTGCTCTGGCCAGCTGAGCTACGTCGGCGTGCGCGGTGGCCCGATGGCCGCCCCGATCATCGGCAGGATAGAGCGCCGGCTGCAGGGCGTCGGGATCACCGGCCCGCGAGGCCGCCGGCAGCAGCTCGAGCTTCTCGGCGAACAGCTCGTCGTAGAGTTCGAGGTCGTAGCCGAACAGCGGGAACGACTCGACGTCGAGCCCGACCTCGTCGGCGAGCTTGATCTCCTCGACCAGCCTCCGCATCCTCCGGCCGAGATCGACGCCCTCGCCCGCCTCGCCGAACGTGTAGATGCCGAGCCGCACCGTCGCCGGTTACCGCCGGTGCCCTCGGTGGATTCACTCCACACCGTGACCCCGCCGAAGCGGTCGAAGATCGGCGCGATGGTCGTGCCGGGCGGCGAACCGCTTTCGACCACGGTGGCGGCCGCGGCTCGAACACGAATGGGTCGCGATGGTCGCGGGCCCTAGCGGCCCAGCACCCGGCCCAGCAGGGTCATGGCTAGCACGATCACGACGATGGCGACCAGCCACGGACCCGTGACAGAAAGGGGCGCAGCCTCCGATCCGACCTGCCGGCGCAGGGCCGAATACCCGATCGCGAAGAGCAGGAGAGCGGCAAGGACCGGGAAGACCACCGACACGGTTAGGGGCCCGGCGGATCAGGCGCCGCCCGCTCGTCCTCCTCGACCCGCCAACCCCGGACCTGGCGCACGATCGACGCGATCGCGCCGGCCAGGACCAGGATGCAGCCCACCAGCGCCACCGGGAAACCCCAGCCGAGCTCGACTAGCCCGAGCGAGCGCGCGATGTCGGCGCCCGGGGTGTTCTGCAGCTCGCGGAGCAGCTCGATCAAGGCCGTCGAACCGACGAGCGCGGACCCCGTCACCAGGGCCGACGACCACACGGCTCCTCGGCCGAGCATGTGCAACAGCAGCGCGGCCACGCCGGTGCCGATCAGCACCTTGCCCTGGCCGAACTCGACACCCCGGAACGAGATCCCGACGGCTCCTCCCCACGGTCCCAGCGCTCCGGCGACCATGAAGATCGCGCCTCCGAGAATCGCGAGGTGCAGCAGCACCTCGCCGATCGCCGGATCGCGGACGTCGGGCTCGGTCTGCTGGGTGCCGGGCTCGGGCTCCATCGCGAACCCAGCCTAGATGCAGGCCCCGTGGGCCGTTGCCGTTGCGGGCCCCCCAGCGGCGGCGGGTGGTTGGCCGAAGGCCTCGGGGGGTACTTCTCTCGCATGTCCGGTTGGGATGACGACGATTGGGTGGGCGAACCGCCTGAGGGCCACCACTCCAGCGATCAGGCCGACCCCGATTTCTGGCGTCGGGCCGCTGCCCCGCTCAGTGCGGCCGGCGGCGTGATCATCCTCGTCATCATCGTCGTGGCAATCGTGCTGGCTACCTAGAGGAGACGACAATGATCGGCGCAATCATCCTGGGGTTCGTGGCCGGCGTCATCGGCCGGGTGCTGATGCCCCGCGACGCCTTCCGCCACATGAGCGGCCCCACGTCGTGGGTGGCCTCGATCGTCCTCGGGCTCGCCGGCGCCGCCCTCGGCTACCTGATCTTCACCGTATTGCTCGGGATCGGCGACGACGACGTCTTCGACCTCGGCGGTCTGCTGTCAGCCATCATCGGGGTCCTGATCGTGCTGCCGATCGCCGGGTTCTTCGTCCGGCGCATGGGCGGCGAGCCGGGCAAGGAACGCCGCCGGACCTGAACCCGGCCGGGATCCAGGGCGCTCAGCCCCGGCCACGCCCCGACCCGGACCGGCGCCGTTCCACTTCCTCCCGGGCCCGCGCCCACCCCCGGCGAGCCGCCTGGGCGCCCTGGTCGACGTAGGGCTTGCTCGCCTCCGCCGTTCGGTGTGCCACGTCGCGGCTTGAGCTCACACCGCGGTCCAGCCGTTGGCGTGCGTCCGTGATCCCCGCTTCAGCCTGCGGGGTGCGCAGGCTCAGGATCAACGCCCACACCCCGGCGACGAAGAGCACGAATGCTCCCAATCCCGCCACGGCCAGCGCCCCGACGAAGGCGAACACGACCCCGAGACTCGCCGAATCCCCCTGCACGACGTCGGTCTCGACCCCCGCGAGTTCCAGAACCGGATCGATCAGGTCGGTAGCAAGGCCGACGCCCCGGGCTTGCAGGTCGATCCACAGCACGACCGCCACGACGCTCGCGCTGACCAGCATCGCCCCGCCGAGCAGGGTCGTCCAGATCACCGGACGCCAGTTCGTGCGTCGCATCGTGTGGCCCCAGGGGCTAGCTGCTGACCAGGTCGGTCATCGACCGGACCCGGCGAGCCAGCCGGTTGCGCCGGGCCTGGTCGAGCGGCAGCGAATCGAGCAGCGCGTCGATTCGCCGCTGGTCGGTGGCGAGGTCGGCCATCGCCGTCCGGGCGCGCTCGTCGGTCCGGATGATCTGGACGAGCTCTCGCAGATCGGCGTCGGAGTGCTCGCTGAGCAGCGCCCGCAGGTGGCCGACCCCGGTCTCCGCCGTCCGGTCGTGGTCGCGGTAGTCCTCGGCGTCCGGCTCGCCCACCGGCTCGGGCGGGGCGTCGTCGTGGTGGAGCTCGACCCGGTCGGCCGCTGCGGCACCGGCCGGCGCGGCGGCTGCGGCGGCGCCCGTGCTCGCTGTCGCCGGATTCGGCGAGGGGCGGGCAGAAGCGGAGCCTGACGGCGGCCGGGGGGTCGGGGCCCGACGCGACGAGGACGACCCCGCCTGAGATGCACGGTCCGTCGTGTCGCTGCGTCCGTTGCTCTTGGAGCTGCGGCCACCCGAGGCCGATGTCGCACCGGTCCCGCTGTCGCCGCTGTCGCCGCCAAGCTCGGCCGGCTGGCTGCCGTCGGGGTCCGAGCCGTCCGAGCCGCCTCCGTTGCCCATCAGGTCACGGATGTTCTCCAGCGCTCCGCCGGCCGCGACGATCGACCCGACCACGCTGCGCGAGAGGCCCTCGGCGCCATCGAGCACCGTCAGGTTCTTGATCGCTCCCAGCGGCTCGGCGAAGGCGCGGGCGATCTGGGGAATGTCGCCGGCGATCTGCTGCTCGATGACCAATCGCCCGTTGTCGATCAGCGCCTTGCCCTTCTCGCGCAGGCCGGCCGCCTCGGCCAGCTCCCGGCGCTCGATGGCGTCGGCCTCCGCCTCGCCCTGGACGCGGGTGGCGTGGGCGCTCGCGTCGCCGATCTGCCGCCGGCGCTCGCCCTCGGCCTCGGCTTCGGCGACGAGCCGGGCCTTCTGGGCCTCGGCCTCCTTCTCCACGCGGTAGGCGTCGGCGTCGGCGCGCTTGCGGATCTCGGCGTCGTAGCGCTTCTCGGCCATCTCGGCCTCGAGCTCGGCGACCTTGGTCTGCTCGACCACGACCTCGCGCTCGGCCCGGGCGCGCGAGAGCGGCCCGGCCTGGGCGGCGCGCTCGCTTGCCTCGTCCTGCTCGGCCTGGTAGTCGGCCGCCTTGACCTCGGTGTCGCGGCGCACGCGGGCCACGTCGAGGTCGGCGTCCTGCTTGGCCGCCTCCTTGGCCTGGCGGGCCTCGTCGGCGGCGATCGACGCGGCCTGGGCGACCGCTTCTGCCTGGGGCCGCCCGAGGTTCTGGATGTAGCTGTTGGGGTCCGAGACCTCCTGGATGGTCAGCGAGTCGATGGCCAGGCCCAGGCGGGCCATCTCGTCGTGCGTGGCGTCACGAACGTTGTCGATCAGGCTCTGGCGGTCGGTGATCAGCTCGGGGGTGGTCATGCCGCCGACGAGCGCACGCACCTGGCCGGTGACCAGATCGCGGATCGACTCGTTGAGCCGGTCTTCTTTCATGTTCAAAAACCGCCGGGCCGCCGCGGCCATGGCCGGGTAGTTGTCGCCGACCTTGAAAAGGATCACGCCCTTGACATTGACCGCGACCTTCTGGTTGTCGTGACAGTCGACCTCGAAGGAGGCCGAGCGCGAGTCCAGGGGCAAGCGGTAAGTGCGCGACGTGACGGGATTGACCCACGTGGCCGAGGTGGAGATACGGAAGTCCAGGCCCTCGGTGCGGCGCTCGGAGATCGCCTCGACGACGTCGGCGTCGATGTCGTCGGGCTTGACCGGCGCGCGGCCGCCCTTGGCCCGCCCGACGATGATCAGTGCCTCGTCGGGCTTGGGGATCTTCCACGCCCGGCGGTACAGCAGGTAGGTGAAGACCAGCGCCCAGAAGGCGATGAAGGCAACGACGGCTATCCCGATCACGATGTCCATGGCGTCTCCTTGTCCGACTGTCCAGGTCAGGCCGCTGGTGGAGCCGGAGCTCCCTGCTCGCCCCATGATATCCGTGCTCTGTGAGCGGCTTCTCACGTTCGCCGGCCGGGCGAAACGGCGAGCGACTAGGCTCCGCCGAACGTGGCTGAGCTGCTGCACACCTGCTACCGGATCGGGGACATCGAACGGTCCGTGGCCTTCTACTCGGCGCTCGGATTCTCAGAGCGTCGGCGGATGCAGGTCCGCGACGGAGCGACCAACGTCTTTCTCGGCCTGCCCGGTGACGGCGACCGGCTCGAGCTCACCTACAACCCTGGCGTCGACAGCTACGAGATCGGCGAGGGGTACGGCCACATCGCCGTGGCCGCCGGGGATCTCGACGCGACGCTCGCCGAGCTGGCCGAGCAGGGGATCGAGCCGGAGAAGCCTCCCTACTCCGCGCGCGAGGGCGGCAGCCGCCTGTGCTTCGTCCGTGACCCGGACGGCTATCGCATCGAGCTGATCGAGACCTGAGGGTGCCCCGGCCTCGGAACCTCACGCCCCGTCAGCGGCTCGAGAGCCGTGTCGCCCGCTTCGGCGACCTGCTGCCACCCGAGCTGCTGGTCCGGATGTCGGGCAAGCCGCCGATCCACATCGACGGCCAGACGCTGGACCCGGGAACCCAGCTGTGGCTGTCGATCTCCGAGCGGCTCGACGAGACACCATTCGAGGAGCTGCCGCTCCCCGAGGCCCGTCACCAGACGGTGACCCAGTCCCAGGTCGTCGGCGGCCGGCCGATAGCGGTCGCCGGAGTCGACGAGTTGATGGTCGACGGTGGCGCCGGTCCGCTGCGCGCCCGCCACTACCGCTGCCCTGACCCAGGCGCGCCCCATCCGCTGCTCGTGTTCCTGCACGGAGGCGGCTTCGTGCTCGGCGACCTCGACTCCCACGACGCGATCTGCCGGCTGCTGTGCCGTGCGGTGGGCGCCGACATCCTGTCGGTCGACTACCGGCTGGCGCCGGAGCACCCGTTCCCCGAGCCGGTCGAGGACGCGACGGCGGCCGTGCGCTGGGCGCTGGCCAACGCCGCCACGCTCGGCGCCGACCCCGAGCGCGTGGCTGTGGCCGGTGACAGCGCCGGGGGCAATCTGGCGACCGTCGCCTGCTGGCAGCTCGTGCGCGCCGGCGAGCCCGCACCGATGCTCCAGGTCCTGTTCTACCCGGGCACCGACGACCGGGAGTTCGTCTCCAAGAAGCTGTTCGGCGAGGGATTCTTCCTGACCCGCAAGCAGATGGACTGGTTCGCCACCACCTACCTCGTCGATCCCGCAAACCGTGACGACGACCGCTTCTCGATCGGCCGCGCCGACGACCTCACCGACATGCCGCCCGCGATCATCGTCACCGGGGGGTTCGACCCGCTGCGCGACGAGGGCGAGAACTACGTGCGGGTGCTGCGCGAGGCGGGCAACGACGTCGTGCACCGGCGCTTTCCGGGCCTCATCCACGGGTTCGCGAACGCGATCGGCGTCAGCCGGGCGAGCCGCGACGCGGTCGTCGAGACGGCCGGCATGGCCCGCGCGATGCTGACGCCCGCGCAGGTGCGCGAGCCCGTCGAGGTTTGAGCGGCGCCTTCGGTTCGGGAACCTCTGGCGGTTGCGAGGATGGCGGCGGCGCGGGGGCAGTGGCGCGATCTCTACCTCGTCGACGTGGGGCGCGACGGCCAACGGCCGGACGTCGACCTGAGCCTGCTCGGCCCCTGCCACCAGGTTGGCGACGGCCAGTACCTCCTTGAGTCCGAGATGGGGCGGTCTCCGATCTACCACGCCGTGAAGCGCCTGCTGCCACCTGACACGGCGCTTTTGGTCGCCCCCCTGCGCGATGAGCCGAAGTTCAAGGGTCGCCGGCCTGGTGCGCTGGCGTGGCTGCGCGACGACCGCCACCCCGCGGAGAACGCCCTCGGGCGTAGCGAGGGCTGGGCCCGCCAGTCGACGGTGCTACTCGGGATCGCGCTCGGCCGCCCCGATCACCGTCTTGCGGCCCTTGGTGCGGCCCTCATAGTCGCGGACCTCGCGGCGCTCGGCTGCGTCCAGATCGGCGATTGCGCGGACGATTTCGGCGGCGGTCTGCTCGTCGTAGCCGGCCCACGGCTCGCCGTCGGACTCTGCCTCTTGCGTTCCTGCCTGCCTCGACGTCGTCTCGTCCTCCGCCTCGTCGCCGGTCGCGGCCTCATCCTCGTCACCGCCACCGGCGACAGCGGCGCCGGCAAGTCCCTGGGCGGTCTCGACCGCTTGGCGGGTGACGGCGCCCGCGGTCGCAGCCCCGGCCCGCGCGGCGTCGACCAAGCCGGTGGTCGTAACGTCGAAATCACCGCCATCGCCCACCTGTTCGGCCACGAGGCTTCGGCATAGCGTCTCGATCTGCTCATGCAGGCCAGCGAGCATCTGCTCTTCGTCGGCGCGAATCTCGGCGGCCAGCGAGGCGGTCTGACGGTCGTCGACCGCCGTCGCCAGGTGCTCGATCGCCAGGTAGGTGGCGATCTCCAGCGCCTCGGTGGCGCACTCGTCGCGGGCGTTCTTGAGCAGCTTCTCCTCGCCGCTGGTGCCGCGAAGCAGATCCACCGGAGCCTTGGAGGCGGCGAGGATCTGTCCGACGATGCTCTGCAGCGCGCCCACGGCCACCGACACCACGCGCGTGCCGGCGTCGAGCTCGCGCATGCGGGTTCGCACCCGGTCGGCGTGGCCGCGGGTTTCGGCCAGGTGCTGTTCGAGCAGCGACCGGTAGCCCCCGCGCGGCGTCACGGCGATGTGGGCAGTCAGCGTCTGGGCGAGGGCGAGCTCGGTGGCGTGCGCCTCGCGAAGGTAGTCGCGAACCATGGAACGGGCGGGAGCATCGATGTCAGTAGGCATGGGCGTCTACCTACCCCAGGCGCAGTTGCAGAAACGGACCTGCTGTGCGAGCGCATTGCCGAACCCAACCAAACGCCCCCTATACCAACGTCTTCGTTGGGTTCGGCGCGCTGGACACCCCACCTGCGAGGCGTCCGCCGGGTGAACCCAACGAAAGACCCCGTATCGCGATGTCTTCGTTGGGTTCGGCCCTGTACCGCCGGCGGTCTACGCGGACGAGAGGCTCGGCGTGGTGCGGCTCACGCGGGCCGGCGAAGTCCGGACGCATCGCCCCCGATCGTAGTCGCCCGACCCCGGGGCGCAGGCGGCCGCCAGCTCCGGTCGCCGAATCCCCTCGACGTGCGCCAATGCGATGCAGAACGCGGGGTTCGGCAACGGGCCGCCACAAACGAGTAGCGCCTCCCCGGCGGGGAGGCGCTGTCTGCGGATGAGGGTGCCGCGAGCGCGGCGGGCGCTCAGCCGCAGCCGGTGTTGTTGCCGCAGCTCGTGCAGGTGTAACAGGAGCCGGTGCGCTGCATCATGCCGCCGCACTGGTCACACGCCGGGCCCAGGTCACGCAGGCCCGAGAGCTTGGCCGGGATCACCGGCGGCGTCTGGGTCATCGCGGCCGCGGCCGGCTGAGCCGTGTCCGTCGACGCCTGGGGCTGGTGACTGTGGCCGTTGGAGCCGTTGCCGCCGCCGTTGCTCGGAGCCGACGCGGCTTGCTCGGCGGCCGCCTGGGCCGGGCCGAGAGTGTCAGGCGAGAACAGCGCCTGCTGGGCCTCCTTGCGGGCCTTGACGCCGGCGGTGAGGATGCCGAGCTCCTCGTGGATGTCCACGTCGTCGATGAAGCGGCTGGCCAGCCACCGCATGATGTAGTCGGGCATCGACTTGGCGAACGGCAGCTCCGGGTTCGTCGTCACGCCCTCGGGGTCGAAGCGCATGTAACAGAACTTCTCCACCAGGGTCTCGAGCGGCACCCCGTACTGCAGGCCGATCGAGATCGCCGTGGCGAAGGCGTTCATCATGCCCCGCAGCGTCGAGCCCTCCTTGCCGACGTCGGTGAGGAAGATCTCCCCGACCGATCCGTCGGTGTACTTGCCCGCCGTGATGTAGCCCTCGTGGCCGGCGATCGAGAACTTGTGGGTGAGCGACTCGCGCTCGACCGGCATCCGCCGGCGTACCGGCTCGGGCTGCAGGTCGGGCTCGGCGGCCACCGCCTCCTCGCTGGGCTCCTCGTCCTGGGCCGAGGTGCGCAGGGCCTGGGCGGTCTTGGAGCCGTCGCGGTAGATGGCCAGCGCCTTGAGGCCCAGCTCCCAGCCCATCGTGTAGGCGCCCGCGATGTCCTCGACGGTCGCCGTCTGGGGCAGGTTGACCGTCTTGGAGATCGCCCCCGAGATGAACGGCTGCACCGCGGCCATCATCTTGATGTGGCCCGAGTGGCTGATCGCGCGCTCGCCCACCGCGACGTCGAACATCTCCAGGTGCTCGTCGGCCAGCCCGGGGGCGCCGACGATCGTGGCGTGCTCGTTGATGTGGGCGACGATCTGCTCGATCGTGTGCTCGTCGTAGCCGACCGTGCGCAGGGCCTGGGGCACCGAGCGGTTGACGATTGTCATCGTGCCGCCGCCGACGAGCTCCTTGAACTTGACTAGCGAGAAGTCCGGCTCGATGCCGGTCGTGTCGCAGTCCATCAGGAAGCTGATCGTGCCGGTGGGCGCGAGCACGGTGGCCTGGGCGTTGCGGTAGCCCCACTCCTCGCCGGCCAGGACCGCTTCCTCCCAGGCGCGACGCGACGCGGCCAGCAGCCGCTCCTCGACGAGATCGTCGGGGATCTCATAGGTGGAGTCGCGGTGCATCACCATGACCGCGTTGTGCGGCTCGCGGTTGTCGGCGTACGCGGCGTACGGGCCCATGGCCCGGGCGAACTCGGCCGACTGGTGGTAGGCACGGCCGGTCATCAGCGCGGTGATCGCCGCGGCCATGGCCCGGCCCTCGTCGGAGTCATACGGCAGGCCGTTGGACATCAACAGGGCGCCGAGGTTCGCGTAGCCCAGGCCGAGCTGGCGGAAGGCGACCGCGTTGCGCGCGATGTCGTCGGTCGGGTAGCTGGAGAACCCGACGACGATCTCCTGGGCCAAGATCATCACGTCGACCGTGTGCTCGAAGTCGGCCACGTCGAAGGTCCCGTCGGAGCGGCGGAACTTCATCAGGTTGATCGACGACAGGTTGCAGGCCGAGTCGTCTACGTGCATGTATTCGGAGCAGTTCGCGACGACGACGCCGTCGACGATGTAGGAGTGGTGCAGCGGCTCGGTCAGGTTGTAGACCACCTCCTGCCCGTCGGGGTCACGGTCGACCAGCGTCGTGCCGACCTTGGTCCGGTAGCGGCCGGTTTCGGCCAGCAGCGCTTCGAGAGCCGCCTGCTTGCGCGGGGTCGAGAAACCGACCCGATCGCAGAAACGCTCGAGATCGGAGCCGGTGATGCGCAGGTCGAACCCCTCGCGAGAGGAGTACTCGACCTCAGTCCCGTCGGCCCGCGTGTAGGCGAACGAGGGCGCGTCGCTGTCGGACACGCGGTAGATGCGCGCCCGGACCCCGAACGAGCTGAGCAGACGCTGGGCGTCGCGCAGCAGCGCTGCGCTGCGGCTGCCGAGCCCCGCGTACCGGTTCGCCTTGCCGCCGGTCTCCACCCGCGACACGCATCCATCGGCGCCGTAGAGGCCGCGCAGGAACGCAGCCTGCACCTCGGTCGGCGCGGTGAACACCGAGGCGGGGACCCGCTTCTCATGGGCCCGGGAGCTCGTAACACCGAGCCCACCGAACAGCTCGCGCACGGCCGTGCTGCCGACACGCAGCTGAACGGTGCCGTTGTCCATCTCTTGGCGCGAGGCGCGCCCCAGCAGCTCGCCGAGCATGCCCTCGTGGGAGTCGGCCAGACCGTCGGCGATGTCGTCGCCACCGTAGACCCACTGCGTCTGCGCATCGGTAAGGCATCCGTCTCCGATGAGGTGCCCGAGCAGCTCGCCGAGACCCTCGCTCCAGGACCGAGGAAGCTCGGTATGGGTCACCGTACCTCCGCGCGAGAAGGCCTTAGCCGGCTCGGCGACGTGAACGGGAAGCTCCCAGCTCGCCTCGGCGGCCGGGGTGGGGGTGTCGTTGATGAGCACCCGGTCCGATTCGGTCAGCTCCTCCGCCGCGACCCAGCCACGGTTCACCGTCCACAGACGGTGGTTGGTGGTGCATCGAAGCTCCTGGCCGTTCGCGAAGCGCAACCGCACGATCGGCTTTGTCCCATTGCGCATCACGGCGAGCGGAGTCGAGACGAGCACGCCCGAACTCGGCTCCTGTGCGGTGGCGCGGTGGGTGTAGACGGAGATCTCCTCGCCGGCCCGCCCCCGCTCGAAAAGCTCGCCGATCGGCATCAGCCCCCGGGTGGTGTGGACGCGCGCATCGCCGGGGAAGCACGGGTTCGACGCGTTGATCCGTCCCGAGTTCGGGCAGGTGTGCCAGCGGTTGATCGTCGTGTCGTACTGGACGCCCGGATCGGCGCAGCGCCACGCGGCGTCGGCGATCTGCTCGAGCAGCCCGGCCGCGTCGACCTCCTTGACCGTCTCGCCGCCCTGGCGAGCCGTCAGCGCCCACGTCTCGCCGGCGGCCGCGGCGTCCATGAACTCGTCGGTGACGCGGACCGAGTTGTTGGAGTTCTGGTACTGGATCGAGGTGAAGCCGTCACCGTCGATCGACATGTCGAAGCCGGCCTCGCGCAGCGCGGCCGCCTTGTCCTCCTCGCGGGCTTTGCACCACACGAAGTGCTCGATGTCCGGATGGTCGACGTCGAGCACGACCATCTTGGCCGCGCGCCGGGTCTTGCCGCCGGACTTGATCGTGCCGGCCCAGGCGTCGGCGCCGCGCATGAAGCTGACCGGCCCCGAGGCCGTGCCACCCTTGCTCAGCTGCTCGGTCGAGCCGCGGATGTTCGAGAGGTTGATTCCCGCCCCGGAACCGCCCCGGAAGATCTGGCCCTCCTTCGTGTTCCAGGCCAGGATCGACTCCATCGAGTCGTCGACCGACAAGATGAAGCAAGCACTAGCTTGCGGCCGCTCCTCGAAGCCGACGTTGAACCACACCGGCGAGTTGAACGCGGCCATCTGGTGCAAGAGGATGTGGGTGAGCTCGGCCTCGAAGACTGCGGCGGTCTCGTCGGTGGCGAAGTAGCCGCCGTCGCGGCCCCAGCCGGCGATCGTCCCGGCCACGCGGCCGATCATCTGCCGCACGGAGCGCTCGCGCTGCTCGGTGCCCATCTGTCCGCGGAAGTACTTCTGCGTGACGATGTTGGTCGCGTTCTGCGACCAGGTCGTGGGGAATTCGACCTCGCGCTGCTCGAAGGAGGGGTTCTCGGGATCGCCGATGACCGCATCGCGCAGCTCCCACTCGACAGCGTCGAAGGGATGGGTGCCCGCACTGGTAAAGCGCCGCTCGACCGCTACGCCCTGCTGGTCGGTACTGGTCTGGACGGCGCCATGTGTCATCGGGACTCCTCCTGGGGGGTCGGATCGGGATCGAGCGGATCAGCCTCGTCCGCGGCGCGGACGGAAGCCAAGCTCGTGACGGGAACGGAAAGGGGGTTCGCGGCGGAGCCACCGAGGCGGTCGCTGTCGAGTTGGGCGAGCAGGTCGCGAAGCTCGCCGACATCGTCGAAGTCGCGGTACACCGAAGCGAAGCGCACGTAGGCGACGGGGTCGAGCAGCAGCAGCCCCGCCAGCGCCAGCTCGCCCAGCGCGGTGGACGGCAGCTCGCCGCCGGCACCCTCCAGCTCGGACTCGATCCGGTCCACGATCGCCTCGAGGTGCCCGGGGTCGATCGGGCGCTTGTGGGCGGCGCGTATCAGCCCGCGCTGCACCTTGGCCCGGTCGAACGGCGAGGCCGAACCGTCGCGCTTGCGGACCACCAACGGCCCGCGCTCGTGCCGCTCGTAGGTCGTGTACCGTCGCCCGCATCCCGTGCACTCACGCCGGCGGCGCAGCGCGTCACCCGAAGTACGGGTCTCGATCACGCGGGTGTCGGATGTGTGACAGGCGGGGCAGTTCATGGCGGTGGTGCTGATTTCGCTCGCTTGGTGGCTCTAGCGCTTGGTTAATGGTGACAAAAGGCTCTAGGCACTAGATCTAGGGCCAACGATAGGAAAGGCGCCGGACGGATAAAGGTGATCGGCGGGCGGCGACGACCGCAGGGTGACGGCTGGCGGGAGCGATCGCGGGGTGCGACTCCGCAATTGGCGGAGAAAACGATGTGCCCACGATGTCTCGGCCGGCGCCACCGCCAGATAGCCTGGGCCAGGTGAGCATGACCGGCCCCTTTCGTCGAGCCCGCGCGGCGCTCCCCGTCGCCCTGGTTGCCGCAGCCGTTGCGATCCCCGCGTGCGGCGGCGGCGACGAGGGCGAGACCCTCGCGACGTTCGCGCCCGCCGACGCCGTCCTCTACGCCGAGGCAGCAGTGCGGCCCGAGGGCGACACCGCCGAGTCGCTGCAGTCGATCCTCGCGCGGTTTCCCCGCGGCGCGGAGGCCGGCGCGCGGATCGCAGCCGCGCTGGACACGAGCCTGCGCGACAACGAGGACCTCGACCTCACCTTCAAGGACGACATCGAGCCGTGGCTCGGCGAGCGCGCCGGCGTGTTCGTGACCTCGGTGGGCCGCCCGGGCAGCGAGACCGAGGCGGCGCTGGTCGTCGAATCGACCGACAACGGCCGGGCCGAGAAGACCATCGACAAGGTCTTGGCCGACTCGAACCCCGAGACCAAAAAGCAGGGCGACGTCGAGTACACGGCGGGCCGGTCCGACGGGCAGAGCAAGGCCGCTGCGGTCGTCGACGACCGGGTGGTCATCGGGTCCGAGCCGGGTGTCAAGAGCGCGATCGCCGCCGCACGGGGGACCGGGCTCGCCGACTCCAAGCCGTTCGCCGACGAGGTGGGCGACGAACAGGCCGGCGGGCTCGCGTTCGCCTACGTCGACTTCGACAAGCTCGTCACCCAGCTCGAGCGCCAACCAGAAGGCAAGCAGCTGCGGAGCCTGCTCGACAGCTCCGGTGTCGATCCCAAGGTCCCGTACGTCGCGACCGTCGGCGTCACCGACGACCAGGTCACGATCGACCAGACCCAGGCCCTGGCCGGCGGCCTGGGAGCCGGCGCCGCAGCCGCGCTGCTGGAGGATCTGCCCGAGGACGCCGCATTCGCCGCCGCCACGGCCGACGTCGCAGCGAACGCCCAGCGAGCGCTCGACGGGCTGTCGAAGGTGGGCGGCAACTCCTCCGGGCGCGAAAATCCGTCCGAGCTGCTCGACCAGGCCGAGGAGGCGCTGGGGTTCGAGATCGGGCCGACCCTCGAGGGGCTGGCCGACCTCGGGGTGTTCGTCCGGGGCTCCGGCCTGCTGGATGCCGCCGGCGGCATCGTCGCCACGGTGACCGACCGCGACGCCGTCGCCAAGGCCATCGACCGCCTCCCGGAACGGATCGACTCCGAGAACCTGCGGACCGGCGACCTGCCCGACCTCCCCGGCGAACCGGAGGGCTTTGCCGTGTCGCCGCGCGGGCTGCCGGTCCAGATCATCGTCGCCTTGACCGAGGAGAAGCTGGTCGTCGCGCTTGGGACCGACGCGGCGCGGAGGGCACTCGATCCCCAGCCCAAGCAGTCGCTGGGCGACTCCGACCGGCTCGGGGACGCACGTACGAGCCTCGCCGACGGCTACGACCCGGTGGCGCTGCTGGACTTCGACCGAATCGTCTCGCTCTTCAAGGGCCTGGGGGCGGGAAACGACCCGCGGTTCGCGCAGATCGAGGAGTACCTCAAGCCGCTCGGCGCCCTGACGCTGGGCACGAAGTCCGAGGACGACCGGCAGCGCAGCCGGCTCGTGCTCACCTTCGACGAGAAGAACTGACCCGGGCCCAGCCGCTACCAGCAGTGGCCCACGAACACCGGTTCGGGCCGCAGCTCGACCCCGAACGCCTCGTGCACCCCGGCCACGATCTCGCGAGCCAGCGCCACCAGGTCCGCCGCCGAGGCCCCGCCCCGGTTGACGAGCGCCAGGGTGTGCTTGCTGGAGATCGCCACGTTGCCGCGGCGGTAGCCCTTGGCGAAGCCCGCCCGCTCGATCAGCCAGCCCGCTGACGTCTTGGCGTGACCGTCGCGGTCGGGGTAGCGCGGCGGCTCGACATCGGGCCCCAGGCGTTCGGCCACGCGGTCGAGCAGCTCGGCGAACCGCGCCTCGGGCAGGACCGGATTGGTGAAGAACGACCCGGCGCTCACCGAGTCGGGGTCCTCCGGGTCGATGACCATGCCCTTGCCGCGCCGCAGGGCCAGCACGGCCTCGCGTGCGTCGGCGAGCGGCACCCGCTCGCCGGGCTCGACACCCAGCGTGCGGGCCAGCTCGGCGTAGCGGATCGGCTGGGAGAGGTCGGCGGTATCGAGCTCGAAGTCGACCGACAGCACGATCCGGCGATCGCGGTACTTGAAGGCGCTGGTGCGGTAGCCGAAGACGCACTGGGCGGCGTCGAGTTGCACGACCTCGTCGCGGTCGCGGTCGAACACGCGGACGGCGGCGATGGTCGACGCGACCTCCTGACCGTAGGCGCCGACGTTCTGGATCGGCGTAGCGCCGGTCGATCCGGGGATCCCCGACAGGCATTCGAGCCCGGCCAGGCCCTCCGCGACGGCTCGCTGGACCACCGGATCCCACGGCTCGCCGGCGGCGACGGTCATCCGCGCCCGATCGCCGTCGCTGCCCAGCTCCATCCCGCGCGTGCGAACCACGCAGACGGTCCCATCGAAGCCGGAGTCCGCGATCACGACGTTTGACCCACCCGCCAGCACGAGCAGCGGCTCTGCGGCGGCGTCTGCCGCCCGCACTACATCGAGGAGCTCGGTCTCGGTGGCGACCTCCACCAGCCGGCGGGCGGGTCCGCCCACGCGGAGCGTGGTCAGCGGCGCGAGCTGGGCCTGTTCGGTGACGGTAGGGGCCATCGGAGATCGGCGCCTCGCGCCGGCTCAGAGCCTACGCCCCGCACCGAGCGCTCGATATCCCCCTCATCGCGGGAGCAATCGAGCGCTCGGCGTCTGCCGTGAGCTCAGGCGCGAGCGCTGACGCGGGCGGCGTGCTGCTCCTGCGCCTCGTTGATCCTGGCGTGGAGGCGGTCGGACTCGCCGGCGCGCAGCAGCTCGACCGGATCGGGATCGCCGTTGACGATCTCCTCGAAGAAGTCCTTGCGCTCGTTGTAGGTCGGCAGCGTGCCCTTGGCCCAGCCGCGGTACTGGTTGAGGATCACCGCGAGCTCGGCGTACTCGGAGCCGAACATCTCGGCGATCTCGTGCTTCATACGCTTGGCCAGGGCCGGGGACGCGCCCGCCGTCGAGATGGCGATGGCCAGGGGCCCGGTCCGCACGATGGCCGGGAGGATGAAGTTGCACAGCGGAGGAACGTCGACGATGTTCACGAGCATCGCGCGGCGCTCCGCGTCATTGTAGATGCCGATGTTGACGTCGGTGTCGTCGGTCGCGGCGATGACGATGAACGTGGCCTCGAGGTCGCTCGGGGCGTACTCGCGCCGGTCCCAGGCGATCGTGCCGTCCTCGGCGAGCTCGGTGAGGGCCGCGTTGGCCTCCGGGGCGACGAGCACGACGTCACCGCCGCAGGCCAGCAGGCCCTCGACCTTCTCCCGCCCGACGTCGCCGCCCCCGACAACCAGGCAGCGACGCCCGGTCAGCTTCAGGCAGGCGACGTAGAACGGCGTCTCCAGCATGTCGCGCACACAGGTCTGGTCACAAATCCCGCGCTTGTACTGACAGACGCACTCTTTGCCCTCGTAGGCGGCGGCAGGCATGCCCACAGGGTACGAGACCGGTGGGGTCCGGCGGTTGTCCGGCACTCGCCCGTCTCGGGGAAAGGCCGTGGATGGCGGATCAGGCCGCGGCGGGGCCGGGCTCGTGAACCAGCGTGGGCGGCTCCTCGGCGGGAGCGGGCGAGCCGCCGTCGCCGGACCCGCGGCCGGAGCCGAACGTGCGGCGGCCGTATACGACGGCCGTGGCAAGGACGACGCAGGCTACGAGCAGCGCCAGCAGGGCGAGCGCGAGCGGCATCGAGCGCTCGGCGCCCAGGGCGGGGGCGGGGATCGCCGCACCGTCGGCAACGGCAGGCTCGATCGCCAGACCGGGCGGAGCCGCCGCGGGGCCGGGATCGACCCGCGAGGTCGAGCCTCCCAAGCTCCCGTCGCTCCCCGAACCTCCGCCGGTTCCGCCCGCGCTGCTGGTGCCGTCTCCCCCGTCGTCCGCGCCGCCCGGGCCGCCGGAGCCCGAATCGTCGCCGGCCTGGCTGCCGCCTCCGGCACCGGCCGAACCCGAGGACGTCCCAGAGCCGCCGGAGCCGCCGCTCGACCCGCCCCCGCACCGGCCCTGGCGCTCCAGGGCACGGTTGACCTCGTCGACGAAGTTGGGTGCATACGCCTCGATGTCCGGGGGGACGCCGCCCAGCGCGCCGTTGAGCTGCCCGGCCGAGTACCGGCACGGGCTCACGGTCTGGTCGCCGCGGTAGTCGTCGAACACCTGGCTGAACTGGGCGGCAGCCGGGCCCACGGCCATGGCCCAGGCGCCAAGCACACACGCGGCGACAAGCGACAGTCGGCGCCGCCAGGGACGGGTGACACGGGACTCGGCCATCGGTCCCAGGGTAGAGCGTCTGTACATTGGCGCGGGTGCGAAGGTCCGTCCTCCCCTCGGCCGCCGCCCGCAGGCGCGCCACCACGGCACTTGTGCGTCCCGGCGCCGCCGGCTGGCTGCTGGCGGGATTGCTCGTCCTCTGCCTCGCTGCCGCGTTTACCTCCGGCGGGATCGGCGTCCCGGAGGAGAGCCGGCTGCAGGTCGGCGTCGCCGTCGGCGTCCTGCTCGCCGGGGTCGCCCTGGCCGCCGGGGCCCTGCGCACGCCCGTGGTGCCCGGCGTGTGGGCCGCGGCCGCCCTTATCGCCCTGCTCGGGGTCTGGAGCGCCGCCTGGATCGGCGCCTCGGCGCTGCCCGACGCCACCTGGCTGGCGGCCAACCGGGCGGTCGCCTACGCCGGGGTGATCGCCATCGCCCTGCTGGTGGGTTCGTCCCTGCCTGACGCCCCGCGCTGGACGGCCCTCGGAATCACCGCCGTGACGGTGCCCGTCGTGCTCTACGCGCTGGCCGGAAAGCTGATCCCGGGGCTCGGGTTCGACCACGTCCGGGAGTTCGCCCGGCTGCGGGCGCCGATCGGCTACGCCAACGGGCTGGGCCTGCTGGTGATCATGGGAACGCCGGGGTGGCTGTGGATCGCGGCCGACCCGGCCCGGCGCGGGGCTGTCCGGCTGACGGGCCTGGCGGCGCTGACCGTCACCCTCGTGGTCGCGGGCCTGACCCTGAGTCGGGGGGCCGTCCTCGCCCTGCTGGCCGTCGCCGTGGTGATGATCGGCGTGGGAACCGACCGCCGGGCCCGGGCCGTGGCCTTGGCCCTCGCGCTCGCCGCGGCCACCGGGCCGCTGGCCTTCGCCTTCGCCTCGGCCGACCTGACGGGCGATTTCGTCCCGCTCGAGCGCCGCACCGGCGACGGGCTGATCCTGCTGGGCCTGCTCACGGTCGCCCTGGCGGTGGTGGTCGTCGTCGGCCGGGTGGTCGCTGGCCGCGCGGAGGCCGGGGGCGCCGGGGCCGGCCGGGCTGTGGGCTGGCTGGCCGGCCGATCCGCCCCGGTGCGGATCGGCGCGGCCGTCGTGTGCGCGGTCGCCGTGGCCGCCGCCGTGATCGTCGTCGCGTCGACGGGAGAGAGCACCTCCCAGCAGGAGGCCCCCGAGCAGGTCGTGCGCTCGGCTGGACCCGAGGGCAACCAGCCGGGACGGCTGATCACCGCCCGGGACTCCAACCGGCTGGATTGGTGGGACGAGGCACTGGGCGGGTTTGCCGACAAGCCGGCCCAGGGCTGGGGCGCCGGCTCGTTCACCGTGGTCCACCGGCTCTACCGCACCGAGGTCCAGGGCGTGACCGAGGTCCACAGCGTTCCGCTGTCGTTCCTCGTGGAGACGGGCGTGGTCGGGACGATCCTGGCCCTGGCCGGCCTGGGCCTGCTGCTCGCCGCCGCGGCCATCGTGACCGTGACCTCGCCGCGCCGCGATCGCCCGGCCCGCGTGGTCCTGGTGGCGATCGGCGCCGCGTGGGCGGTGCACGGCCTGGCCGACTGGGACTGGTCGATTCCCGCCGTGACGCTGCCCGCCCTCATCGCCCTCGGGGTCGCATCCGCCCCGGGCCCCGACTACCACGGCAGCCCCGTGGCCGGAAGGTCGCGACTCCGCCGCAGCGTGCTGGCCGGCGGTCTGGCCGCCGGCGCCGTGGTGCTTGCCGTCTCGGCGGCGCTGCCGGCGCTCGCCGAGGGCGAACGCCGCGACGCGCAGGCCGCAGCCCAGCGAGCCGGCGACGACCCGCAGGGGCTCAGCGATGCCGCGGCCCGGGCGTCCGTGGCTGCCCGGCTGAACCCGCTCGCCGTCGAGCCCCTGTTCACGGGGGCGTCGATCGCCGAGCGTCGCGGCGACCGCTTCCGCCAGCTGGAGCTGCTCGGCGAGGCGGCCCGGATCCAACCCGACAACCCCCGTGTGTGGCTACGGCTGCTCGAGCTGCAACTGGAGCGCAACGATTTTCGCCTCGTGCAGCGCAGCCTGCGAGAGGTGGCCCGGACCGACCCGGTCCTCGTCGACACGGTGCCGGGGCTGCAGGTCCTCGATGCTCCCCCCTACGCCGCTCCCGGCGCCGCGGCGCTCGAACTCGGACCGCTGCTGCCGCCCGGTGCCCAGACAGATGTTGGGCCTGACGCCGACGCGGATACGGGGGCGCCTGCCGACGGCGTGGCGCCCGCACCCTGAACGTGACGTCAGGCGGCCTGCTCGGCCTTCGTCGCGTCGAAGGTCTGGGCGAGCCCCTCGTCGAGAGCGATCCGTGCCTGCCAGCCCAGGGTGGCCTGGGCGGCTGACGGGTCGATGGCGATCCGCTCGACCTCGCCCTTGCGCGCCGGCGCCATCTGCGCCTCGAAGCGCCCGGGCCCCCCCAGGCGCCCCATCGCCTCGACCAGGTCCAGGACGGAGCTCTCGCGACCGGTTCCCAGGTTGAAGGCACCGCCGACGTCCGCCGAGCCGGCGGCGATGAAGCCGGCCACCACGTCGGCGACGTGGATGTAGTCGCGAGTCTGGCGGCCGGTGCCGAAGACCGTCGGCTGTTCGCCGGCCAGCAGCTTGCCGCAGAAGATGGCGATGACACCCGCTTCGCCGAGCGGGTCCTGGCGGGGTCCGTAGACGTTGCCCAGCCGTAGCGCCACCGTGGGCACGTCGAACATCCGGCGGTACAGGTCCAGGTAGCCCTCGGCCGCGAGCTTGGATTGGCCGTACGGGGCGTCGGGGTGGCAGTCGGCACTCTCGTCGAGAGGAAGCCGGCGGTGGGCTCCCTCACCGTAGATCGCTCCACCGGTAGACGAGAACACGAAGCGTGGCTGGCCGTGGGCGCGGGCCGCTTCAAGGAGGTTGATCGTCCCGAGCACGTTGACCGCCGCGTCGACCGGCGGTTCGGCGATCGACTTGCGCACGTCGATCTGGGCGGCCAGGTGGTAGATCACCTCCGGGGTGACCGACTCGACGATCCGGCCGACGGCCCGGGCGTCGGTGATGTCCTCGACGTGCAGCTCCACCCCGTGGCGGGCGATCGCCGGCTCGAGGTTGCGGTGACGGCCGGTGGAGAGGTTGTCGATCACCGTGACCTCGTCGCCCCGGTCCAGCAGGGCGTCGACGAGGTTCGAGCCGATGAACCCGGCCCCTCCAGTCACTAGCGCTCTCACGGATCCCTTTCGTCGATTCGCCGTCCGACCGACAGCCTCTGCCGTCCCGTATCGGCCTGCGACAGCGAGACCTCAACCCTCTTCGGCAGCCTACGGCTGGGTCCTGCGGCCGGCCCGCCGGGGCCGCGGCGCTCACGAAGATCGGCCGCCGAGCCGACATTGAACCCCGCCGGGCTGCTGCTACCCTCGCCCACCCCGAGACCGGAATCTGCCTATGCGACTGATCGTCACCGAGAAGAACAACAGCGCCAAGAAGATCGCCCAGATCCTCTCCGGCGGCACCGTCACCGAAGACAAGAGCTTCCGGACCCCCTACTACTCGTGGACCGACAGCGACGGTGACCATACGACGATCGGCCTCAAGGGCCACGTGCTCAACCCGGCCTTTCCCGAGGGGCTGGAGAACTGGCAGAAGACCGATCCGCGCGAGCTGATCGACGCGACGCTGACCAAGGAGGCGACGGACAAGAACATCGTCCGCGCCGTGCGCAAGGTGGCCAAGGACGCCGACCGCCTGGTCATCGCGACCGCCTTCGACCGCGAGGGCGAGCTGATCGGCCCCGAGGTACTCGAGGAGATCCTCGACGTCAACCCGGTCCTCGGCGGCGAGGGCGGCGCCGACCTCGAGGGCCACCGCCCGCCGATCGCCCGCGCCCGCTACTCCGCGCTGACCGCCGAGGAGATCACCCGGGCCTTCGACAACCTCGACACGCTGTCGTTCGACCTCGCCCACGCCGGCGCCGCCCGCCAGGACATCGACCTGATCTGGGGTGCGACGCTGACCCGCGCGGTCTCGCTGGCCACCCGGCGCTTTGGCTCGAACTTCCTGTCGGTCGGCCGGGTCCAGAGCCCGACGCTGGGGCTGATCGTCGACCGTGAGCTCGAGCGCCGCGCCCACGTGGCCGAGCCGTTCTGGGAGCTGTTCGCCCGCTTCGAGCACCCGGACGGGTCCTTCCAGGCCCACCACGCGACCGACAAGTTCTGGAAGCACGAGGAGGCCACGGCGGCGCTGGAGGCCACGGCGGCGCCCGCCACCGTCAGCAAGCTGGCCTCGCGGCGCAACACCCGCAAGCCGCCGGCGCCGTTCAACACGACCTCGTTCACCACCGAGGCCTCCAGCCGCCTGGGGATCACTCCCGCCGCCGCCATGCGCGTCGCCGAGGACCTCTACATGGACGGCTTCATCTCCTACCCGCGAACCGACAACACGGTCTACCCGCCCTCGCTGAACACGCGCGAGCTCGTCTCCGCGCTGGTCAAGGTCCCCGACTTCTCGGCCTCCAAGGGCCTGCTCGACGGTCCGCTCAACGCGACCCGGGGCAAGAAGGAGACGACCGACCACCCGCCGATCTACCCGACGCAGGCCGTCTTCCCCGACAAGCTCGAGGGTCCGCGCCGCCGCGTCTACGAGCTCGTCGCGCGCCGCTTCCTCGCCACGTTCTCGGGTCCTATGGTCTCGGAGTCCACGCGGGCCGACATCGAGGCGGGGAGCGAGATCTACTTCGTGCGCGGTTCGGTCGTCGTCGACCCCGGGTTCACCGCCGTCTACGAGTACGCCCGCTCCAAGAACGACGAGATCCCCCGTCTCGAAGAGGGCCAACAGCTGGCCTTCGACGGCGATCCGTGGATCGAGGACAAGGAGACCCAGCCGCCCTCGCGCCTGAGCCAGGGCAAGCTGATCGAGATGATGGAGGAGCGCAACCTCGGCACGAAAGCCACCCGCGCCGACATCATCCAGAAGCTCTACTACCGAGGCTACGTGTATTCCAACCCGCCCGAGCCCTCGGAGACGGGGATCGCGATGTTCGAGGCCTTCCAGCGGTACACGCCCGCGATGGCCACCCCCGAGATGACCGCGGAGCTCGAGGCCGACATGGACCGCATCGCCTCCGGCGAGGTCAGCCGCCACGACGTGCTCTCGGCCTCGCGCGAGATGCTGCACAAGACCTACGGCGGCATCGACGAGCACCGCGAGGATCTCGCCAAGGAGATCTGGAAGGGCATGGATCTCGACCGGATCCTCGGCCCGTGCATCGTCTGTGAGCAAAAGGGCCGCAAGCAGGACGACGGCTCGGTGAACATGCTGCGGATCATCCGGGCCAAGAAGTCCGGCAAGCGGTTCGTGGGCTGTCAGGGCTGGGCTCCCGACGACCCGGACGCGTGCGACCAGACCTTCCCGCTGCCCCAGCGCGGCGACGTGTTCCGGCTCGAGGAGCGGTGCTCGATCTGCGAGCAGCATCCGCGCTTGAAGGTGATGCCGTTCCGCGGGCGCCCCTGGAACCTGTGCCTCAACGACGACTGTCCCTCGATGGTCGAGATGCGGGCAAAGCGCGCCGAGCGCCTGGCCGCCCGCGAGGCGGCCGACAAGGCCAAGAAGGCCGCGACCAAGGCCAAGAAGGCCGCCAAGGCGGCGGACGACGGCATCGACTCGTCGCCAAAGAAGACGATCAAGGCCTCGCGCGGCAAGAAGGCCGCGAAGAAGCCGGCCAAGACCGCCGGCTCGCGCTCGAGCTGACCCACCGGTCGGGCTGCCTGGCCGGCGCAGCAACCCGCCGGCGTCACGTCGGCGGCCGGAGTGCCGAGCGCATACGCTGGCGGGAGATGTTCGTCACCTTCGAGGGGATCGATCGCTCGGGCAAGAGCACCCAGGCCGCCCTGCTCGCCAAGCGCCTGGGCGACCGCGCGCTGCTGGTCCGCGAACCCGGGTCCACGCCGGTCGGCGAACGGGTGCGCGAGGTGCTCATCGACCCGGCCGTGGCGGTCGACCCGACGGCCGAGCTGCTGTTGTTCTGCGCCGCCCGGGCCCAGCTGGTGGCCGAGCGGATCCGCCCTGCGCTGGAGGAGGGGCTCACCGTGATCTGCGACCGCTTCACCGACTCCTCGGTCGCCTACCAGGGCGCCGGCCGAGGGCTGGGCGCCGAGCGCGTCCAGCGTCTGTGCGACGAGGCGACCGGCGGCCTGCAGCCCGGGCTGACGATCCTCGTCGACGTCGACCCGGAGATCGCCGCGACCCGCGCGGGATCCGGCCCGGACCGCTTCGAAGGCGAGGGCGCGGCCCTGCAGGAGCGCGTCGCCGCTGCCTACCGGCAGCTCGCCGCCACCCACCCCGCCCGGATCGTCGCCGTCGACGGGACGGCCACGACCGACCAGGTGGCCGCGTCGGTGGCGGCGATCATCGATCAGCGCGCCGGGGGACCGGCGTGAGCGACGCCGAGCAGCGCTTGGCCGCCACGCTCGGCCCGCAGCCTGCCGCGCTCGCGGCCCTCGTGGGCGCGCTGCGCAGCGGTCCGGTGGCCGCCTACCTGCTGGAGGGCCCGGCGGGCACCGGCAAGGCCGCGGCCGCCCGCGCGTTCGCCGCCGAGCTGCTGGCCGCCGAGGCCCCCGACCCTGACGACACGCGTCGCCGCGCGCTGGTCGTCCCCTCGCCGCACCCCGACCTCGTATGGCTCGAGCCCCCAGGCACCCAGCACCTCGTCGAGACCGTCCGCGAGCAGATCATCCGCCAGGCCGCCTTCCGGCCGTTCGAGGGCGCCCGCCGGGTCTTCGTCGTCGATGAGGCCCACGCCCTGCGCGAGGAGTCCCAGAACGCGCTGCTCAAGACGCTCGAGGAGCCACCGGCCTTTGCCCACTTCCTGCTCGTCAGCTCCGAGCCCGAGGCGCTGCTGGAGACCGTGGTCTCGCGCTGCGCCCACGCCCGCTTCGCACCGCTGTCGGTCGCGGCGATCGATGAGCAGCTCGCTGACCTCGGCGTCGACGGCGCCGAGCGCCAGGCCGCGGCACGGCTGGCCGGAGGGGATCTGCGGCGCGCCCGCTTCCTACTGACGGCCGAGGGCCGAGGGCTCCGGGCGTCGATCGAGCAGATCGGAACCGCACTTTCCACGGGCAATGCTGCGTCGGCGCCCTGGGGGCAGATCGTCAGCGAGGCAGCCGCGGTCGGGCGCCAGGCGGCCGACGAGGCCCAGCAGCGGCTGCAGGTCGAGCTCGGCGACCTCCCGTCGCGCAGCCGGGAGTCGCGGCGGCTCGAGCGCGAGGCGCAGGAGCTGGCCAAGCGGGCCGAACGCCGGCGGCGCACGGACACGCTCGGCCTGGCCCTGGCGTTGCTGGCCCGGTGGGTCCGCGACCTCGGGGTGTGCGCGGCCGGGGCCGAGATCCATGCGTTCAACGTCGACCGGCTCGAGGCCCTCGGCGCCGCGGCGGCGGGCCTCGACCCCGGCGCCGCCCGCGATGGTGCCCTGATGGTCGCGGAAACCCGGCGCCGGCTGGACCTCAACGTCAACGAGGAGCTGGCGCTCGAAGCACTGATGTTCCGCCTCGAACCGGTGCTGTCTGCCCGCACCCGCGTGCCGGCCCCCTGAGCGGGCCCGACGGGCACGCGGAAGCGATTGGGCAGAATGAGCGGTATGCAGCAAGGACTTCGTGGACGACGCCTGCGGCCTCGCGGCCGGCGGATCGGCATGCGGTGGTGGCTGGCGGCGGCGTTCGCCCTGGTCGGGCTGATCACGGCGACGGCCGCGTTTCTGTTCGTCACCGACCAGAGCGGCAAGGTGCTCAACGAGCGCGCCGCGGAGATCGCCGTCGGACGGACGGTGCGGATCGCCCGGGAGCTGGGCGACACCGGCCGCTCGGGAAGCCGGGAGATCGTCAACCGGGAGTCGCGCCGGTTCAACGGCTTCACGCTGTGGGTCACCGACACGGTCGGAGACCCCATCACGCGCTCGCGGATCGAGGGGATCGACTTCACCAGCGTCGAGAACCAGGAGCAGGCCGTGAAGGTGGCGCTGGAGGGGAGCGCGTACGAGAACGACATCTCCGACGAGGGCCCGATCGTCGAGGCTTTCCCGATCCGCCGCGACGGACGCGTCGACGGGGCGCTGCTGACCCGGCTCGACGGCCTGCGAGAGTTCGAGGGGGTCCTGCCCCAGCTGCGCCGGGACGCGCTCACGGCGCTTGGCATCGCCGTCGGGGTGGCCATCGTGATCGGCGTGCTCGTCGCCAGCCTGATCGCCCGCCGGGTACGGCGACTGGCCCTGGCCGCCGAGGAGATGGAGGCAGGCCGGCTCGACACCCCGCTGGGCGAGACATGGCACGACGAGATCGGCGACCTGAGCCACGCGCTGGACGGGATGCGCGAGGCGCTGCGCGACAGCTTCAACGTGCTCTCGTCCGAGCGCGACAAGCTCTCGACGATCTTCGCCGGGCTCCGGGACGCGGTGCTCGTCGTCGGCTACGACGGCGAGCTGCGCTTCACCAACCCAGCAGGCGAGCGGCTGCTGCACCGGGGCTCGCCGGTGACCGAGCTCCAGCCGCTGCTGCGCCGGGCGGCCGACCGGGGCAAGGCCGAGCAGCCCGACCTCGAGGTCGGCGACCGGATCTACGGTGTCCACGTGCGCGACCTGCCGGCCGAGCAGGCCGTCCTGGCCGCCGTGGGCGATCGCACGGCCGAGCTGCGTCGCGAACGAGCCGAGCGCGAGTTCGTCTCCAACGCCGCCCACGAGTTGCGCAATCCCATCGCCGGGATCAGCACCACCGTCGAGGTCCTCCAGGACGGGGCCAAGGACGACCCCGACGCGCGGGAGATGTTCCTCGACCGGCTGACCGAGGACACCGACCGCCTGACGCGGATCATCACCGCGATGCTGACCCTCGCCCGGTGGGAGAACGTCGACCGGGGGGAGTCCGGGGTCGTCGACATCCCGGTGGCCGCGCGCGAGGCGCTGGCCCACGCCGAGACGCCGCCCGGCCTGGAGGTCCGCCTGGACCTCCCCGATGATCTTGCCGCCAACGGCGATCCGGTATTGCTTCGGCAGGTGTTGATAGGTCTGGTGTCGAACGCGTTCAAGCACACGGATCCGCCCGGGGTCGTCACCGTCCGCGGGCGCCAGGAGGGCACCCACCACGTCATGATCGAAGTCCAGGACACAGGAACCGGCATCCCGCCGGCCGAGCAGCCTCGCGTGTTCGAGCGCTTCTTCCGCGGTGAGGACTCCCGCAACCGCGAGGGCTTCGGCCTCGGCTTGGCGATCGCCAAGCGGATGGTCTCGGCCATGGACGGCGAGATCGGCGTCCGATCGTCCGCGGGCGAGGGCTCCACGTTCTGGGTCCGCCTGCCGTTGGGTCACCACAGCCCCACCCCTGTCGCATGACCAACGGACGCATCCTCATAGCCGACGACGAACCCTCGGTCCGCGAGTCCGTCGCCTACGCCCTGCGCCAGGAGGGGTTCGAGGTCGGCCAGGCCGCCGACGGCTCGGACGCCGAGCAGAAGCTCGGCGACGAAAACTTCGACCTGCTGATCCTCGACATCATGATGCCCGGCAAGAGCGGCCTGGACATCTGCCGTGATGTCCGAGCCCGCAGCCCGGTCCCGATCATCCTGCTGACGGCCAAGGACGCCGAGGTCGACAAGGTCGTCGGGCTCGAGGTCGGCGCCGACGACTACGTGACCAAGCCGTTCTCGGTCCGCGAGCTCCTCGGCCGGGTGCGCGCACAGCTACGCCGCCGCGAGCTCGACCGGTCGCACACCCACCAGGGCACCCGGGTCGACACCGAGACGGTCTCGATCGACCTCGCGCGGCACCTGGTATCGGTCCGCGGCCAGCCGACCAACCTCACCCGCTCGGAGTTCCAGGTCCTGCGGCTGCTGGCCGAGCATCCCGGCCAGGTCTTCTCCCGGCGCCAGATCATGGAGGAGCTGTGGCAGACCGACTTCTTCGGCGACGTGCGGGCGTGCGACGTGCACATCTCCAACCTGCGCCAGAAGGTCGAGCGCGATCCCCAGGACCCCGAGCTCGTGGTCACGGTGCGGGGGGTCGGCTACAAGTTCTCCGACGGCTGAGCCGGCCGGGCGCGGCTGGCCGCGGGCCTGCGTCCCCAGTCACTCCGCGCTGACCCGGACCTTGGTGTGCCCGTTGCCGCTGTGGCGGTGCGGGCGGACCTCCTGCGGCGGCTCGGGTGCGTCGACCACCCGGCTGGCCCCGGCGAAGTCGTGGAGGGTGCGCCGGTCGGAGCGGACCAGCCCGGCGACGTGGTCGACAACGAACAGGGCGACGAGGACCGCCAGCAGGACCGGCGGCCCGTCGGCCAGCGCCACCGCCAGCGCCCCCAGCAGCAGGCAGAACGAGACCCCGCGGGCCAGGCCGGCCCGCACTCCCGCCGGCCG
>JBPCPM010000039.1:0-3250 GCA_050999155.1 Solirubrobacterales bacterium
GTCAGGTTGCGGAAGGCGCGGTCGGCCACGAGCTCGGGGTCAGCGAGGTCATAGGGGCGCAACCCCAGCTTGAACTGCTGGGACCACGTGGCGATCTCGTCGTCGATGAGGTCGCACAGGATCCCGATGCCGTCACCCCCGGCAACATCGACGTTGCGGTCCTTCGCCCGCACCTGGCCGTTGTGCTCGATCTCCGCCAACGGGAAGAGGGCGGTGCCGTCGGTGCTCATGGAGACCCTGTCGTGTCGGGGAGGGGTGCGGCGAAGGCGTCGTGCCCACGCTGCCGGACCGACTCCACCTTACGTTACGTAGGCATCGTGGCAAGAGTAGATATGAAATCTACCGAGGACTGGGTCAATTGCCACGCCGCGCGACGAGTCGCCCGCCCCGTTGCAGCGCGGTTGGGAGGCTGCCACGCGGTGGGAGCGGTCCCCTGACCTGGCACGTTCCCGGTTCGACGGCCTCGGGCCGGCGCGCAGCGCGCGGCGAGCGCAATTCCCCGGGGCCGGTTGCAACCGGGTTGCAACCGGCAGCGACGACGCTCACCCCGATGAGCGCGTCCGGCCACCACGACCCGGCCGATGCTCGGGAGGGGACGCCGCCGGAGCGCGAGATCGAGGCGACGCCGGGCCCGCAGCGGCGTAACGTCCGCCCGATGGCCGCGACCAGCGCACCGGTCGAGCCCTGGACCGTGCTCTGCACCAAACTCGCCGGCTCGACGGCCGTGCGGCTCGGTGCCGGAGGAGGCCGCGCCGGCGTGCTCGAGGCCGAGCATGGCACGCTCGTCACCACCGTGCTGGAGGACCACGGGGCCAACGTGGTTCGCCCGACGGCCGACGGCGTCCTCGCGGGGTTCACCGACACCGGCGCGGCACTGCGCTGCGCTGCGGCCGTCCAGCAGGAGATCGAGCGACGCAACCGTCCTGGCGGTCCGCCCGTCGGTGTGCGCATCGGCGTGAGCGTGGGCGACGCAGCGTGGGACGGTGGCGACCTCCGGGGCCGCGCCGTCGAGGAGGCGGCCGGGCTGTGCGCGGCGACGAACGTCGGCCGCACACTGTGCTCGGCGGCGGTGCGGAATGGTCGCCGCCGACGCCGGGAACCACCGGTTCGGCCCGGCCCGGCAGGTCGTCCTGCAAGGGACATCCGAGCCGGCGACGGCGTGCGAGGTCGACTGGGAGCCGCTGCCGGACGAGCCTGCTGCGCAGGGCCTCGGCTTCCGGGTGCTCGGGCCGCTCGAAGTGGTCGATGCCGACGGGCCGACCGCTGTGGGTGGGCCGAAGGAGCGCCTCGTGCTCGCCCACCTCCTCACCCGGGCCAACGCGGTCGTGTCCGTCGACGCGCTGGTGGAGGGGGTGTGGGCCGGTGACCCGCCTCGCAGCGCCGAACGGACCCTCCACGCCTACGTGGCCCGGCTCCGGGCCGCTCTGGAACCTGGCCGCGCTCGGGGCGCGCCGCCCACGATCCTCGTGACCATCGGGCGCGGCTACCGCCTCCAGCTCCGGGCCGACCAGCTCGACGCCGCCCGGTTCGAGGAGCTGGCTCATCGGGGCGCAAGGCAGCTGCGGGCAGGTGACGTCAGAGAGGGCCCATCACCTCGACCCACGGGACCGGCTGGTCGGCAAGGGTCACGCGGAACCAGTCGGTCATCTCCCATCGCAGGTGCTCGCCGTCGCGACGGCCGTCCTGGTGGAAGTCGACGCCCTCGGGCGTGGTGAGGAGGTAGAGCACCGGGGGCCGGAAGGCGGCCCGTCGCAGGAACTGCGGCGCCGGCGAACCGAGGTAGCGCCGGCACCACAGCGCCGTGGCCAGGTTGTCTGTGTCACAGATCAGCAAGGGCGGCGGCGCCGACCGGGCGACCCACGCCGCCACCGCCTCGCCCTCGAGCTCGTCCTGACCGTCGCCAGCTGTACAAGCCGCTGCGCGAGCCGAAGGTCGTTGTCGACGCCGTAGACCTGCCGACAGAACCTCGGCCTCGTGATGCGTCACTTGGCTGACGTTCGACGCGAACGCCCCCCTGGTTCCTAACGCACCGGGCGCACCGGCACGACCGCCGTCCCATACCGCCGGATTGGCGCTAGCGACGGTCCTGACGGTTCCATGGCGGCAGGCCGTCCAGCGCATCCACTCAGCTTCGGCTTCGAGTGCGTCCGTTGCAGCGGTCACCCGGTACCGGAGCGTAAGTTCCTGGCCGGCACGTAGCGCGACGTTGGCCAGCCCGTTGATCCGGCAGTTCGTCTGTTGACCGCCGTTGGCCCTCCCGGGTTCCCGTGCGTAGGTGTTGTACGTCGAGATTCGCGAGTACCTGTTCGGCCCGAGACGGGAGCGCAATGTCCCTCTGGTTTGGCCGACGTACACGGGCGCTCCAGACAAGCACCACAGGTACAAGCCGGGGCTGGCGGGCAGTGCCGGCATGCGCAGCACGGCGAACGGGACGTCACCATAGACGTGCCGCAGCCGGCCGACCGTGGGTTCGACGGGATACTGATCGAGGGACAGCGACACGATGACGTCGGCAAGGGTCAGTCCGTCGCTCCAGGCCGTCATGACCACAGGTTCGCGCCGCCCCACGAGGATCGCCCGTCCATCGATTGCCTGCCCCATGTCTCCAATCGCCGGCTGCAGGGTCGGTGTTCGCTGTTCCTCCGACTACGGGAGGATCATGATGCCGACACTTCTCTTCCCGCGGTTGCCACCACGCCCATCGAGGCCGACGGCATGATCGACAAGTCGCAGCTGGCGGCTGCCGCGTCCCTGGTCCGCTACAGCGGACGGACGCTCGACGCCTACCGCCAGGACGTCAGCGTCGACGGCGTCCGCTGGAAGACCGTCGGTTGACCACGGACGAGCCACGAACACCTTCAGCGACGCTTATCGCACCCAGGCCCACATCTGGAAGTGGAGACCTGAGGAGACGTGGCTGCCGCTGTGCGATCGCACCGCCCCGCACGGACTGACCGATCCACGACCTCGGCACCGCGGTCGATCGAGCCGCCCAGGCGCGGTGACCCGACACTCGAGCCACCCTTGCGGTTGGCTCACGGGATGGGAGAGGGTGTGGCTCACCTTGTCCCGGCCCCCGCACCCCTGCGGGAGCCTCGTCTTCCGGAGATCCCATTGCGTACTTCAAGTCTCAGCGCCGGTTTCGTCACTGCCGCCGTGCTCGTGCTCTCCACCGCTGGTCCGGCGCTTGCCGAAGAGATCACGGTCACCGGCTCCGGGAGTGGAGCGCAGGAGGCGCCCGGTCCCGGTG
>JBPCPM010000060.1:0-20204 GCA_050999155.1 Solirubrobacterales bacterium
CGGGGTCTCGTCGACGATCAAGGCCGACGTGAACCTCAAGTCGATGATCGGCAAGACCTCCGGCGAGGAGATCCAGATCGCGTTCAGCGGTCAGGGCTGGGTGCTCATCCAGCCGTCCGAGGGCCGGGTCAAGGCGGCCACCACCTCGACCAACACCCAAAGCCAGGCGGCCGACGCCCTCGGCGGGCTCTTCAACCGCTGAGCCCGGAAGACGCGTCGCGGGACGCGCCTACTGGCCGAGCGCTTCCTCGAGCTCGTCGACGGACTCCGAGAGGTCGTCGACGAGCTCGTCGAGGTCGGCCATGATCTGGCGCTCGCCGAGCAGCCCGAAGCACAGGCTGCCGTTGTAGCTGAGGATCGCCACGCCAAAGGCGTGCTTGGGAAACAGGGGAAGGACCGGCACGATCTCGGCCAGCTCGCGCCCACAGAAGTACAGGGGCATCTGCGGTCCCGGGACGTTGGTGACCGTGAAGTTGAACATTTCCTCGGAGACGAACTGCCGGGAGGCCTGAGCGGCGAGCACCGGCGGGGCGAAGTCCATCATCCCGATCATCGCCTGCGCGCCCATCGCCTCGCTGCCCCCCTTGAGCTGATCCATCTCTCCGCTGATCCGCCGGAGCCGGGCGACCGGGTCGGGCTCGTTGATGGGCAGGTCGCAGAAGACGTTGGTGATCGCGTTGCCCCCGTCCTGCTCCGCGCGGACGCTGACCGGCACCTGCACGGTGAGCGTGCCCCCGTCGGGCAGCGCGCCGAGGCGGTCGAGGTGCCGGCGAACCATCCCGCTGACCACGGCCAGGACCACGTCGTTGACGGTGACGCCTGCGGTGGCCTTGATGTCCTTGACGCGGTCGAGCTCGACGTGGGTCCAGCGCAGGATCCGGTGGGGCCCGATCGTGCGGTTGTAGTGGCTCGGCGGCGCGGGATCCAGGCGCGAGACAAGGCTCTTGCCGGCCCCGACGGCCGTCCGGGCCGCTCGCTCGGCAGACTCGATCGGGCTGGTGACCGCGCCGGCGGCCGAGCGGGCGGCGCCCAGCGGCGCGGTGACGCGGTCGACCACGGCGTCGGCCGCCAGGCTCAGGCCCGAGGGCTCGTCGTCGGGCGACCACTCCGAGGACTCGCCATCGCCGTCGTCGGGGGACTTCTCCGCGTCGACGAGGACCGCCATCACGTCGATGCCCCCCACCCCATCGACGAGGCAGTGGTGGGTCTTGTGCAGGACGGCCGACGCAGCGGCGCCGACCGGCACGATCAGCATCTCCCAGAGGGGCTTGTCGTAGTCGAGCTTGATCGAGAAGAACCGATCGGCGATCGCCTGCAGGCCCGCCTGACCGCCCGGGTCGCTGTTCTCGGTGCGGCGGATGTGGTGGTCGAGGTCGAAGAACCGGTCGTCGACCCAGCGGGGCCGGCCGAGCCCGGCGGGCGGCCAGGCGAGCTTCTGGCGGTAGCGGGGCACCTGGTCCAGGCGCGAGCCGACGAGCGCGCGCAGATCGGCGGTGCTGGGCGCCCTGCCCTTGAGGACGAGGACCCCACCGATGTGCTGGTGGGCGGTGCCGCCCTCCTCGATGTGCAGGAACCCGGCGTCCAGCGCGCTCAGCGTGTCGGCACCCATCGTGACCTCCCCCAGTAGCTCCGGAGCCTCGCGGTGCTCCTCCGAACTGCGGGTACCCGGGCGGTCGGTGGACCATGCGCGATCGCGACGACGGCGAGCCGCGGCGGCTGGCACCCTGTCGCCCATGGCCGACCCGATCCGCCTGTGCTTCGTCTGCCTCGGCAACATCTGCCGCTCGCCCACGGCCGAGGGCGTGATGCGCGCGCTGGTGGCCGAGCGCGGCGTCACCGACCGGGTGCAGATCGACAGCGCGGGTACCGGCGGATGGCACGTCGGCCACCCGCCCGACGAGCGCGCGACCGACGCCGCCGCCCAGCGGGGCATCGAGCTCGCCGGCGGCGCCCGCCGGTTCACCGCCGACGACTTCGAGCGGTTCGACCTCGTGCTCGCCGCGGACCGCGCCAACCACCGTGACCTGGTGGCCATGGCCCCGGACCGCGAAGCCGCGGCGAAGGTCCGGCTGCTGCGCAGCTACGACCCCGACGCGCCGGACGACGCCGAGGTCCCCGACCCCTACTACGGGGGCGAGCGGGGCTTCGAGGTGGTGCTCGACCAGGTGCAGGCCGCGTGCGAGGGGCTGCTGGACGAGCTGCTCGCCGACCCCGACCGCCCGTGAGCCAGTCCGGCGGCGGGGCCGGCGTCGCCGCCGTGGTCGCGGCGGCCGAGCAGGCGCTCGGAGCAACGGCGCACGAGGTGACGTCGCTGGGCGGCGGCTCGATCAACGCCGCCCTGGGTCTGGAGCTCGACGACGGGCGCTCGGTGTTCGTGAAGCACCGGGCGGACGCCTCGGCCGGCGCGTTCGCCGTCGAAGCCGATGACCTGCGCTGGCTCGAGAGCGCCGGCGCCCTGCGGCTGCCGGAAGTGCTCGCCCACGGCACCGAGCCGCCGTTTCTCGCGTTGGAGTGGATCCGCAGCGGTCCGCCTGCCGCCGACCACGACGAGCGGCTGGGCCGCGAGCTCGCCGCATTGCACCAGGCCCACCCGGAGACCTTCGGCCGCGAGGCTCCGAACCTCATCGGCCCCCTGCACCAGGACAACACCCCGGCCGACGACTGGCCGACCTTCTACACCACCCGCCGCCTGGCGCCGATGGCCCGCGAAGCCGAGCGCTCCGGCGGGCTCGACACCGCCACCCGCGCTGGCGTCGAGTCGGTCTGCGAGCGGATCGACACCCTCTGCGGCCCGCCCGAGCCCCCGGCCCGCCTGCACGGCGACCTGTGGGCAGGCAACGCGATCACCGACGAGCACGGCGGCCCGGTCCTGATCGACCCCTCGGCCTACGGCGGCCACCGCGAGATCGACCTGGCCATGATGCGGCTGTTCGGGGGGTTCTCGGAGCGGGTGTTTGGCGCGTACGCGGAGGTCCACCCGCTGGCCGACGGGCATCGCGAGCGCGTTCCGCTCTACCAGCTCTACCCGCTACTGGTCCACGCCGCCCTGTTCGGCGGCGCCTACGGCCGCCGAGTGGTCGCTGCGCTCGACCGCGTCGGCTGAACCCCGGCGCCAACGCCCGGCTCCTGCTCAGACACCATCTGGCCGCTGAGCTCCTCGCGAACCACCGCCGACGGACCGATCGAGGAGGCGACCCCGGTGCAGGTGCACGATGAGGATGTGGGGGTGGGGTGGAACCGGCATCATCCGCAGAAGAGGATCCGCTGCCGATGGCCGACAACCAGATAGTCGAAGGAGGATGCACCGAGCCGGTGGCCGGGAGCCCCGGCGCCTGGGACGAGATCTTTGCCCGGGCCTACGACGCTGGCTTGTGGCTCGGAGAGCGGGCGGGGATGGCCGAGCGCCGTAGCTCGGTGCTGTCGGCCGCTCGCGGGCGAACGCTAGAACTGGGCGCCGGGACGGGCCTGAACCTCGAGCACTACCCGCCGGACCTCGACACGCTGGTGCTCACCGACCCCGAGAAGGCGATGGACAACCAGCTGCGCCAACGGGCACGCAAGGCCGAGCGCGCCGCGGAGGTGGTGCCCGCCGACGCCCAGGACCTCCCGTTCGAAGACGGCAGCTTCGACACGGTGGTCGTGACGCTGGTGCTGTGCACGGTGGACGACCCGCAGGCGGCCGTTCGCGAGATCCAGCGCGTCCTCGCCCCGGGTGGCCGGCTGCTGTTCATCGAGCACGTCGTCTCCGAGACGCCATGGGCAGCCCGCCTGCAGCGGCTGGTCCGGCGACCGTGGCGCGCCTTCGCCGCCGGCTGTCGTTGCGACCGCGACACCGCGTCGCTGCTGCGCGGCAGCTTCGCCAACGTGGACCTGCAGCGGGGACCCTGGCGGGCGGTGCCCCCGGTCACCCGCCCGTTGATCTGGGGCTCAGCCGGCGGCTGAACGGACGTGACCGGTAGCGGCGCCGGTGGCGCACGTTGCGGGCCGCCGTTCCCTGCTCAACCCGTCCGGCCGCTCGGCTCCTTGTGCACCACCGCCGGCGTACACATCGAGGAGGCGAGCGGGCCAGAGGTGCAGCAGAAGGAGGCGAGCGTCCGTCAGGGGAGCTCTCGGCCGAGCCACCCCCGGTAGAACCCCTCGACGTCGGGCAGGAACTCGTGGACGACCGGGTAGCCGGGGATCACTGCCTCGGTCTCCAGCAGGCGGGCGCAGCCGGGGCAGATGAACTCGCGCAGCTCCATCCACTCGGGGTCGCAGTGGGCGTTGGCCGGGTAGATCTCGCGCAGGGAGGCGATGTCATCGCGGACGATCAGGGCGGCCGACATCTTCCAGTTCTCGTCGTGGGCGCAGAAGTCGTGGCCGCAGTCGCAGCGGATGACCAGCTCGCCGTCGCCTGAGCGGCGGACGATGTTCAGCCCCTCCCCCACCGGCAGGACGATCGGGTCGTCCCAGTCGACGCGGCCCTGGAGCACCCGGACCCAGACGTCGAAGCGGCCGGGGTCCTTGTAGCCGGACTGGATGTCCTTGACCGTGCGGCGGTCGAGGCGCTCGTCGAGCATCGCCTCCAGCGTCTCGTCTTCCATCGGCTTGCCGGCGGCCGTTGGCTGCTCGATCTCGTCGACCACGCTGGCCTCCAGCCAGGCCGCGGCTGACTCGGCCGGGGTGGTCTTGCCCTTCGGGGCTTTGTGGACCGCGACGTTCGGCGTCGGGGCGGCCACCTCGAAGTCCTCGGGCAGGTCCCAGAAGCCCCGGAACTCGGCGGCCCAGCGGCCCGAGAGCTTCATCGACTCCGCGTACGCCACCCGCACCGGCTCGATCAACTCGCCGTCGAGCAGGCGCTGGCGCTGTCCGTCCCACCAGTCCTGCACGCTCCCGGCCCGCTCCAGCCGCTCCTCGCGAGCCGCATCGCGGTCCGACACGGCGTAGACCTTCTCGGCGTACTCGGGCAGCAGGTGGCCTTCGTCGACGTCACGCTTGACCGCCTCGGCGGGCCGCAGCAGCGGGTCACCCAAACCGCCCGCGCCCTTCATGACCGACATGTACAGGTCGCCCTGCTCGAAGGGCTGCAGGGTGGTGAAGTCGTCGGCCCGGAACTCGCGCTCGCCCTCGATCGCCATCAGGGCCGGGTCGTCGAAGCGGCCGTCGGTCACCGGGTAGGCCTCGCCGCGCTCGGCCCGCTCGATCAGGTCCGCGCCGCGGATGTTGTGCACGTAGCCCGCGCACCCGGGGTAGCCGCCGAACAGACCGGCGGAGGTGAACATCCGCGAGCAGCCGAGGTTCTGCAGCTCCCAGAACGGGGTGTTCCAGACCATCTGCAAACTCTCGAAGCTCGACCCACCCCGGTGGCGGCCGTAGCCGGCGGTGTTGGCCTTCAGGCGGCGCGAGAGGTAGATCATCGGGGTGATCAGCTCCCACATCTCCACGTCGCCCGCGTCGCCCTCGGGGTTGAACATTGCCGCGGCGGTGTCGGTGCCGTCGAGCACGTACTTGGCCCCCATGCCCTGGGCGGCGATCTCGAAGTTCATGATCGCCGAGCTGTTGCCGTACTGGTCGATGCCGCCGCCTTGGATCACGTTGCCCGAGACCGAGTAGGCACCGATGACCTCCTCGATGAACCCGCGCGACTGCAGCGCCCGCGACAGGGTGCGCGGGTAGCCGGTGAACGCCGGCTGCAGGAAGGCCCAGGCGATCCCGGTCGAGCCCTCGTTGGCGCCCATGTTGGCGATCGTGTTCTCGGGGAAGTCGGTCTTGACCGCGTAGTAGGCGCCGTCGTTGACCTTGTCGTCGCAGATCAGCGTCTGGGTGAACATCACCCAGATCGCGCCCTGCATCCCCGACGGGGTGCAGTTCATCGAGTGCCAGCCCCACGACGAGGCTCCGTCGAGCGACAGGGCGTAGTCGCCCGAGCCGCCGATCGACACCTCCCAGGGCGCGTGCATGACGAAGTCCTTGCGGGCCCGCGCCGGGAGCTGTTGCTTGTCGGCGAACTGGATGTCCATGAACGCGGCCGAGCGGTAGCGGCCAGGCACGGTCATCTGGCGGATGCGCGACTTGAACGAGCGCCGCCCCTCCTCGATGACCTCGTGGGAGAACAGCTTGAAGCGGTCGATGCCCTCCTCGGAGACCACGCGTTCCACCGCGTCGCGGATCATGTGGCAGCCGGCCAGCCGGGTCTTCTCGTCGAGCAGGTAGTACATCGGCGCCCGGGTCTGCTTCTCGCAACGCTCGAGATGCCAGCGCGCCAGCTCGTCGTTCTCGCCGATCTTCATGCACGGCAGGTCGAAGCCGTCGTCGAGGCGGTGGGTCGGGCCGACCGGCACGCCGCCCGGCGTGGAGGCGCCGATGTCGAGCACGTGGGTGACGCCACCGGCCCAGGCGATCAGCTCGCCCTCCCAGAAGATGGGAACGAAGGTCTGCACGTCGGCGTTGTGGACGTCGCCGATTGAGGGGTCGTTGTTGGCGAAGATGTCACCCGGCTTGATGCCCGGGTTGGTCTCGTAGTCCTGACGGACCATCCACTTGATCGCGTCGGACATCGTGTGGACGTGGACGATGATCCCCGTCGACAGGGCGATCGAGTCGCCGTCGGGCGTGTACAGGGCGAAGCACAGCTCGCCCAGCTCGCGGACGATCGGCGAGGCCGAGATGTTCAGCGCCGTCTCGCGGGCCGAGACCAGTCCACCGCGCAGCCGCGCGAACAGCTTCTCGTAGCCGATCGGATCCTCGGCCATCAGCGTCAGGTCCTCGATGCCCCGGAAGCGGCCCGTGTCGGCGAAAAGCCGCTCGGACTCGGTGAGCATCTCGCGCAGGGTCGCACCGTCCCAGCCGATCGGCCGGCGATCGGCGACCTGCTTTTCGAGATCGCGTGTGGCGTCGACGATGGCCATGGCTCAGCCCCTTTCGTGCGTGGTCGTGGCGGCGGCCGCCTGCGGTGCCCGGGCGGGTGTTCTCATGACGTCTCCAGGTGGAAGATCTGGCGCTCGTCGAGCCAGGCGGCCCGGTCGGGCGGGATCGCGAACGTCGTGGCGACGTGCTCGCAGATGGCCGGGCCCTCGATGCGGTGGCCGGCCTGGACGGCGTCGAGGTCGATGATCGCCGTCTCCACGAAGCCGTCGTCCCACCACACGTCGCGCGTCTCGCGCACCGGCGGGCTGCCCGAGACCTTCTCGAGCTCGGGGAGGGTGGGCTTTTCGATCGGCGTCGAGCCCTTCACGACCGCCTGGGTGATCAGGTACCCGAGCTCCGGCGACTTGGCCGAGCTGGCGTACAGCTTGCCGTAGGCGTCCTCGAAGGCGGCGATCAGCTCGTCGAGGTGGGTGTCGTCCTCGAGCTCGAGGTGCGGCGAGACGATCTCCAGGTCGTTGAGCTGGCCGAAGTACTGCATCCGCACCACGTGGGTCCAGACGATGTCCTCCCGCTCGACCCCGGACTTGGCGAACTCGTCGGCCACCCGGTCCTGCAGCCCCAGCCAGGCGCCGGTGACCATGATCGCGATGCCCGCCTTTTCCATCTCGTCCTGGTTCGGCTCGATCGGCATGTCGATCGTCTGGTCGTAGCGGTACTCGAAGTCCGCGCAGGCGCAGCCGAAGGCCGAGAACCCGGCAGCCCAGGCCGGGACCAGCACCTCGCGGTAGGGCACGCCGGCCGTGTACCCGGCCACGTGCAGCGGCCCGCCGCCGCCGTAACACAGCAGCGCGTAGTCGGCGGGCGAGTAGCCCTTGCCGAGGATCCGCCCCACCGCCTCGTTGCGCAGTGTCTGCTCGAACAGCTCGATCACCCCGGCCGCTGCCTCCTCGACGCCGAGCCCGAGCGGCTCGGCGACCTGGCGCTGCACCTCGCGGTAGGCGATATCGCGGTCCAGCTGCACGTCGCCCCCGAGAAAGAAGTCGGGGTTCACTCGGCCCAGCACGACGTTGAGATCAGTGACCGACACCGTCTCAAGCCCCGACTCCGGCCACGAGACACCGATCGACGCGCCGGCCGAATCCGGGCCCAGCTCCGGGCGGTTGGAGTTCGGGTTGATCCGCACGAAGGACCCCGTGCCCGCGCCCACCGAGTCGATCTTGACCAGCGGCATGTTGAGTACGAACCGCGCCACGTCGGGCGTCGGGGTGACCTCGTAGTGGCCGTCGGTGATCAGGGCAATGTCGAACGAGGTGCCGCCGATGTCGGTGCACAGCACGTTGCCCAGCCCCTGGCGCTCGGCGAGGAACTGGCCGCCGACCACGCCCCCGATCGGCCCGGAGATCAGGGTGGTGGCCAGCTCGCGGGCGTCGATGCCGATCGTGCCGCCGTGGGAGGCCATGACGCGCAGCTCGAAGCCGGCGTCCTGCTCGCGCGTGCGGTCGCGGACCTCCTGCAAGGTGCCCCGCGATGGCTCGGCCGCGTAGGCCTCGATCGTCGTCGAGTTCAGCCGCGGAAGGTCGCGACGGGTCGGGTACAGCTCGGCCGAGAGGAAGACCGGGACCTCCACCCCGCGCTCTTCCATCAGCTCGGCCAGGATCTCCCCGACGCGGATCTCGTGCTCGGCCGAGCGGTAGCTGAACAGCAGGCTGACGACGATCCCCTGCACCCCGGCGTCGAGCAGCTCGGCGCCCGCCTCGCGGGCGTCTTGCTCACGCAGCGGCAGCACCTCCTGACCCATCACGTCGATCCGGCCCCGCACGCCCTTCATCCGCTGCCGAGGCACCAGCGGCTCGTTGTGGAAGTGGGTGGCAAGGTGCAGGCGGTCGGCGTAGGGGTAGCCGAGGTAGGTCTGGATCCCGCGCTCGTGGACGAAGTAGTCCTCCTGGCCGGCGGTGACGATGCAGCCGATCTCCATCCCCCGGCGGCTGAGCAGCCGGTTGAGCATCGCGGTGCCGCTGAATATCCCCGAGCGCATCTGGGGGAACCCCTCGGCGGGCTCGGAGTCCCACTGGGCCAGCGCGTCGTGCGCGGAGGTCATGAAGCCCCGGGCCTCGTCGTCAGGCGTCGTCTGGGCCTTGCCGACGACGAACGCGCCGTGCTCGTCGACGATGAACGTGTCGGTCATCGTGCCCCCGGCGTCGATGGCCAGCACCCTCGGTGTGTGCCCCCCGTTGCTCTGGCTCACCCGCGCTCCTTCATCCCCCCGGGACGCCGACCCGCGCCCCGTCGATCGTGCATCTCTGCCACCCGTCGATCACCGCCTCCGGGCGATAGGCGGTTTGGCCGCCCGCCTCGGTGAGCATCCTCGCACAGGGCACAACCACCCTTCGCCGATTCGACCGGGAGCGTGAAGTGACGGAGTTCCGAGACAACGTCGTCGTGATCACCGGAGCCGGATCGGGCATCGGCAAGGCAACCGCGCTGGCGTTCGCGCGCCAAGGCGCGCGCCTTCACCTATCGGACATTGATGCCGAGGCGGTCGGCGCCGTGGCCGACGAGGCGACCACTGCCGGAGCGGCCACCACGACTGCCTACCGCACCGACGTCAGCGACCACGACGACGTGACCGCCCTGGCCGACGCGGTGTTCGCCGCCGAGGGCGGCGTCGACGTGCTGCACAACAACGCGGGCGTCGGGCACGGCGGCGAGGTGCAGGACACCCCGATCTCCGAGTGGCGGCGCGTGCTCGACGTCAACCTCATGGGCGTCGTGCACGGCGTCGAGGCCTTCGTTCCCCGGATGCTCACCCAGGGCCGGCCGGGCCACGTGGTCAACACCGCCTCGCTGCTCGGCCTGATCGCCGGCGGCCGGCTGGCCCCCTACACGACGTCGAAGTTCGCGGTGGTCGGGCTCAGCGAATCGCTGGACTCCGAGCTCGCGCCCCAGGGCATCCGCGTGACCGCCCTGTGTCCCGGGGTGATCAACACGAACATCGTGGCCACGGCGTCCTTCGGCGGCGAGATGGCCGAGCGCAAGCAGAAGGCGATCGACCTGTACCGCAAGCACGGCACGTCCCCCGACGTCGTCGCCGAAGCGGTGCTGAGCGCGGTCCGCCGGCCCCGGGGGATCGTGGTCACGCCGCGCTGGCAGGTACTGCCCCAGTGGCTGCTCAAACGGGCGTCGGTCCGGCTCTCGCGCCCCCTGTCGCAGCGCATGGCCAGCTTGATGAGCCCCGGCGGATAGACCCCTGACAAGATGGCCGCCGTGCGCACCGTCGTCATCTCCGATCTGCACCTCGGCTCCGGCTCGGGCACCGACGTGCTGCGCAAGAAGCACATCCGCGAGCTGCTGTTCGAGCGGCTCGAAGACGTCGAGCGGCTGGTGCTGCTCGGCGACGTGGTCGAGCTGCGCGACCGGTCCGTCGAGAACACGCTCGACGCGGTCAAGCCGATCATGGCCGAGTTCAACGAGGTCATGGCCGGCGGCGAGATCGTTTTCTCGCTGGGCAACCACGACCACCAGCTCGATCCCTGGCCCCAGCGGCGGCGGCTGCTCACCGACCCCGAGCCGCTCGCGCTCGAGCAGATCCGCCAGCCCGAGCCTGACGGTCCCCTCGCGCGCCTGACCGAGGCGCTGCCCGATGTCGACACCAAGCTCGCCTACCCGGGGCTCTGGCTGCGCGACGACGTGTTCGCCCTGCACGGCCACTACCTCGACCTGCACTCCAGCGTCCCGAGCTTCGAGAACATCGGCGCCGCCGCGCTGCAGAAGGGCCTGGGAATCGACCCCGACAACCCCGAGCAGGGCCCGACCGATCCCGCCACCTACGAGGACGTGCTGGCGCCGCTGTACGCGTTCTCGTTCGCCTTCGCCCAAGCCGACCGCAACAAGCAGATGGGCCCCCGGGCCTCCGCCGACATGATGACCAAGATCGCCAGCTCGCGGCCCCGGGCGCTGCTGTTCGGCGGCGTGGCGATCCCCGCTGCGATCGCGTTTCTCAACCGGCTCGGGATCGGGACCTTCTCCTCCGATCTGCGTGCCAACCAGCTCGCTCTCGCCGGCGTGCAGGCCATGGGCGCGGTGACCGCGCGCCTGGGCATCGACGCCAAGCACGTGATCTACGGTCACACCCACCGCTCGGGCCCCCATCCAAGCGACGGGGACATCCCCTGGAACATCGACGGAGGCCCGAGGCTGATCAACCCGGGCTCGTGGGTGTTCGAGGAAGGCACCTTCGGGACGCCCGACGACCCCGACAGCCCGTGGTACCCGGGACGGCTGGTCGAGCTCGACGCCGAAGGACCGCCGCGTCTGGTGCAGGTGCTCGACAGCAGCGTCGACGTGCCCAGGCCGTCGGAGTCGATCGACTGACGGCTTCCCACCTCCGCCCCGACCAACGACGCCGGACCCGGCCAGGGTCCAAACCCACCGTTGACGCAGGCCGACGGATGTGTTCAAATCAGTGGGGGAGCGAAACTGCTCGAGAGGTTCTAGCAGGCGGGCCCGGCCCGCAAGGAGAGGGAGTACGGAACCGATGGCGCCCATCGTCGAGTCCATCGAGATCGCAAGCCCGCCCGAGGCGGTCTTCGCCTACCTGAGCCACCCGGAGAACCTGGCCAGGTGGCAGGAAGGAGTCGTGGAGGCGCGACTGGTCAGCGACGGACCGCTCGGGGAGGGGTCTCTCTCCGAGGTGACCAGACACATGGGCCCGCGCGTGCGGACCCTGACCGTGAGATACACGCGGTTCGATCCGCCGAGGGGCTGGGCCCTGCGGGGGATCGATGGCCCCGTCCGCCCCCTCCCCCAGATCTCGATCGAGCCGGCCGAGGGCGGCTCGCGCGTCACGTTCGAGCTGGACTTCGAAGGCCATGGGCTGGGACGACTGCTGCGTCTGCTCGTCCGTCGCCAGGCCAAGAGGGAGCTGCCGGTCAACCTCGCCAACGCCAAGCGTCAGCTGGAAGGGGACCCGAGCGGGTGACGGCGACGGACCGGTAGCTGACCCCCGACCGTCGATACGGCCGGGGGTCAGGTACCGGCGACAACGTCGAGCACCGCGAGCTCGAGCTGCTCGCGGGCGGAGAACACGTCGCGGCGGCCGTCGTCGAAGGCGGCCAGGGCACCCTCCAGTGACGTTCCGGCCTCGAAGCGCTCCAGCAGCCGCGGGTCGATGTAGGCGCTGCGGGCCACCGCCGGGGTGTTGCCCAGGACGCCGGCGGTGACCTCGCACGCGTGTCGCGACGCGGCCGCCCGGTCGCCCCCATCGCCGTGCTCGGCCTCCCATACGGCCAGGGCGCCCGCCGCCAGCAGCGTCGCGTTCCAGGTGCGGAAGTCCTTGGCCGAGAACGGCTCGCCGGCCAGCTCGTGGATGTAGCCGTTGATGTCCTCCGAGCGGATCTCGTGCCACGTGCGGCGGTGGCGGTAGGCCAGAAGCTCGGGGCCGCCGCTCCGGCGGCGGCGCAACGTCTTCAGCAGGGCGCAGGCGTCGGGGTCGCGGAGGGTCAGCAGCCGTTGCTTGCTGTGCTTGGCGGGGTAGTCGAAGACGATCTCGTCGTCCCGGACGACCACGTGCTCCTTGCGCACCGTCGCGAGCCCGTAGGTGCCGTATTCGTCGGCGTAGTCCTCGCTGCCGATGCGAAACGAGCCGAGATCCAGCAGCCGCACGGCGCAGGCGAGCACGGACTCGCGGTTGGGGTTGCCGGGATCGAGGTCGCGGGCCACGCGACGCCGGACGTCGGGCAGCAGCTGGGCGAACTCCTCGATGTGCTCGAACTTCTCCTGGTCGCGTAGCTCGCGCCAGCGCTCGTGGTAGAGGTACTGCTTGCGGCCCGCCTCGTCGCGGCCGGTGGCCTGCAGGTGGCCGAGCGGGTCGGCGCAGATCCACACGTCGTCCCAGGCAGGCGGGATGACGAGCTCGCGGATGCGGTCCAGGCTCGTCTCGTCGTCGAGGCGCTCCCCGTCGGTGCCGAGGTAGGTGAAGCCGGTGCCGTGGCGACGGCGCCCGTAGCCGGGCTCGGCGGAATCGGATCGGCGGATCTCGGTCATGGCGCCCGGCCCCTACCCCGAGGCCGGGCGCCCAAGCGCGCCGGCGCTCAGCTACGCCGGTCCACCTCCGCCGCCTTCTCGGCCGCGGTGTCCTGGGCCTCGCGGAGCTCGTCTTTGGCCTCGGCCCGGTTCTGCTCCTTTTGGCCCTGCTGCTGCAGGCCCTTGTCACCGGTCAGGTCCCCGGCGGCCTCCTTGACGCGCCCCTTGGCCTTGTCGATGAAGCTGTCAACCTTGTCTGGCATCTGCGTCCTTTTCGTTGGAATCTGCCGTGGGCAGGGGAATGTACCCGCCCGGCGCCGGAGGCGACACCGCGCGGGCCGCCGCTCAGCCGCGGTCGCGTAGGGCGTCGATCAGCTCGTCCTTGTCCATCTTCGAGCGCCCGTCGATCCCGATCTCCGCCGCCCGGTCTTGGAGCTCGTCGACGGTCCACTCCTCGTAGGGGGGGGACGAGCCACCCCTGTCGGCGGCCTCCTCGCGGTCGGTGTTGGCGATCCGGGCCGCCTTCTCCTTGCTCATGCCCTCTTCACGCAGCGACTCGTACTGCTCGTCGTCTTTGATCGAAGGTCCGTGGTCCTCGGCCATGGCCTTCTCCTTTCGTCGTCGTCCTTCTGATGCCCGGCCGGCGCGACGACTAGTCACCCGATCACGCGCGGCCGTGAGCACGGCGCTGGCGCGCGTCGGCGGGATGAAGGCGATGTAACAAACGAAGATCGCCAGCGAAAAAAAGCCCACGCGGATGGTCAGCGCGATCGACACGTGCATGGCGATCCCGGCGGCGATCACGAACGGACGGAGGGTGCGATTCCAGATCGCGGTGCCGAGTGCCAGTTCCACAGCCATCGTTCCGAAAGTGGCCACGTTCATGAACAGGATCGAGTCGGTGGGCGCCGGAATGTCGAACCGCTGCAGATCGCCCACACGCAGGGCGTAGGAGGTTGCGACGCCGTCGTTCCAGCTCGCGCCCCGGGCCTTGGCCCACACAGCCGCCAGGTAGACAATGGTGAGCTGGATCTGCAACAGGCGCAGCGCCCAGGGAGCGCGCCGAGGAAACGCCCAGACCCGGCCTGGCGCCCGGCGCAGCCGATCCACCGACAGCGCGGTCTCGGTGGGCGCGAACATGAGGATCAGGGCCGTGATCCGCAAGAGCGTGTCGCCCGAATTGAACCCCTGCGTCAGCCGGCGCTCGAAGCTCATCACCCCGATGAACACGACCACCGACGCCAGGCGCGAGTGGTAGCCGACGCAGAGAAAGAGGCGCGCGTCGAGCCGCGCGACAAGAGGGGCGAGAGCCTGGCGGTGACGGCGTCCGGGCAGGCGATGGCCGAGATCGCCGTCGAGCAGGTCAAGGCGGGCTTCCTGCGCAAGTCCCGGGTCTACAAGCTCGAGATGATCGGAGCGCCGCCGGCCGACCATGCCCCGCTCGTCCTCGGCGCGGCGATCAGGTACGACGCCGCGCTGACCGCCGTAGGACTGGTCTCGATGCGCGACTGAGCCGGCGGATCGCAGCCCGCGCAGCCGCTCCGGGCCCCCTTCCGACCGTCCTCTTCGCTTATCGGGGCGACTGGATTTGAACCAGCGACCTTTCGACCCCAGCCGACGCAGGGCAGGTGTAGATACGTACCGTCGCGTCCCACGCGTCCCCTACGTCCCGTGGCAGAGACAGCTTGGACGCATGAGCCCCCTCGAGGATGTTCTCGCGGCTCATCTTCCCGACCTGGTCTGGATGGTGTTCCTGGACGTGCTGTTCGACCGCGGCGACGAGCTCGTCGTCGGTCTCGCCTTGCACGTCGGTGCCGCAGGGACAGTGGATTACCTTGGCCATATGACCTCCCCAATAGGTATCCGTTCGGACCCGGACCCTGCGGGGGCACAAAGGCCAGCTGGGATCGGGGAGCTTTCGGACCGCCACTCAGCACGGACGGCTAGAGATGTGTCGTCGGACTCCTTCGGATAGGTTCGCGGAGGAGGCAACCGCGGACGAGAGGGGAAAGCTGATGGCAACGGTCGTTGGACCCGAGGATGGCAAGGCGGGGTTTCTCGGCAGCATCGGGGTGCGGTTCATGATCGACGGCACGGACACCGACCAGGGTTTCTCGCTGGTCGAGCATCCGATGCCGCCGAGGGCGCTAGCGGCCCCGCTACACCGTCATACGCGTGAGGACGAATACAGCTACGTGCTCGAAGGGCGCATGGGCGCGCTGCTCGGCGAGGAAGTCCTCGAGGCCGGGCCGGGCGACCTCGTCTTCAAGCCCCGCGACCAATGGCACACGTTTTGGAACGCCGGTGACGAGCCCGCCCGGATCCTCGAGATCATCGCACCCGCCGGCTTCGAGCATTTCTTCTCAGAGCTCGTCGACCTCGGCGGACCGGCACAGGCCCAGCCGGAAGTGATGGGCGAACTCTGCCAGCGCTACGGATTGGACATGGATCCCGGAAGCGTCCCAGGCCTACTCGAACGATTCGGACTCCAAATGGGTGAGCCCCCCGCCTAGATGTCCAAGTCGGGGCGACTGGATTTGAACCAGCGACCTTTCGACCCCCAGCCGACGGAACCTACTGCCAGATCGCTCCTCTGGCGTCCCCGCCGTCCCCGGTCGGGTGCTCATCGGACGTATGGGCGTCGAGACCGGCGTCGACCTCCCGGCCCTGATCGACGCCTCAGCGGCCGCTCGCGAGACCCTGGGCCGCCCCCTGGGCTTCCACGTCCTGACCGCGGGCCCGGTCGACTGACGCACCCACCCGCTCGGTGACGCAGCCCCCCGCCACGGCATGACGGGACCTTCAGCGAGCCGGTGTGGGGCCTACTCGTAGTGCAGCGCTTCCAGGATGTCGAGGCGCGACGCCCGGCGCGCGGGCACCACTGCGGCCAGGACCCCGGCGACGACCGCGATCACCACGAACGCGACCAGGGCGCCCACCGGGATGGCGAACACGAGCCCCTCGCCGCTGAGCACGACCGTGGCCAGGGCGGCGAGCGTCAGCCCGACCGCGATCCCCAGCACGGCGCCGATCAGGGTGGTGATCACGCTCTCGTGACGGACGCTGCGACGGATCTGTCGCCGGGTAGCGCCGATTGCGCGCAGCATCCCGACCTCGCGGGTGCGCTCGAGCACCGACAGGGCAAGGGTGTTGATGATCCCGAAGAGGCTGATGATCACGGCGAGCGCGAGGAGCACGTAGACGATTCCCAGGATCGGGTCGATCCCGGCCGCCTGGTCGTCGATGAAGGCCTCCTGCGACCGCACGTCGACCTCGGGGTGCGACGCCAGCGCCTCGCGCACCTGGGCGGGCGTCGACCCCAGCACGTAGGCGAACCGGTCGCGCGACGCCTCCCAGGAGCGGTCGAAGGTCCGGTCGTTCACCGTGACCTCTCCGGCCGCCAGGGAGTTGAACGGCGGCGGGTCGCTGAGGGCCCGCACGCGCAGGGTGACGTCGCCCTTGGTCGGCGAGGTGAGGATGAGGTCGTCGCCGACGGCCAGCGATCGGTCCTCGGCGAAGCGCTTGGTCACGATCGCCTCCCCGGTCGCCAAGGTCCGCAGGTCGGCGACCGAACCGTCCTCCCATGAGGGGTCGACGACCCGGGAGAACGGTCCCGGGTCCACGGCGTCGACGTTGATCGTCTTGCCGCCGGTGCGCGCGGCGGACTGGCGCCATCCGGTCGCGACCCTCGCGCCGGGGGCGTCCCCGGCCTCACGGGCCACCGAGGTGTCGATGGGCGAGAAGCCGTCGGTCGCGGCGACGACCACGTCGGCGCGCAGCTCGTCGGAGATCGAACTCGAGATCGACTCCCGCAGGCCGTTGCCGATGACCGCGAAGCAGGAGACGAGCGCGATCCCGATCATCAGCGCGGATGCGGCGCCCGCTGTCCGCCCGGGATGCCGGGCGGCGTTGCGGGTGGCCAGCAGCCCGATCGTCCGGTTGATGCGCCGGCTGGGCTGCCCGACGACGCGCACCAGCGACGGGACGACGCTCGGGGACAGGACGGCGACCGCGATGAAGCTGAGCAGCACCCCGGGCGCCATCAGCAGCATCCGGTCCCCGACGCCGAGGCCGGCGGAGGCGGCTCCCCCCACGAGCGAGACGAGGGCCAGCGCGGCCAGGACGAGACCGATCTTGCCGGAGTGGCGCCCGATCCGGCCGGGGGGCAGCTCTGCCCCCTCGCGAAGGGCCGCGACGGGCGAGATCCGGGTGGCGCGGCCGGCCGGGATGAGGCCGGCGAGCAGCGTGATCACGATCCCCATGACCATGGCCACGATCACGGTCCGCAGCGCGAAGACGAGGCCGGCCTGGGGCAGCTCGAGACCGAGCGAGGAGAAGATGCCCGACAGGGCCGCCGCGAGCCCGACGCCTGCGGCGACGCCGACGACCGAGGCTCCGACGCCGAGCAGCAGTGCCTCGGCGGTGACGGCCCCCAGCACCTGGCGCCGGCTGGCGCCGATCGAGCGGAGCATGGCGAGCTCGCGGGTCCGCTGGGCGACGGTGATCGAGAGCGTGTTGACGATGGTGAAGCCGCCCACGAGCAGGGCGACTGCTCCGAAGGCCAGCAGCACCCCGCGGATGATGGAGATGAAGAACTTCAGGCCGTCGAGGGTGAAGCGGTCCTGTGCCGCCGCCGTGCGGACCTGCACCGATCCCGGAAGCTCCGATCGCAGGGATTCGCGTAGCTCGGCCCCGTCCACGCCCGGCCTTGCGCTGGCCAGCACCGAGTCGTAGCGGCCCCGCTTGTCGAACAGTCCCTGCGCCGCGTCGAGATCGAAGACGGCGAAGGTCGCGGTGCCGAGCGACTTCACGTCGCCGAAGGTGGCGATCCCCGTGATCTCGAAGGCGCGCTTGGGTCCGCGGGTGGCGATCTCGATGTCGTCGCCGACCCCGAGGTCCAGCTTCTCCGCCGTCCCCTGGTCGATGACGACCTGCCCCGCGCGAGCGGCGAAGGCGCCCTCGACGATTCGGAAGGGGGTCAGCTGCCGGGCGTCCGGGGTCCCGGCGTCGAAGCCGACGCCGAAGTACGGGCCGTCGCCCTGCACCTGGCCGTCGCGGTCCAGCAGCTTGGCCTCGTCGGTGATGTCGCCGACCGCGGTCTGCACCCGGTCGTCGGCACGCACCTGCTCGAGGGTGCGCTCGGGGACCGAGGTCTGGAGCTCGAAGTCGTCGATGCCGGTGTCGAAGGCGGTCTTGGCGCTGACGGCGGCGTCGGTGCCGGCGTAGGAAGCGGTGGACAGTGAGTCGGCCGCGCTGCGCATGGTGTCGGTGAGCGTGAAGGCCCCGCTGACCATTGCCACACCGAGCACGATCGCGATGGCGGTCAGGGCCGTGCGCGCCTTGCGCGCCGCCATGCCGCGGATCGTCTGGCGGATCATCGGCTCAGCTCTTGCATGCCCGCGAGGATGGCCTGCTCGTCGGGATCGCGCAGGTCGCCGGCAATCGTTCCATCCGCAATGAACACGACCCGGTCGGCCGTGGCGGCGGCGACGGGGTCGTGCGTGACCATCAGCGTGGTCTGTCCGAGCTCGTCGGTCGTGCCCCGCATCAGCGTCATGATCTCCGCGCTCGAGGTGGAGTCGAGGTTCCCGGTCGGTTCGTCCGCGAACACGATGCTCGGCCGTCCGACGAGCGCTCGGGCGATGGCGGCCCGCTGCTGCTGGCCACCGGACAGCTCGGAGGGACGGTGGGTACGCCGGTCGCTGAGACCGACGCGGTCGATCAGCTCGTCCACCCAGCCGTCGGCCGGATGCGTCCCCGCGAGCTGGAGAGGCAGGACGATGTTCTCCTCGGCCGAGAGGACCGGCACCAGGTTGAAGAACTGGAACACGAAGCCGACGTGCGAGCGCCGCAGCTCGGTGAGCTGCTTATCGCCCATGGTCGTGATCTGTTCGCCCATGACCTCGACGGTGCCCTCGGTGGGCCTGTCGAGCCCGGCGAGCACGTGCATCAGGGTCGACTTACCCGACCCGGACGGCCCCATGACCGCGGTGAGCGCTTTGGCCTGGACGTCGAGGTCCACCGCGCGCAGGGCCTGCACGGCGGACTCCCCCTCCCCGTAGCGGCGGGCGATGCCCCGGGCCCGTACGGCGGCAGCGGGGTCGCCGCCCCCGTTGCGGGCCGGCTCTGCGGGGTGCTGTCGTGCTTCGGATGGGCTGGGCATGGCCGACTCCAGTCAGGGTCGTAGGACGGGAAGGACGGCCGCGCGAGCGTATCGTCCGGCCTGGGGTCTCACGGCAGCGTGCGCTGTCGGCGATGCGATTGATCCAACCTACCCCCGTTTCGGCCGCCTGTCATCGACCGTCCGGAGCCGCCGGCTCCTACGAAAAACCGAGCCGCTTCCCACGCGGGCCCGGAACTGAGCCAGGCCGGGTCTCACGGAGACCTCGAAGCCAGGACGGTCCGTCCTGGCGAGAGGAGAACCTCCGCCGATGCCAGCACCGAAGAAGTACCCCGACGAGCTCAAGGAGAGATCCGTGCGCCTTGTCTTCGAGTCCGGCCGTCCGATCGCCCACGTCGCGCGCGATCTCGGCATCAAATACGAGTCGCTGCAGCTTTGGGTCCGCCAGGCCGAAGCCGATGCCGGCGACCGGGCCGATCGCCTGACCAGCACCGAGCGTGAGCGGCTGAGGATGTTGGAGCGCGAGGTCAAGGACCTGCGCAAAGCCAATGAGGTGCTCAAGGCCGCCTCGGTTTTTTTCGCCAAGGAGCTCGACCCACGCGCTGCCACGCGGATCGAACGCCGTCCGCCGGACGCGCGCCGCGATTCGCGGAGACGGCGCACGGCCGGCGCCGTCGCGGCTCGCGACGTTGCGCGCGGTAGCTGCGGTCAGCCGCGCCCATCCCGTGTTGTCAGCCGCCACCGCGCGGGTGGCGTGCGACTCGCTGAACGGCGGATCGGCCGCATGTGCCGGCGCCGGCAGGCCCGCGAGCGCGAGCGCGAGCACAGCGATCAGCCACATGGCGACGCCGGCCAGCCGACCCGCCCGCGGTCGGGATCGTCGTCCTGGCGTGATCAGCTTGTCCATCGTGCGGTCAGTCGGTGGTGTGTGCGGCCTCGCCACCGCCGATGTAGCGCAGCACGGACCTGTCAAGGCCGGTCGAAGTGCGCCGGTCGGACCACCTGAGACGTTCCCGCCCCGTCAGCCGCCGTCGGCCTGCCGGATGTCGTCGTCCATCATGCGCAGGTAGGGCGCGACGAGCTCGCCGTAGTCGGCCTTGCGCGCGGCGGGCAGGTCCTTCCAGCCGGTGACCGAGCCGCGGCACCGCGCGGCGCCGCACAGGCACACGGCCGGGAAGTGGTCGATCGTGAAGTTGCGCATGGCGTAGTCGAACGT
>JBPCPM010000080.1:0-11522 GCA_050999155.1 Solirubrobacterales bacterium
TACCGGCTTCCCTCATCCCCCCCTCCTGAGAAACCCCTGACCGTGCGTCGGCCCCCCCCGCGGTGGCCACCTCGGCGACCGGGGGAACGCCCGCCGCCGCCGCGCAGGCCCTCACGATCCCCGGGCCGCAGGGGCTGCGCGACCATGCCTTGGCGCTCGGAGGCAACAGCGACCCCAGCACCGTTGCCGATCGGGGAGGGCCACCCGCGGCCCCGCGGCCCGTCACCGGTGCGCCCACCGAACGGCGCTCGCCCTCATCCGGTACCCCGGCCAGGCCGTTCGATCCCGGCCCGGCGCCAACCACGGACCGGCCGGCCACGCAGACCGAACGGCCCGGGCCCATCGAGCTTTCTGCGCCCCCTGCCAGCACCGATCCTGACTTCCCCGATCCGGGTTCAGAGGCGGCCCCCGGGCTCCCCGAGCCGCCGCCGCGCTCGGGGCCCACGATCCCCGCCGTACCCCAGCCGGCAAGGCCACCCGAGGCCGGCGGCTCCGCCGACACGCCGTAGCCACCGGGGTGATCGCGCCGACTGCGTGTAAAGTGGCGCGCCGAATGTTCGAGAAGGTGCTCGTGGCAAATCGGGGCGAGATCGCCGTGCGCGTGATCCGCACCCTCACCGAGATGGGCGTGGGTTCGGTCGCCGTGTACTCCGAGCTCGATCGCGACGCGCCGCATGTGCGCCTGGCCGACGAGGCGTACCTGATCGGTCCCGCCGCTCCGGCCGAGAGCTACCTCAACGTCGACAAGATCCTCGAGGTGGCCAAGGAGTCCGGCGCCGAGGCCATCCACCCCGGGTACGGCTTCCTCGCCGAGAACGCGCCGTTCGCCCGCGCATGCGAAGACGCCGAGATCACCTTCATCGGTCCGCCCGCCTCGGCCATCGAGGCGATGGGCTCCAAGACCAAGTCGCGCGAGCTGATGAAGGACGCCGGCGTGCCCATCGTCCCCGGCACGACCGAGTCCGTGGACACCGTCGAGGACGCCAAGGGTGTGGCCGACGAGATCGGGTACCCCATCGCCTGCAAGGCGGCCGGTGGCGGTGGCGGCAAGGGCTTCCGCGTCGCGATGACGGCCGACGATCTCTCCGACGCGTTCGAGGGCGCCGCCCGCGAGGGCGAGAAGTTCTTCTCCGACGCCACCGTCTACCTGGAGCGCTACCTCGAGGATCCCCGGCACGTCGAGGTCCAGATCCTGGCCGACAACGCCGGCACTGTGATCCACCTCGGCGAGCGCGACTGCTCCATCCAGCGCCGCCACCAGAAGCTGATCGAGGAGGCGCCCGGCCCCCACGTCGACGAGGAGATGCGCGAGCGGATCGGCAAGATCGCCGTGGACGCCGCCGAGGCGGTCGACTACCGCTCGGCCGGCACCGTCGAGGGCCTGCAGGTCGGCGACGACTACTTCTTCTTGGAGATGAACACCCGCGTGCAGGTCGAGCACTGCGTGACCGAGATGGTCACGGGCATCGACATCGTGCGCGAGCAGGTGCGCATCGCCGCCGGCGAGCAGGTCTCGGTCACCCAGGACGAGGTCGAGATGCGCGGGCACGCCATCGAGTGCCGGATCAACGCCGAGGCCGCCCACAAGAAGTTCGCGCCCGCCCCCGGTACCCTCACCCGCTACCGCGAGCCCAGCGGCCCGGGCGTGCGCGTCGATTCGGGGGTCGAGGAGGGGTCGGAGATCACGCCGATGTACGACCCGATGGTGGCCAAGCTCGTCACGTGGGACGTCGACCGCGAGCACGCCACCCGCCGGATGCTCCGCGCGCTCGCCGAGTACGAGATCGAGGGCACCGACACCCTGCTGCCCTTCCACAGCACCATCCTCGCCACCGACCAGTGGGCAAACGGCGACACCTGCCGCGAGCTGACCGAGGATCCGGAGTGGCTGAAGTCGCTCGAGCCGCCCAGCACCGACGTCGAGGCGGACGACGAAGGCGACGGGGCCGAGACAACCGAGCGCAGCTTCAAGGTCGAGGTCGGCAGCCGCCTGTTCGACGTCAAGGTCATCGGCGCCGCGCTCCCCGCCGGCGGCAACGGCGGCGGGTCGGCCAAGCGGCCCCAGCGCCGCGAGCGGGCCAAGGGCGGCAGCTCCGGCGGTGGCGGTCCGGTCCTCAGCTCCCCGCTGCAGGGCAACGTCTTCAAGGTCGAGACTGAAAAGGGCGCCGAAGTCGCCGAGGGCGACCTGATCTGCGTAATCGAAGCCATGAAGATGGAAAACGAGATCACCGCGCACCGCACGGGCACCGTCGAGGAGCTCAACATCTCCGAGGGCGACGCCATCTCCGCGGGCGACCCGATCGCCAAAATCGTCGGCGACGACTAGCCGACAGCCTCCGGACGTGGGCGCGAGCGCTCCCACCGGCCGCGATGTGTGGCGGCCGTTCCTGTCGATCTGGCTGGCGACATTCCTCGGGCTTACCGCCGTCGGCGCTGCCCTGCCCGTCCTGCCCCGCTACGTGCTCGGTCCGCTGGGCGCCGGCAACGTCGCCGTCGGGATCGTGATCGGCGCCTTCGCCGCCACCGCCCTGCTCGCCCGACCGGTGGCGGGGCGGGCCTCGGACGTCCGGGGACGGCGAACCACTGTTGTGGTCGGCACCGCACTCACCGGGGTCGGCGGCGCCCTGTACTTCCTCGGGGATCTCGGCCTCGGCCTGGGCGGGCTGGTGTTTGCCCGGCTGCTGGTCGGGGCCGGGGAGGGCGTGGTGTTCACGGCGGGCGCCGCCTGGTCGATCGACCTCGCGCCCGCCGATCGCCGGGCCCGGGTCGTCGGCCTCTACGGCCTGTCGGTGTGGAGCGGGCTCACCCTCGGGCCGCCGCTCGGGGAGGCCCTGCTGGCCGTCGGCGGCTACTCGCTTGTGTGGATCGCGTGCGCCGGCCTGCCCCTGGTCGGGACCCTCCTTGCCTTGCGCGTCGACGAGCCGCCACTGCCGCCCGCCCCCGACGAGCGCGCGCCCCTGATCGCCCGTGAGGCGGTGCTCCCGGGCTTCGCGCTGGCCTTCGCCTCCATCGGCTTCGCCACCATGGCGTCGTTTCTGGTGCTGCACCTCGACGAGCAGCAGATCGGCTACGGCGCGCTGGTCTTCGCGGCGTTCGCGGCGACCGTCGTGCTGACCCGCGTTCTCGGCGGAGGACTGCCGGACCGGATCGGGGCCGCCCAGGCTGCGCTGATCGCCGCGCCGTTCGAAGCTGCCGGGTTGGCGCTGCTCGCCCTCGCCCCGTCGCTGGCCGTCGCGCTCGTCGGGGCGGTCGTCATGGGGGCCGCCTTCTCCACGCTGTTTCCCGCCCTGTCGATCGTGGCGATCCAGCGCGTGCCCGAACACCGCCGGGGCTCGGCCATGGGGACGTTCTCGGCGTTCTTCGACCTCGGGATGGGGGTGGGGGCACCCTTGGCGGGGGTAGCCGCCGCCGCAGCCGGCTACCCGGCCGCGTTCTGGCTGTCGGTGGCCGCGGCCCTGGCCGGCGCCGCCCTGATCACCCGCACCGTCCGCGCGGCGCCCCAGCCCGGGTTCGGCCATCCGGCGACCGGCGTCGCCGGGCCGACGACGGGGCACTCGTGACCCTGCGCGCGCTGCTCGCCTCTCCCCTTGGCTTCGTCATCGGGGTCACCATGGGGGCGCTCGGGGCCGGCGGGTCGCTGATCGCCATCCCGATCCTTGTCTACGTGGCCGGCCAGTCCGCGCAAGAGGCCACCGCGACATCGCTGATCATCGTCGGCGCGGGCGCGGTCGCCGGCGCGATCCCCCACCTGCGCGAGGGCCAGGTCCGCTGGCGGGCCGGGGTGGCATTCGGCCTCGCCGGCGTTCTCACCGCGATCGCCGGGTCGCTGCTCAACGCGATGCTCGACGAGGACATCCTGCTGCTCGCCTTCGCCGTCGTGATGGTGGGTGGGGCCGTCGCCATGGTCCTAGGGGCCGACGCGCGGCAGGCGAGCTTCCGGCCGTGGCGGTTCGGGATTCGCGCCGGGGCCGCCGCCCGGGTCGCCGGACTCGGAGCGGCCATCGGCTTCCTCACGGGGCTGTTCGGCGTCGGCGGAGGGTTCGTGATCGTGCCGGCCCTGGTGCTCGGCCTCGGCTTCTCGATGACCGAGGCAGTCGCCACGTCCCTGCTGGTGATCGCCATGAACGCGGCCTCGGGGCTGATCGTTCGCATCGCGGATTCCGGCGTCGACTGGGCGGTGGCCCTCCCCTTCGCGGCGTCCACCTTGGCCGGTGTCCTACTCGGCAAGCGCCTGGCCGACCGCACCTCGGACCGCCGGTTGACGCTGGCCTTCGCGGCCGTCGTCGTGGCGGTGGCCGTCTACACGGCGATCGACTCGTTGCTGAACCTCCTCTGACACGCCGGGCCTGCCCGCCCAGCGCCCCCATCCAGGGCGGCAGCTACGCGCTGGGCTCCTTCTCGTGCACCCCGACGCCGCTCGGCTCCTGGATGTGGACCTCTGCGGGGCACGGGAAGGAGCCCAGCGCCGTAGAGGTGCATCATCAGGAGTTCGCCCGCCAACGACCGAAGGAGTACCGTGCCCGTCGACCCCACCGGCCAGGACCTCAAGCGGTTCCTCGCCGAAGACCACCAGGGTCCCGTCGTGATGCTCAACCTGCTGCGCTACGCCGACGGCGGCCAAGCCGGCTACCGCGAGTACGCGAAGCGCATCGTGCCGTTCCTGCGCCAGGTCGGAGGGGAGGTCCTGTATGTCGGCGACTGCTCGACCGCCCTGGTCGCCCCCAGCGCCCACGAGTGGGATGCGGTGCTGCTGGTCCGCTACCCAAGCCGCCAGGCCTTCTCGGACATGGTGGCCAACCCCGAGTACCAACAGATCACCGGCCTGCGCAGCGGTGCCCTGGACGACGCGGTCCTGCAGGCCACGATCCCCTGGGCCGGCTGACCCTCGAGCGCTCAGTGCCCGATTTCGTGGTCATTGACCACAACATCGGGCACTCAGCCTCGTTGGGGCCGATCCACCACGGCGAGTGCCCGATTTCGTGGTCATTGACCGCACTATCGGGCGCTCGGCGCCCTCGTTGGGCCGATCCATCAGCGCTCGGCGCCCTCCGCGCGCCCGGTGGGCGCCGGTTTGCCGCCGCCTCGGAGGGAGGGCGGCTACTTCAAGCCTAGGGCGTTGGTCGCTTCCTTGAGGGTCTTGGCCTCGACCGAGGGCTTGCGGCGCTTGCCGAGGTCTTCGCCTTTGCGGTTGAGCCAGATCACGGGGACCTTCATCTTCAGCAGCGGCTCGACGTCGTTGTCGTAGTCGCTGCCGATGTGGACCCAGCCCTTCTTGCCGCCCATGCGGCGGGCGCACTCCTTGAAGTGGGCCCCGTCGGGCTTGTAGCTGCGGACCTGCTGGGCCGTGACGACGATGTCGAGGTCGGCGCGCAGGTGGCGGCGGCTGACGCCGAGCAGCTTGTCGTCGACGTTGCTCACGATCCCGAGCTCGAACTTCTTCTTGATCCGGTCCAAGGCGGCGTTGGCGTCGCGGTGCGGCGGCCACCAGGCGATCGAGTCCGGCAGGAACTGGGCGCGGCTCGGCTCCAGCTCCCAGCCGAGCTCCTCGGCGGTCTTGACGGCGGTGCGGCGCAGGACCTCGGCGTACAGCTCATAGGAGCCGGTCATCACCTCGCGCTGGATCGAGCGGAAGTGGCCGAGAAGCTCCTGCTCGTCGAAGGTGAAGCCGTCGCGCTCGGCCTCCTTGCGGAAGGCATCGATCGCGCCCTTCTCCCAGTCGATCAGCGCCCCGTAGCAGTCGAACGTCACGAACGAGATGTTTTTCGGGATCTGTTGAGCCATGGGGCGCGGGATTATGCCATTCGGTTAGGGTCGGGCGAGATCCGGGGGTTGGCGACGATTTCCCGTCCACCGGTTTCCGCCGACGGCCTCGAGGGGAGAAGCACCGCGAATGGACCTGCTGGAGTACCAGGGCAAGCAGCTTTTCGACCGCTACGACGTTCCCGTGCCCGACGGCCGGCACGCGAAGACGGTCGACGACGCCGTGGAGGCGGCCGATGAGATCGGCTACCCCTGCGTGATCAAGGCCCAGGTGCAGATCGGCGGGCGCGGCAAGGCGGGCGGCATCAAGGTCGCCGAGAACACCGACGAGGCCCGCGAGCACGCCGAGGCCATCCTCGGGATGGACATCAAGGGCCTGACCGTCGAGCAGGTGTGGGTCGAGGCTGCCTCGGACATCGCCGAGGAGTACTACGCGTCCTTCCTCCTCGACCGCTCCAACAAGAACGTCCTCGCCATGCTCTCCAGCAAGGGCGGCGTCGACATCGAAGAGGTCGCCGAGGAATCGCCCGAGGCGATCGCCCGGGTGCAGATCGATCCGCTGGTCGGCTTCAGCGACTTCCACGCCCGGCGCCTGGGCTTCGAGTCGGGGATCAACCGTGACGCGCTGAGCGACGTGGGCAAGCTGCTCGACAAGCTCTACGACTGCTTCATGGGCGCCGACGCGACCCTCGTCGAGGTCAACCCGCTGATCCTCACCAAGGGCGGCGAGGTCCTCGCGCTGGACTCGAAGGTCACGATCGACAGCTCGGCCCTGTACCGGCAGCCCGAGCTCTCGGACCTGCGCGACGAGGGCCGCGGCGACGACCTCGAGGGCCGCGCCGAGGCCAAGGGCCTGCAGTACGTCAAGCTCGACGGCGAGATCGGGATCCTCGGCAACGGGGCCGGGCTGGTCATGTCGACGCTCGATGTCGTCGATGGCGCCGGCGGCTCGCCCGCCAACTTCCTCGACGTGGGCGGCGGCGCGCAGGCCGAGGTCATCGTCGACTCGCTGGAGCTGCTGATCTCCGACTCCGACGTCAAGGCGATCCTTTTCAACATCTTCGGCGGCATCACCCGCTGCGACGAGGTGGCCAACGGGATCATCGAGGCCTACGACAAGGTGGACCTCGACGTCCCCGTCGTCGTCCGCCTCGACGGGACGAACGACAAGGAAGGCCGCAAGCTCCTCGACGAAGCGGACCTTCCGGACCTGCACGTGGAAAAGACCATGCTCGAGGCGGCCGACCGTGTCGTCGAGCTGGCCAAGGGGTAGGAGCGCACCATGGCGATTCTCGTCGACAACGACACACGCCTGTGCGTCTCCGGCCTGACCGGGCGCGAGGGCAAGTTCCACAGCCTGCGCAACCAGGAGTACGGCACCGAACTCGTGGCCGGCGTCACGCCGGGCAAGGGCGGCGAGGAGGTCGAGGGCGTTCCGGTCTTCAACACGGTCCACGCGGCCGTCGAGGAGGCAAACGCCAACACCTCGATGATCTTCGTACCCCCGCGGTTTGCCGCCGACGCGATCCTCGAGGCTTTCGACGCCGGGATCCACACGATCATCGCGATCACCGAGGGCATCCCCGCGCTGGACATGCTGCGCGTCTACAACGCGATCCACGGCTCCGACACCCGCCTCATCGGCCCCAACTGCCCCGGCGTCCTGTCGCCCGGCAAGGGCAACGTCGGGATCATCCCCCCGCAGGTGTTCACCGCGGGCAACGTCGGGCTCGTCTCGCGCTCGGGCACGCTGACCTACCAGATCGGCAACGAGCTGGCCCAGGCCGGCGCCGGCAACTCGTCGATCGTCGGGATCGGCGGCGACCCGATCATCGGGTCGGACTTCATCGACGTGATCTCGCTGTTCGAGGCCGACGACCAGACCGAGCTGATCGTGATGTGCGGCGAGATCGGCGGCGACGCCGAGGAGCGCGCCGCCGAGTTCGTCGACGCGAACGTCTCCAAGCCGGTCGTCGCCTACATCGCCGGTCGCACGGCGCCCGAGGGCAAGCAGATGGGCCACGCAGGCGCCATCGTCTCCGGCTCGTCGGGCACCGCCGAGGCCAAGACCAAGGCGCTGGAGGACGTCGGCGTCAAGGTCGGCAAGAACCCGACCGAGACGGCGGAGATCGCCGTCGACATGGTCGGCGCCTCGAGCTGAAATCCGGGGCCGGGGCGGCGCCCCGGCCCGCCTATACTCCGGCGCCCATGGCGACCGAGACGATCAGCCTGGCCCGCGGGGCACCCAGCGCCGACCTGCTGCCCGTCGAGGCGGTCCGGACCGCGACCGCCAAGGTCCTGGAGTCCGACTGGGAGGCGGCGCTGTCCTACGGCGGCGGGGGCGGCCATCCCGGCCTGCAGGAGTGGATTGCCGACCGCCACGGGGTCCCCACCAACCGGGTGATGACCGTCAACGGCTCGCTGCACGGAGCGACGATGCTCTTCGGCCAGGGGCTCGCCTCGGGCGATGTCGTCGCGGTCGAGGACCCCAGCTACGACCGGACGCTGCTGCTGCTCGAGCAGGTCGGCGCCCACATGCTCACCGTTCCGCTCGACGCCGAGGGGATGCAGGTCGACAACCTCGCCGAGCAGCTCGACGGCGGCGCGACCCCCAAGCTCTGCCACGTCATCCCGACCCACCACAACCCGGGCGGCTGCACGCTGAGCGCCAATCGCCGCCGCCAGCTCGTCGACCTCGCCGCCGAGCACCGGTTCGCCATCTTCGAGGACGACCCCTACGCCGACGTCAACTTCGAGGGGGAGCCCCCGGAGACCCTCCTGTCGATGGACACCGCCGACGCGGTCGTCTACTCGTGCTCGTTCTCCAAGACCGTCGCCCCGGGGATGCGCGTCGGCTATCTCGTCGGGCCGGCCCAGATCATCTCCCAGCTGTCCAAGCGCGCCAACGAGCAGTACATCTCCCCCAACATGCTTGCCCAGGGCGTCGTCTCCGAGCTCTGCCACTCGGGCGCGCTGGACCGCAACATCGCCAGCGTCTGTGAGGCCCTCGAGCAGCGCTGCAGCGCCATGTGCGACGCCGTCGAGCAGCTGCTGCCCGACGCCCACTTCGTCCAGCCCGAGGGCGGCTACTTCTTGTGGCTGACCTTCCCCGACGACGTCGACGCCGCCCGCCTGGCCGACAAGGCGGCCGAGGAGGGGGTCCAGGTGATCAAGGGGACCGACTTCTCGCCCAACGCCGGGGGCTCCAGCCTGCGCCTGTCCTTCGCCCCGGTCACGGCGACCGAGGCCGAAGAAGGTGTCCGCCGCCTCGCATCCGCGCTGGACGCCGTTCGCAACGGCGCCTGACCCGGACTCAGCTCTCCAGGTCGCGAGCTCGCGCGTCGCGGTCGGGCGTCCAGCCGATCTGGCTCCACATGTCGTCGCCGGCGAACAGCGCCCGGGCCGCGAAGACCATCTCGCCGACCGTCAGCGCCGTGTCGAGCGTCCGGCGCTCACCGAGGACCATGACGGCCAGGGCCCCTACCTCGAGCGCGCCGAGCTCCCGGGCGCCGTGTTCGGGCTGCCAGTAGGACAGGGCCCGCACACGTCGCTGCGACAGGGGCCACAACGGCGGCCAGGCGTCGTCCGCGTGGGTTGCGTAGTCGACCAGCTGGTGGCTCAGCCACCCGGCTGCGAGCGCCCGCAGGGTCGGCCGGTGCGCCGGACCGACCAGCTGGGCAAGGGCGACCACGGCGGCCGGGGTCACCACCGAGTGGATGGCCAGGTGCAGCTCGCGCCACGGCGACCGGTGATAGGCCCGGTCGAGCAGCTCCGTGCCCCCGTAACCGCGCAGGAGCAAGAACGCCAGCCGCAGTGCTGCGGGGACATCCGGCGCGACCGACCCGGCCACCGCCGGCCCGGTCCGGCCGCCGACACGGCGCACGACCCGATGGGTCCAGTAGGCGTGGCCGTTGGTCTGCACGCGCTGCCGGCGAGCCCCGCCGGCTAGCGTCCGTAGCGGTCGCGCGAGAGCTCGAGCTGCTCGGGCAGGGCGCTGCGCGGGGGAGGCGACGGATCGGCGACCACCGACACGGTCTCCGCCACGCTGTAGGACACCTCGTGGTCTCCCTCCGGAGCGCGGACGGTGACGCCCTCGACGCCCGTGGCGTGGACCGTGCCCTCCATCCCGGGCTCCAGACCCGAGTCCTTGAGGTAGTGCAGTAGCTCCTCGGCCTCGTTCTCGAAGCGCAGGATCCGCACCGAGGCGCCGAGCTCGCAGTCGGCCAGCAGCGACGCCGGGTCGCGCTTTCCGACCTCGATCGGATGGCCGTGGGGGCACGTGTCGGCCCCGTCGATGGCCTTGAGCATCTTCTCCTCGACCCGCGGCGTGACCCGGTGCTCGAGCCGCTCGGCCTCCTCGTGGACCTCGTCCCAGGGGATGTCGAGGATGTCGGTGAGGAAGCGCTCGATCAGGCGGTGGCGGCGCACGATCGTCTCGGCGTGGCGCCGGCCCTCGTCGGTGAACAGCAGCGACCGGTCCTCTGCGCGCGTGACGTAGCCGTCCTGCTCGAGGCGGCCGATCATCTCGTGCACGGTGGGCTGGGAGACCTGCAGGGCCCGGGCCATGTTGGCGCCGGTCAGCGGCAGAGCGGCCTCCTCCAGCCACATCATGATCTGGAGGTACTCCTCCTCGGCGACGGTCGCGTGATCGTGGCCCATGGCTCCTTCTCGGTTCGTGGATGCGGGGAACTTGACGATCGTACCGGGCCGATGCCTGCTTCCCGCTGTCATCGGCCCGCGTGAGAACCACGTGGATGGGGAACCCCCGCACCGTGGAACTCGGCCCCTCGACGCGCGTCCTGATCACCGGCGCCTCCCGAGGCATCGGCCTGGCCTGCGCGCGCGCCTTCTCTGAACACGGATGCCCGGTGGCGCTCGTCGCCCGCACGGCCGACGAGCTCGAGCAGGCCGCGGAACAGCTCCCGGGTCCGGCGGCCGCGATCCCCGCGGACGTCTCGTCGTCCGCCGAGGTGCAGCGCGCCATCGATCGGTGCGTGTCGCAGCTGGGCGGGCTCGAGGTCGTGATCGCCAACGCCGGCATCGCGCACTACGGGCCGCTGCTGGACGTCGATCCGGAGTCCGCCGAACGGATGGTGTCCGTGAACGTCCTGGGCACGTTGCACACCGTCCGAGCAGCCGGCGTGGCGCTCCGTGACCACGGCGGCGGAAGCCTCGTGGTCGTCTCGTCGGGCGCCGGACTTCGCGCGTTTCCGTCGGCCGCCGTCTACGGCGGCACGAAGGCGTTCGGCCGCGGCCTCGCCGAGGCCCTCGGCCACGAGTTCGCCCCCCACGGGATCACCGTGACGACGGTGTATCCCGGGGAGATCGACACCGGCCTGCACGACCACGAGCGGGAACGGATGCCCGACTGGTACAAGGGCGAGACCCTCCCGCCATCGGAGGTCGCCGAGCGCATCGTGGAGGCGGTCCGCAAGGGCAGCCGCGAGGTCCACGTGCCGAAGGAGGTCCGGCTCCTGGGGGCCAACGGGCTGGCGCCCGGCTTGGTGGATCGCCTGTTGCGCCGCCTCCGCGGTCGCTCGGCCGCCCCCGGGCGCTGACGAATCGTCCAGGGTCTGGCGCAGAGAGTCGAGATTCTCGCCAGGATGTCGATGACCTGGGTAAGCCGCGCGGTGCGCACGGTCCCCCCCTGCCATGAGATCCCCCGAACCGACCCAGGTGCACGCTCCGGCGACGGCCGCCCACGGGCTCCTGGACGCTCCGACCCGCCGCCCGGGTGCGACCGGGCCGGCGCCACCTGACCG
>JBPCPM010000081.1:0-11970 GCA_050999155.1 Solirubrobacterales bacterium
CACCAGCGCCGGGATCCCGGTTCCCGCGATCCGCCATGCCCCCTCTTCCTCCTCAGACACGGCGAAGCCGCTGGTCGGAGGCGGACGGTAGACGCGGTGCTCGACGGTGAACTCGGCGGCCGGGTCATCCCCAGGGGCGGACACAGGCCCCGGGCGCTCAGCCTCCTCCGCGCTCCAGCGCTCCAGCAGGGCGGCGCGCAGGTCCTCCAGCCCGGCCCCGGTGGCGGCCGAGACGGCCACGACGGGCGTGGGAGCATGCCGCTCCCGCCAGGCGGCCAGCTCGGCCAGCCAGGCGTCGTCGGGGACGAGATCGCGCTTGCTGAGGACGATCAGCTCGGGCAGCTGCTCGAGGCCCGCGCCGTAGGCGGCGAGCTCGGCGCGGATCGCGGCGTGGTTGTCGGCCGGGGTGCCCTCGGTCGGCTCGAGCTCAATCACGTGGGCCAGCAGCCGGCAGCGCTCGACGTGGGCGAGGAACTCGTGGCCCAGCCCGGCGCCGTCGGCCGCCCCTTCGATCAGGCCAGGGATGTCGGCGAGCACGAGCTGTCCCCCGCCGCTGTCGAGCGTCCCGAGGACCGGCTCGATGGTGGTGAACGGGTAGGCCCCGACCTTGGGTGCGGCCCGGGTCAGGCGGCCCAGCAGCGAGGACTTGCCGGCGTTGGGCTTGCCGATCAGCCCCGCGTCGGCGAGCAGCTTGAGGTGCAGCTCGATCCACCCCTCCTGCCCGCCCAGGCCACGCTCGGCGAACCGGGGTGCCTGCCGGGTCGAGGTGGTAAAGCGCTGGTTGCCTCGCCCGCCCGATCCACCGCGGGCGACCACGACCTGCTGCCCCGGCACCGTGAGGTCGGCGGCGACTCCCTCGACCGAGGTGGCCTGGGTACCGGCCGGCACCAGGATGAGCGCATCGTCGCCCCGCGCCCCATGCTTCTGCGAGCCCTGTCCGTGCGCCCCCCGCTCGGCCCGGTGGTGCACGGTGCGCCGCAGGTGCGAGAGATCACGCTTGGAGGAGCTGCACTCCAGCACCACGTCCCCCCCACGCCCGCCGTCCCCCCCGTCAGGCCCGCCCCGCGGCACGTGCGCCTCCCGGCGAAAGCTCATCTCCCCGTTGCCGCCACCGCCGGCCTGCACATAGATCTTTGCGCGATCCTGAAACACCCACGCATCATGCCGAGCGAGGCCGAACCCTGCGAACCACCCCCCATAGCGACGAGTTTGTCGCGTTCGCCCGCCCCGGAGGACCGTCCGGCGCCCGAACCCTGCGAAACGCCCCCTATTGCGGGCACTTCGTTGGGTTCGGCCCCGGGCCCCCCTGCTACTGCTCTGCTACGACCGAGATGATGCGACCGCGGTGGCCACTCGCGAACTGCACCTTGCCCGCGGCGCGGGCGTAGATCGTGTCGTCGCGGCCGATGCCGGTGCCGGTGCCGGGCTTGAAGCGGGTGCCACGCTGGCGGACGATGATCTCGCCGCCGGTGACCTGCTCGCCGGCGAACACCTTGACGCCCAGGTACTGGGGGTTGGAGTCGCGGCCGTTGCGGCTGGAACCGAGTCCCTTCTTGTGGGCCATCAGGCGTCGTCCTTCTTCTTCGTGGGCTTGCGGGAGAGCTTCTTGACCTCCGAGACCTCAAGGCGGGTCTGCTCGGAACGATGCCCCTGATGCCGCCGGTAACCCTTTTTTGCCTTGAACTTGACCACGCGGATCTTGGGCCCGCGGACCTGGCCGCGGATCACGGCCTCGACCTTGACCTTCTCCAGCTCCGAGGCGTCGACGACGACCTCGTCGTCGGAGCGGAACATCACCGGGTCGAGCAGGACCTTGTCGCCCTCCTCGCCGGAGATGCGGTCGACGAACAGGGTCGTACCCGGTTCGACCTTGTACTGCCTGCTTCCGCTCTTGATGACCGCGTACATGGAGAGTCCTTGGAGGAGGTTCAGTCGGTGGAGTCAGCGCCGGAGCCCTTGGTGGCGGGAGAGCGGCGTCGGCCGCCCCGCCGGCCTCGGCGGCGCGTGGAGGTCGAGGATTGTACCTCCTGCTCGTCTTCTGACGGGGCCGGGGGTGCGTCGACCAACACGGCCTCGGCTTCCGAGCGGCTGACGCGCTCGATGCGCACCAGCCGCTGCTGGCCCACCGCGTCGGCGGCCTCGGCCACGGCGACGATGTAGCCGTCGACCTTGGCGATCGCCCCCGTCGGGTCGTACATGTGCGGCTCCTCGATGGAGACCAGCACCTCGTCGCCCTCGCGGAACGGCAGCGCGCGCTCGGTGATCTCCGACATGGAGCCGGAATCGACGACGTCGAACGTGTCGATGTGCAACGCCACCCCACCTTCGAACTGGAAGTGCTTGCCCGTCTGTTCCTCGAGCTCGGGCAGGCCGTACTCCGGGTCCACCAGGTGCGCGGCCACCCGGGGGTGGCAGCGGATCAGGTAGGCGTCGGGATCGGGGTCCTTGCGGATCACGTCACCCAGGCGGCGGACGATGTCGATGGCCACGGTCTCAGCGGACTTGACAACGGCGTCACCACCGCAGGTCGGGCAGCCCTCGGTGAGGATCTCGCGCACGCCCTCGGTGACGTTCTGGCGGGTCATCTCGACCAGGCCCAGCGGGGAGATCTCCACCACGTAGGTCTTGGTCTGGTCTTCCTCCAGGGCGGCGCGCAGCGTCTTGAGCACCTCGTCGCGGTTGCGGGCCCGGGCCATGTCGATGAAGTCGATGACGATGATCCCGCCGATGTCGCGCAGCTTGAGCTGACGGACGACCTCGGAGGCCGCCTCGACGTTGACCTTGGTGATCGTGTCCTCCAGGCGGCCCGCGCCCCGGCCGGTGAAGCTGCCGGTGTTGATGTCGATCACCGTCAACGCCTCGGCGTAGTCGATGATCAGATAGCCGCCCGAGGGCAGGTCGACCCGGCGCGACAGCGTCGACTCGATCGCCTCGTCGACGCCCCACTGCTCGAACAGCGGCTCCTTGCCGTCGTGGGCCTCCACGTGGTCGACGAGCTCCGGCGCGGTGCGCTGGAAGAAGCTCACGACGCGCTGCAGCTGCTTGTCGTCGTCGATGATCGCCCGGTCGAACTCCTCCAGGAACACGTCGCGCACCACGCGCACGGCCAGGTCGGCCTCCTGGAAGATCATGGCCGGCGCCTGCGCGGGCTCGGCTCGGCGGCTGAGGATCTCCTCAAGCTTGTACAGGTAGCCGATCTCACGCTCGAGATCCTCCTGCTGGGCGCCGTGGGCGGCGGTACGGACGATCAGCCCTCCGCGCTCGGTCTCGACCTTGTCGGCCAGCTTGCGCAGGCGCTTGCGCTCCTTGTCGCCCAAGCGGCGGCTGACGCCGATGCCCGCGCCCGAGGGCATGAACACCAGGTAGCGGGCCGGAATCGACAGCTGCATGGTCAGCCGGGCGCCCTTGGTCTTCAGCGGATCCTTGATGACCTGGACCACGAGCTCTTGGCCGGGCTTGATCAGCTCGTCGATCCGGCGGCCCTGGCCGCGGCCGCGCTTGGGCACGGGCTTGCCGTCAGCGGTGACGATCTCGTCGACGTGCAAGAAGCCGTTGCGGTCGAGGCCGATGTCGACGAAGGCGGCCTCCAAGCCGGGCAGGACGTTGTCCACGCGGCCCTTGTAGATGTTGCCGACGATCGAGCGGTAGCTGGAGCGCTCCACGTAGATCTCGGAGACCTTCCAGTCCCCCTTGCCCTTGGCTTGACGTCCTTTGGCCTGCAGGCGGGCGGGCGTGCCCTCGGCCTCCAGGACGGCGACGCGCGTCTCGGCGCGGTCGACGGTCACGAGAATGGATTTCTTCATGGTGAGGGCCACCTCGGGGCCCGTTTGGGCGCAGGCCGAAGCGCGACCGCGCACGCGGGCAGCTGCCGGTCGGCAGCGGTGCGGTGCGGATGTCGGCCCGGAGAGCTCAGGTGCTCAGAACGCCGGCTCCCTGCGCTTGGCAGCGAGCTGCGCCTGACCGTAGATGCTTTGCAGCACCCCTAAAGCGAGGAACGTCACCAGTACCGATGTGCCCCCGTAGGACATCAGCGGCAAGGGGATGCCTGTGATCGGGGCGAGGCCGAGCGTCATGCCCACGTTGATGAACACCTGGAACATCAACATGGCGACGATGCCTCCGGCAATCAGCGCCCCGTACAGGTTCTTGCTCAAGGTCAGGATCCGCAGCGCCCGCCAGATGAGCAGGGCGTAGAGGGATAGGACAAGCGCGGCTCCGACGAAGCCATACCGTTCTCCGACGGCGGCGAAGATGAAGTCTGTTCGCCCCTCGGGAAGGAAGTCGAACCGCGACTGGGTTGCCTCGTCTCCGCGGCCGGTCTTGCGCCCGGAGCCGATGGCGATCTTGCTCTGATTGATCTGGTATCCCTGGCCTGCGGGATCGTCGCTGGGGCTGACGAATCCGGTCAGGCGGGAAGTCTGGTAGTCGTGCAGCACTGGCGTGCCGAGGGCCGGGGCGATCACGATCACGCCGATAACGGCCACGGTGGAGAGCGCGCCGAGCGCCGCGAAGTGGGTCCAGCGAACGCCGCCGACGAACAGCACGGTGGCGGTGATGACCCCGTAGACCATCGAGGTCCCCAGGTCGGGCTGGATCAGCACGAAACCGGCCGGGATCAGGCCGATCAGCAGCAGCCGCGCGGTGCGCTGGGCTTCGGAGACGCGCCAGGAGCGGTCGATGACGAAGGCCGACAGGACAACGATCAGCAGCAGCTTGCCCAGCTCCGACGGCTGCAGCTGGAAGAAGCCGATGTCGATCCAGCGGCGGGAGCCGCGCGCAGCGAAGCCGAGGACCAACACCGAGGCGATCGAGATCAGCATCACCGCGTAGACGCCGACCCGGAGCTCGCGCAGCCGCGAGTAGTCGAAGCGCGCGACGCCGAACATCAGCAGCAGCCCGATGCCCGCGTAGGTGGCCTGGCGGACCACGAAATACGCGGGGTCGCCGCCCAGGTCGTCGCGGGTTACGAACGCGAGCACGAACAGGCTGCAGCCCATCAGCCCGACGGCGCCGAGGACCAACAGCCAGTCGATCCGTTGCAGCACGCCTGCCGCGAGCCGCCGGGGCTCGTGGTCGCGAAACGGCTGTGGGGCGGCGCGCATCATCACTCTGCCGTCGTGGAACCGCTCGGCGCCGGGGACTCCAGCTTCGAGAGGTTCACATCGAAGTACGCGGCCAGCATACGCCGCACGGCGGGTGCCGCGGAATCCGCGCCGAACCCGCCGCCCTCGACCGTGAAGGCCACCACGATCTCAGGATCCTTGTAGGGAGCGGCGGCGACGTACCAGGACTGGTCGCCCTTGGGTGTCTCGGCCGTACCCGTCTTGCCCGCGATCGGGAAGGGCCAGTTGCCGAACAGGCCGTAGGAGGTGCCGCCGGGGGACATCGCCGCCGCCCGCAACCCCTCCTTGACCGCGCGCAGGTTGTCCTCGGAGATCTTCAGCCGCCGCCGGGCGCGGGGCTTGATCTCCTGGATCGGCCGTCCGCCGGGCTCCTCGACGCGCAACCCGAGCTGCGGCGCCCGGACGACGCCCCTGTTGAAGATCGCCGAGTAGGCGACGGCCATCTGCAGCGGGTTGGCCTGCAGGTCGCCCTGGCCGACGGCGAAGTTCATGTTGTCGCCGGCCGACCACGGTCGATCGGTGCCGCCGTCCTTGAACAGCTTGTCGCGCCAGGCGCGGTCGGGGACCAGGCCCGCCGACTCGGCCGGCAGGTCGATGCCGGTGTTGCCGCCGAGGCTCAGCCGCCGTGCCCACTTCTGGATGCTGTTGCCGTTGCCCTTGCCGTTGGCCGAGAGGCCGAGCCGGTAGTAGTAGACGTCCGAGGATACGCGCAGGGCCTTGCGCAGATCGACCGTCCCGTTGGCCTGGCGCCCAGCGTTGATCCAGTCACGCCCACCGAACCGAAAGACACCCGGATCGTTGATGGTTGTCCCGGAGGTGATCAGGCCCTCCTGGAGGCCGGCGATGGAGCTGATCGCCTTGAACGTCGAGCCGGTCGGGTAGGCGGCCTGGGTGGCGCGGTTGGTGATCGGCGCGCCATTGGCCTCGGAGACGAGGCTCTTGTACGTCTTCTGGGTGAGGCGGCGGGTGTAGATCTTCGGGTTGTAGGCCGGGCCCGAGCCGAGCGCGAGGACCTCGCCGTTCTTGGGGTTCATGGCTACGAAGCCGCCGGGCTTGCCGAAGCCGGCCAGGGCCTTCTCCCCCGCCCGCTGGGTCTTGAGGTCGAGGGTGAGCCGCAGGTTGTCGCCCGGCTCGGCCTCGCGGGAGCGCAGCTCGCCCTTGGCCTGGCCGTTGGCGTCGACCTGGACCCGGGTGGCGCCGTTGCGCCCGCGGAGGAACCTGTCGTAGGTGAGCTCGATCCCGGCCTGGCCGATCGTGTCGCCCTGCTCGCGATCACGGTTGCGGCGCTTTTTGAGCTGGTCGGGGTTGATCTCTCCTACGTGGCCGAGCGTGTGGGCGGCCGTCGTGCCCCGTGGGTAGCGGCGCAGGAACACGCGCGCGACCTCGACGCCGGGGAACAGGCGCTGGTTTTCCTGCAGGTAGTAGACGGTCTCGCGCTTGACGTCGTGGCGCAGCGTGACCGGGCTGAAGGGCAGCTCGGCGAGCTGCTCTTTGATCTCGCGCTCGATCCGCTTGGGCGACATGTCGATGGTGCGGCCGAGGCGCCGCAAGACCCGTTCGCGCGACTCGGAGTTCTGGGGCAGGCGGTCGTTCTGCAGCTGCACGGCAAGGCCGGTGCGGTTGTCGACGAGCACCTGGCCGTTGCGGTCGAGGATCCGCCCGCGGGGGGCGTGGACCTTGATCTCGCGGACCCGGTTGTCGTTGGCCTCGGCGAGGAAGCGGTCGCCCGAGAGCACCTGCAGGTACCAGAGGCGGAAGAACACGACGGCGAACAGCACGAGCGCCGCGACACCGAGGATCGTCACCCGCAATGCGAGCTGGGGCGTGACCGGCGGCCGGTTCTCGGACCCGTCGTTGGAGCGGTACATCATCGGCCGCTCACCCCAGCCCCACCAGCGGGCGCGAGCGGTTGCGGCGTCCGCGCCGGGCGGGCACGTCGTCGATCAGCGCGGGGGCGACGAGGCGCCGGATCGCGAGGAACATGGGCACGGCGATGAAGACGTTGAGGATCGCCTTGACCACGAGGTCGCGGAGGATCAGCAGGCTGACGGGCGAGTCGACGCCCAGCATGAACTGCAGGACCGCGAACCCGGCGACGGCCAGGGCGGTCAGACCGCCGGCCACCAGGGGCGGGATCAGCGAGTTGGCCCGGATGTCGGTGGTCTCGCGGATCCGGCCGGCCAGGTAGCCCACCCCGATCAGCACGAGCGAGGACAAGCCGAGGATCTGGTAGGTCAGCAGGTCCACGACGAGTCCCAGGGCGAAGCCGCTGCCGGCGCCCAGCATGCTGCCCCCGAGCAGCCCGAGGCACACGACCACCACGGGAATGATGTCCGGCTGGGTTCCGGCGATCAGCAGCTCGGAGAAGAACGCGCGCTGCACCAGCACGGCCGTCAGGGCAACGAGGACGAGCCGAAGGATGATCCGGGGGGTGAGGATCACCGGCCCGAGCCCGCCTGGGCGTCAGCGAGGGCGTTGGCGTTCCCGCCGGCGCCCCCGGAGCCCGACCCGATCAGGACCTGGACGACCTCGAGCCCGCGCAGGTCGACGAAGGGCTTGAAGTGGACGCGCTGGTAGGTGTCCTGCTCGGAGACCGAGGCGCGGGTCACACGGCCGATCGGGATCCCCTGTGGATACAGGGAGCCGAACTCGCCGGACTTCCACCCGGCGGTGGTCACGAGCCAGTCCTTGCGGATCTTGCGGCCCTTGTCGATGAACTCGACGAGCATGTCCTCGGGGTCGCCGACCTCCGGGCGCACGACGCCGCCGACTCGCGTGTCCGAGCCTTCGGTGGGCGTGACCAGGGCGGAGACGGCGCTGTCGGAGTCGGTGATCAGCTCGATCACCGAGGAGCCGCCGTTGACCGAGGAGATCCGGCCGACAAGGCCCTCGCCGGCGATCACCGGATCGTTGGTGCGGACACCGTCGTCGGAGCCCACGTCGATGGTGACCGACGAGTGCCACACGGTCGGCGAGCGCGAGATGACCCGGCCCGCGGCGGTCTTGAAGTCCTTGGGGAAGTCGGGACGCTTGCGCAGGCCGACGAACTCGCGGAGCTTGGCGTTCTCCGAGCGCTGGTCCTGGGCCTCGGCCAGGCGGGTGCGTAGCTCGGTGACCTCGGTGCGCAGCTCGTCGTTGTCGCCCTTGGCCGTAACCGAGTCGTCGATCCAGCCGAACAGATCGCGGGCCGGCTTCAGGGCCCGGTTGGCGCCCTTCTCGATCGGGGCGGCGACCGATCCCAGTCCGCGCTGGATGGTGGAGATGGGGCCCGAGGCGCCCTCACCGAAGGAGACGGTGAGCAGGGCGATGGAGACGATGAGCAGGGCGGCGAGCACTGCGCGGCGTCGGCGTACGTGTTTGCGGTACACGAGGGGGTAAGGGTAAGGGCGAGAGGCGCCGGTGCCGCGGGGGCGGCTAGAACCGGCGCCTGCGGGTGTTCTTGTTGGCCCGGTGGATCGTCTCGAACTCTTCAAGGGAGCGGCCGGAACCGACCGCCACGCAGGTCAGGGGCGACTCGGCGACGTGGGAGGGCATCTGGGTCTCGTCGCGCAGGCGCTGGTCGAGGCCCTGGAGCAACGAGCCGCCGCCGGCCAGCATGATGCCCCGGTCCATGACGTCCGAGGAGAGCTCGGGCGGCGTGCGGTCCAGCGTCTCCTTGACGGCGTCGATGATCGCCGACAGCGGTTCCTCGAGGGCGCTGCGGACCTCCTCGGAGGTCAGCACGACGGTCTTGGGCAGCCCGGAGACGAGGTCGCGCCCGCGGATCTCGGCCTGCATCTCCTCGTCGGGGGTGCAGGCGGTGCCGATCTCGAGCTTGACCTCCTCGGCCGTCTGCTGGCCGATCATCAGCTTGTACTCGCGCTTGACGTAGTTGATGATCGCCTCGTCGAGCTCGTCGCCGCCGACGCGGATCGACTGGCTGACGACGATGCCGCCGAGCGAGATGACGGCGACCTCGCTGGTACCGCCGCCGATGTCGACGACCATCGAGCCGGTCGGCTCGCCGACGGGGAGCCCAGCGCCGATCGCGGCGGCCATGGGCTCCTCGATCAGGTAGGCCTGGCGGGCGCCGGCCGACAGGCAGGCTTCCTCGACGGCGCGCTTCTCGACGCCGGTGACGCCCGAGGGCACGCAGACGACGACGCGCGGGTGGGCCCAGCGGTTCTGGTGGACCTTCTGGATGAAGTGGCGCAGCATCTGCTCGGTGACGTCGAAGTCGGCGATCACGCCGTCCTTGAGCGGCCGGATGGCACTGATCGTGCCGGGGGTGCGCCCGAGCATCCGCTTCGCCTCGATGCCGACGGCGTGCACCGAGCCGGACCGCTGGTCGATGGCGACCACCGAAGGCTCGGAGAGCACGATGCCACGGCCCCGTACGTAGACGAGGGTGTTCGCGGTTCCGAGGTCGACAGCCATGTCACGGCCGCCGAAGCCCGTCAGGTAGGTCAGGAGTCCCATTCGGCCTTCTACTGGTGGAGGATCAAGACGCGTGGCCCGTCCGGCTGATCGCCGCTCCCCGGGTACCTGGGCACCCCAGATTCCTCGGGCCACGCTGTGCGAGCCAGAATAACGAACGCCCCCCACCCGGTCGGTGTGTGCAACGTCACGTTCGCCCGAATCCGATCAGTTCCGGGGCAAGATCCCCCAGCAGGGGGACCGGGAGGCCCACGACGTTGGAGAAGTCCCCGTTGGTGGCGGTAACCAGGCACGACCCGAGGCCCTGGATCGCATAGCTGCCGGCCTTGCCGCGCCACTCCCCGGAGGCCAGGTACCGGGCCAGCAGCGCCTCGTCGAGGGGCCGGAACGTGACCTCGGTGCGCTCGATTCCCTCCCGCCGGGCGCCGCCGGGCTCGACCAGGCAGATCGCGCTGAGCACCAGGTGCGCGCGGCCGGCCAGCCGGCGCAGCGTCGCCTCGGCCGCGTCGGCGTCGGCGGGCTTGCCGAGGGTGGCACCGTCGAGGGCGACCTCGGTGTCGGAGCCCAGCACCCAGTGGCCGGGATGCCGCGCGGCCACCGCGGAGGCCTTGGCCCGGGCGTTGGCGGCCACGACGGCCTCAGGGTCCCCGTCGGCCACCTCGGCCGCCCCCGAGACCACGACCTCGAACTCGACGCCAAGCCCGCGCAGCAGCTCGGCCCGCCGTGGCGAGCCCGACGCGAGGATCAGCGGCTCAAACCGCCGCTCGCCTCCTTGTGGACCACCGCCCGCGGACATATTGAGGAGGCGAGCGGACGGCGGGTGCATCACGAGGAGGCGAGCGATCGGTGTGTGACCCTCGGTCAGTCGAACCAGATGCCGATCTCGCGCTCGGCGCTCTCGTCGGAGTCCGAGCCGTGGACGAGGTTGTAGGTGACCTCGAGGCCGTAGTCGCCGCGGATCGAGCCCGTGGTGGCCTCCACGGGGCTTGTCGCGCCGATGACCTGGCGGGCGGCCTTTATCGCCTCTGGGCCCTCCAGCACGGCCGCGACAAGGGGTCCGCCGGTGATGAAGGAGACGAGCTCGTCGAAGAACGGCTTGTCCTTGTGCTCCTCGTAGTGCTCGTTGGCGATCTCGGTGGTGGCCTGCATGAGCTTGAGCTGGGTCAGGCGCAGGCCCTTGCGCTCGAAGCGGCCGAGGATCTCCCCGGTCAGGTTGCGCTCGAAGGCGTCGGGCTTGACGAGGATCAGGGTCCGGGGCATGGGTCTCTTTCGTCGCGGCGGGTCCCCGGGCGGGGACGTAAGGACGGCCGCAGGCTACCGGGGTCCCGGTGGCCGTGGGGACGCGTCAGAGGCCGGGAGCGCCGTCGGCGGCGGGCCGGGGAAGTCAGCGAACGAGCGGCGGGAGCGGACGCAGCGCGCCAGGGCAGGCCGAACGTCAGGAGCGGGTCGCGCCCGCGCCCTCGGAGGCGTCGCCCTGCTGCGAGCTTCCGCCTGAGCCGTGCTGGCCGCCGTCAGCGTCGCGCTGGCGCTGGCGCTCTCCGCGCTCGTCCTCGGCGTCACCGTCACCGCTGCGTTTCTTGGCCGCCGCCGTCTGGGCGCCACCGCGGCTGGGGCGCCGCCGCTTGCCCGATCCCTGGGCGAGGTCGAACTCGCAGTACGGGCACCGCTTCCAGCGTGGGGAGACCGGGCGCCGGCAGCTCGGGCACGGATGCTTGAGGCGCTGCCCGCAGTTCACGCACACCAGGTAGTTCTGATGCACGTGGTGGGCGCAGCGGGGACAGGTGGTGGCCTCGAGCTCCCGCAGGCGCAGCTCGGCCGAGCGGATCTCCAGGTCACGTTCGTGGACGTCCTCGAGGAACTCCGGCGGGCGCAGGATCGTGTAGATGATCGTGCCGACGAAGGGGAAGATGATCGACGTCACCACCGCGCAGGTGATGAGGATCAGGTCGTCGAGACGGCGGCGCGCGTCGGCGAACGTCCAGTAGATGAGGGTCAGGTAGAGGACCCCCAGCACCAGCAGCAGGAGCGAGATGACGAGGTTGACCGCGTCATTGTTGATTCCGAAGATCGCGAGGAGCATGTCCAGGGGACCGCAGGCGGTCGCCGCGAGTCTACTTCGTTTCCCCGGCGTCAACCCCTGCTGGGGGAGTCGCCGACCGGCCGCTCACGACAGCAATACCCGTCCCACGACGTAGCCGATCACGAAGAACACGAGGATCACCGCGGCCACCACGAGGGCCACGATCCCCATGATCGACAGCAGTTCCGATCGGGTTTCGGGGTTCATCAGGCCTCCACAAGGTAGTTGGATCCGGCGACGAGCACCACGCCACCGCGTGCACGGGCCCGGCGCGCGGCTTCCTCACGCGCCTCGGCGGGCTTTGCCACCTCGACCACCTCGGCGATCCCGGCCTGGCGCGCGGCCCGCGCC
>JBPCPM010000099.1:0-7369 GCA_050999155.1 Solirubrobacterales bacterium
CCCCGGTGCAGGTCGGCCCGGGCGCGGGTGCAGTCAACGGGCACGGCCGCCTCGGCGGCGTGGGTCGGAGTCGAGCAGGCTTGGGCGGCGACGTCGTCGATCAGCGTCCGGTCGGTCTCGTGGCCGACGGCGCTGATCACCGGCGTGCCGAGCAGCGCGACGGTGCGGCACAGGGCCTCGTCGCAGAAGGCCCACAGGTCGCTGAGGCTGCCGCCGCCGCGGCAGACGACGATCACCTCGACCTCGGGCCGGGCGGCGAGGTCGGTCAGGGCGCGCGCGATGGCGGGCGCCGCGTGGCGGTCCTGGACCGGGGCGAAGCCCCAGACCAGCGTCCCCTCCCAGCCGCGGCGCTGCAGGCCGGCGACGAGGTCGCGCCGGGCGGCCCCCGCCTCGGCCGTCACCACGCCGATGGCGCGCGGCACGCTGGGACGGGCCAGCGCGGGCTGGCGCTCGAACAGCCCCTCGGCGTGCAGCCGCCGGCGCAGCTCGGCCAGGCGGGCGAGCAGGTCTCCCTCCCCGGCCAGCCGGATCGTCTTGGCGCGAAACGACAGCCGCGGCGAGGCCGTTGCGCTGCCCGGGTAGTAGTCGATGCTGCCGCCCACGACCACACGGGCGCCGTCGGCGAGCGAGTCTTCGGGCAGCCGGGCCCGGGCCAGGTCGTTGGCCCACATGGCGCACGGCACCGCGCCGTCGGCGTCGCGGAGCTCGAAGTACACGTGGCCGCCACGGCCGCTGCCATGGTTGGTCACCTCGCCGATCAGCGAGATCGCTTCGAACTGGCGCAGGCGGGCGCGCAGCTCTCCCGCGTACCGGCCGACGGCGAAGGGGCCGGGCAGGCCGGAGTCCTGTCCGGCGGCAGGGCCGTCGAGGCCGGGGAGTGGCTCGTCGCTCACCGTGCGGTGGCGGGTTGCGCCTCGACGTCGGCGGGCGCGTTCCACCGGCGCGCCCACTCGCCGAGCCCCTCGAGGGCGGGCCGCAGCGCGCGGCCCTTGTCGGTCAGCTGGTAGAGCACGCGGACCGGCACCCCGTCGACCACCGACCGGGTGACGAGCTCCTCGGCCTCGAGCTCCTTGAGCCGGGCCGACAGGAGCCGGTCCGAGAGCCCGGGCACGGTGCGCGAGAGCTCCGCGAAGTGCGCCGGCCCCTCGAAGAGGGCCAGCAGGATGGCGCCCGTCCATCGCTTGCCCACGAGCTCGATCGCGCGGTGGTAGTAGGGACAGACAGAGCCGCAGGTGTCCTCGGAACTCATGACCTCACCTTACCTCGCGTAAGCGCCCAGCGTGAGGATTGCTCCCCCTCTACTAGGTGCACGGTCCGGTGTCGACTTCGGGGCCGACCTCGTCGAGCGCGGAGGCGACGATCCGGTTGGGGATGCCGAAGCCGCTCTCGTCGCCGACGGTCGAGGCGAAGATCGTGGCCATGACCTGGCCGTTGGCGTCGACGGCGGGGCCGCCGGAGTTGCCACTGCGGATGTCGCCCCGCACCGGGGTCATCAGGCGGTCGATCGGCCCTTGGCCGTAGGAATCCTGGCTGCGAACCGTCTGCGTGTCGCCCACCCGCCCGGCCGTGACGGTGAACGGCCCGTCCCTGGGGAAGCCGAGGATGGCCGCGCGTGTGCCCGCCGTGGCGTTGCCGAATTCGAGCGCCGGCTTGTCGAGCAGGTCGGTGCGCAGGATGGCCAGGTCGTTGTTGGGGTCGTAGTGGACGGCCCGGGCCCGGACGCGCTGTCCGCCCTCGCGGGGCTGCACCGACGTGTCCTGCTGACCCGCGACGACGTGGGCGTTGGTGACGATCAGCCCCGGACCGGCGACCCACCCGGTGCCCTGGACCCCCAGGCCACAGGCAGTGCCGACGACCCGCACGACGCTCCGCGACGCGCGCTCGACGCCGGGCTCGTCGGCGATGGCCGGGTCGGGCCGCTCGACGTCGGCCCGCGGTCCCCGGATCTCCGGGGCCGGATCGATCCGGTTCAGCGCGTTGAGGATCGGCCCGGACGGCGGCAGGACGCTGTTGAGCTCTGAGAGGATTGCCGAGCGCTGGACGTCGGCCCTGACGTTCTCGGTTCCCGGGGTGTTGAGCACGGTCGCGCCGACCAGCCAGGCCAGCAGCAGCACCACGGCGCCCATCAGCAGCGATCCGCCGACCCCGTCGACGGCCCGGATCGCCGGACCGCCCACGATCCGGCGGCGCAGAGCGACCGCCATGCCCTCGAACAGCAGGGCGACCAACCCGCCGATCACCACGGCGCCGATCAGCGCGGCCATCGGCGCGTACGGCGACATCGAGCCCTCGGCCAGCAGCGGCGGCGCCAGCCGAGCGCCGAGGAAGGCACCGACGGCGAGCCCGCCCAGCGTCGCGGCGCCGACGATCAGCCCCCGGTGAAAGCCCCAGAAGGCGAGCAGGATGACGGCCGCCACGATGATCCAATCAACCGCAGTCACCCACCAAGTCAAGCATGCCCATCAGTCGGGCCGGCGCATAACGCGGATGGACGCCCGACCGAACCGGGACAATCATCGAGATGGCACCCAAGGGCAACCGATCGTCTCTGTACGGGCTCAGTGAGCGAGGGCGGATCGGACGGGCCGTCGACGTGATGCGCGGGGGCGATCGCGGCTGGTCGCGGGGTGTGCAGATCGCGGCCGGTGCGGGGGCCGCGAGCGCACTGATCGCCGGGCTGCTGACCGGCTACGAGGATGCGGGCGAGCGGGCGCTCAAGACCGCGGAGCGCTACGCGGTGGCGTGGGAGCGTGAGGACTTCCGCTCCATGCGCGCCGAGCTGTCGCCGAGCGCACAGAGCGAGTTCACCCTCGAGGCGTTCACCGACGCGCACCGGTCGACGGGGCGCATCGTCACCCTGACCGGTGTCAAGCGCCTGGCCGAGCCGGCCACCAAAGGCGACGCGCGCGACGACGTGCGCCAGATCGCGGTGCCGGTGGAGGTCCGCACCCGCGCGTTTGCGAGCTTCCGCCAGGAGCTGGTCCTGCCCGTGGGCGACGAGGGCATCCGGTGGCAACGCGAGCTCACGATCCCCGGCGTGCGGCCCGGCGAGACGCTCAACCGCGAGACCGAGGCCGGCGAGCGCGGCAAGCTGCTCGCCTCCGACGGGAAGGCCCTGATCGAGGGTCCCGCCGACGCCCGCACAACCCCCCTGCCCTTCGATGCCCCGACGGTCGCCGGCGGCATGGGCAAGGCCGAGGGCAAGTACGCCGAACAGGTGCAGGCGCTGGGCTTCAGCCCCGACGCCACCGTCGGCACCGGCGGTCTGGAGAAGGCCTTCCAGCCCCAGCTCGGAGGCATTCCGGGTGGGCGACTGCGCGCCGTCGACGCCAACGGCGCCACTCGGGTGCTGGCCTCCAGCAAACCCCAGGACGGCAACGACGTACGGACCACGATCTCCCGCCGCACCCAGGAGGCGGCGATCACGGGGCTGGGCGAGCGGCTCGGCGGGGTTGCCGCGATTGACGTCAGCACCGGCGCCGTCCGGGCCCTCGCCGGGGTCGCGCTCTCGGCCCTCCAGCCCCCGGGCTCGACCTTCAAGATCGTCACCGTGACGGCGGGCCTCGCCGAGGGCAAGACGACACCCACGAAGACCTACCCGGCGGTCCAGAGCCTGCCCGTGGGGGGCCGAGACGTCCGCAACGCTCACAGCGAGCAGTGCGGGGGCTCGCTGGCCACCAGCTTCGCGAAGTCATGCAACACCGTGTTCGCCCCACTCGGCGCCGAGCTCGGGGCCGAGAAGCTTGCCGACTACGCGGAGCGCTTCGGCTTCAACTCCGCTCCCACGCTCCTTCCCGATGACCAGCAGGCGCTGCTCGATCCCCCGAAGAGCGTCTTTCCCGACGACATCGAAGGTGACCTCGAGACCGGGGTGAGCGCGATCGGCCAGGGCCGGGTGCAGGCGACCACGCTGCAGATCGCCACCCTCGCCCAGACGATCGCCAACGATGGTCTGCGGATGCCGACGCCGCTGGCCCGCGAGGACGACCTCGGACCCTCGGCCAAGCCCGTGCGGGTCGTCGACGAGAAGGTCGCGCGCCAGGTCCGGCGGATGATGATCCAGGTCGTCAAGGCCGGGACGGGCACGGCCGCCGGGCTGCCCGGGATCCAGGTGGCGGGCAAGACGGGCACGGCCGAGCTGGGACCAAAGCGCGACGCGCCCGCCCCGCCGCCGGGCGAGGATCCCGAGAACGCCCTCGATGCCTGGTTCGCGGGCTACGCGCCCTCACGCAAGCCGAAGATCGCGGTGGCAACGCTGCTGATCGAGGCGGGAGCAGACGGCGGTGAGGTAGCGGCCCCGCTGGCCGGACAGGTCATCGCCGCGGCGCTGAAGCGCTGACGCCGGCTACTTGCGCTCGGGCATGCCCAACACCGAGCCGGTGAGCGCCAACGCACCGCCGGCGACGATGAACAGCCCCCCCAGGATGTCCGACAGGAAGTCCAGGCCCACGCCGGCCATGGCCAGGGCGGTCCCGAGGGCAAGCAGGTTCCACCACGACCCCTGAGGCGCCTCGGCGGCCGATGCCAGGGTCGCCACGATCAGCAGCCCCAGACCGACGAGGGCGGCGATCAGGCCGAACAGGCCGGCCAACAGCACGACCGACCCGGCGACCCCCAGAAGCAGGGCGACCCGCAGGACGGCCGGTCCGAGCGAACCCGGCGCCCGCGGGGTGCGGCCCCGCAGCCGGGGACGACGGAAACGGCCTCGCAGCGCGGGACGGCGCACGCGTCCGCGGAGCGCGGGGCGGCGGAGGCGCCGACGGGCCACCCGGTGCTCAGATATCGAGTTCGAACTTCGCGGGCTCTTCGCCCTCGCCGCGCGGAAGGTTGAGCTCCAGCGGGCGGTTCTCGTTCGATTCTGCGTCGATCAAGAACAGGATCATCGAGCCGCTGATGGGCCCGGTGGCCGCCGGCCCGTTGGACAGCGGCAGCTGAGAGTTCGCCTCGCCCTTGGCCTCGAGCTCCACGGTCTTGGGGTACCGGAAGGGGCTGTCGGTCTCCAGCGGCTCGTATTCGTTTCCCCGGCTGTCGTTGACGAAGAAGTCCTGCAGCGGCGATGCCGGCTCGTCCAGGGTGTTGTGGACCTGGACGAACGTCGCGAGGTACTTCTCGTCCTTCTCCGGCGGATCCTTGCCGATCAGGTACGCCTGGTCCTCGCGGTCCTCGGGGTTGAGGTAGCGGGTCAACACGACGTTGTATTCGATGCCGCCGATCTCGACCTCTTCGCCCTCCTCGAGCACGAGGGCGTCCTTGGCACCGCAGCCGACGGCGACCCCGGCCAGGGCGAGGAGAAAGAGGGCGGTCAGGACGATCCGGCTCATAGGGCGGCGGAAGTGTATCCGGGACACGGTCAGCCGGACTGTCAGGCCACGCCGGTGCGGTACGGGTTGCCGCCGGCCACGCTGACGGGTGCCGGCGCCTGCTCGCCGCTCTCAACCTGGTCCTTGAGCCGGCGAAGGGCCTTGCGCCACTGGCGGCGGTACCAGCCCGTCGGGAAGAACCGTTCCTTGAGCCGGTCCTCGATGACCTCGGGCTCGGTCCAGAAGGTCACGGTGATACGGGTCATGCCGTCCCCCGCCTCCATCATCTCCCAGATCGTCGACGTCGGGATCCGGTTGCCGCGGCCCCAGTGGCCGTGCTCGTCGATGCGGTGCGGCTCCTCGATGGCCGTGATCACGCTGTCGGCCCAGATGCCATGCACGGGCGAGTCGATGTGAAAGCGCGCACCGGAACCTTCGTGGCCTCCGGTGATCGACAGCAGGCTGTAGGAGCTGAGGAAGTGGTCGGTGAAGCCGGGGCGGTCGGCGGCGTCGCGCAGGCGCGCGAACACCTCTTCGCGCGGGGCGTCGATGGTGACGGTGGCGGTGACGGGGCCCATCGGGCGGAAGTCTATGCGAGCCGGAGAGCCGAACAGGAAGGGTTCGGCGCAGGGAGGCCGAACCACGGGGCATGTTCGGTCGACGCCGCTCCCCGAAGGTCGTGAGCGGCCCTGCGCCCGCTCCGGCCACCGAGATCGCAACGGCGTCCGCCGACCCCGCGCTTCCTCCCGTCGTCGGCGCCTGCCGGTGTGGGCACTGTGGCCGCCAGCCGCTGATCGGCGAGGTCGTTGCCCACGTCGAGGCGTCCGGGTGGCTGTGCGCGCTGTGCGCGACATCGGTCTCCTCCGGCGCCCCGGGCCGCCGGGTCCAGCCGCGCTCGTCGAGCCTGCAGGTCCGGCGCGCGGCCTAGCCTCGCCGCGGCCACCACCACCCGGCCCGTCCTGCCCCGATGGGCCCGCGCGCTCTATAGTCGATCCGTTCTGCTAGCCCGCGATTCGGAGGCTTCGTGGCACTGACCATCGCGGTCCTCTCCCAGAAGGGAGGGACCGGAAAGACGACGCTCACCCGGTCCCTGGCCGACGTCTTCACCCGGATCGGGCTGGAGGTGCTCGCGGTCGACTCCGATCCGCAGGGCAACCTCAGCGACTACTTCGACACCGATCCGGGCGCTCACCCGACGCTTGGGGAGGTCCTGGCGGGTAACGCCAAGGCCATGGACGCGATCCATGGCGACGTGATCCCGGCGAACCTGGGGCTGGCCGAGGCGGAGCTGATCCTCTCGGGGAAGATGGGCCGCGAGCTGACGCTGCGCAACGCGCTGCGCGAGCCCAAGCGCCGGTACGACGTGATCTTGCTCGACTGCCCGCCCACCCTCGGGCTGCTGACGGTCAACGCCCTGTGCGCGGCCGACCGGGCGATCCTGTCGACCGAGGCCGAATACTTCTCGCTGCAGGGCGTCGAACAGGCCATCGAGGTGATCAACCTCGCCCGCGAGTCGCTGAACTCCGAGCTGGCCCTGCTGGGCATCGTGCTCAACATCGCCGACATGCGCACCGTGCATGCCCGCCAGACCCTCCAGCAGCTCAAGCGCCACTTCGGCGACCAGGTCTTCGACACCGTCATCCGGCGCTCGGTCGCCTACGCCGAGTCGGCCGAACGCGCCCGGCCGATCGTCGAGTACCGCCCCGACCTCGGCCTCGACTACATCGAGCTGGCCCACGCGGTATTCGAGCGCCTCGACATGGGCGAGCGCGTCGACCGCGTCGACAGCCTGCGCAAAGAGATCGCGGCGTAGCGCCGCGCGGCAAGGCCTCTCCCCCAGCCGTTGACGTAGGCCAGGCCGCAGGCCGGCCGTAGCCGTTGACGTAGGCCAGGCCGCAGGCCGGCCGCAGCCGTTGACGGTTGTTAACCCGCCGGCCGTTGACTCTCGGGGGCGGTGTCGCGGCGGTGGGTGCGCGCGGGGTGGTTCCGGACCACACGAGGCGAGGGAGGAGGGGGGGGGGGGGTGCCGCTATGGGGGAGGAGAAAACGCAACGAAGGAAGGAGAAGGA
>JBPCPM010000025.1:0-7911 GCA_050999155.1 Solirubrobacterales bacterium
CCTTGGGGCTGGCGGCAGGTGGGTACCTGTCCCGTGCTTGGCTCCGGCGTGCCCCCCCCCGCGGTCCGAGACCCGGGAACGACGAAGGTCGAGGCGTTTCGGGCCCCGGCCTTCGTCAAGCACTGCGTGCAGCTCGGCTCAGACCAGCGCCGGCTCGCGCTCCTCGGCTTCCTCGGTCACGCCTTCGCAGATCTCGCGGATCTTGCTCGCGGCGCGATCGAACTCCTCGTCGGCGATGACCGGCGTGCCCTCGAAGGGCAGGTCGCGGTCGAACTCGACCCAGGAGCGGCAGCCGCCGTAGTCGCCCCTGACACGGACCGTGACCGGACGGGGGATCCGGTAGGCGCGCAGCAGCACGACGTGCAGCGGGTGGCGGCGCTTCCACGCCAGGCGCTTCTCGGCGTAGTCCTTGGTCCACACGTAGTACGGCGACAGGCAGTCGACGATCGCGCGGTCGGTCACCGTGAAGTGATCGACGACCTCGGCCCAGGCCCGGATCCGGACGCGGTCCGGCTGGGGGATCCCGCCGTCCTGCAGCAGCGCCGCCGGGGGCGGCTCCTCGTCGGGCCACACTCCTTCTTCCAGGGCGCGGCGCAGTTCCGGGTGGTGGGACTCCCGGACCAGGTCGTTGCGCTGGTGATCGAAGGTGGGGTAGAGGAAGAAACGCTCGTGGTCGAGCTCGAAGTGCTTGCTGTCCTCACGGATCCCGCCTTTGCGGAGTGTGAGGAGCTGCTCGCCTTCGCTGAGGGCGCGCACGGTGACGGCCCACTCTTTAAATGCAATCGGCATAGGGGAGGTGAGGGGTTGGGGACGAGGGAGGTGACGCGGCGGCTGACAGTCAGGCGACTACCCGAGGCCCGGGGGCCGATGTGGCAGTCGCAACCCGCCTGCGAGGAGCGCATTGTAGGGCGGCAACCGGGTCATAACAACATCGTGACATATGGATCAAGTTTTGGACCTATTTGCGGTTCCTGGCCGCTCCCCAGCCACCGCCGCCGGGCGTTTCGACCCGTAGGACGTCGCCCGGGCCGAGCTCGCCCGACGCCTTGGATCCGAGCTCCCGGCCGTTGAGGAGGTTGCGTCCGCGGGCGCCGTCGGAGCCTCCGTCGCGACCGCGCGGCGCGTGCCGGCGACGCTCGGTCAGCAGCGTGTAGCGCATCGGCTCCAGGGCCTCGAGCTCACGGATCAGGCCGTCGCCTCCCGGCTGAGCGCCCGCCCCGCCGGACTCCCGGCGCAGGGCCAGCCGGCGGACGCGAAGGGGAAACTCGGCCTCGAAGGCCTCGACCGGGGTATTGAGGGTGTTGGACATCGCCACATGGACGGCGCTGGGCCCGGGCCCGGTCGGGCACGCGCCTTGCCCGCCGCCCAGCGTCTCGTAGTAGGTGAACCGGTCGCCGGCGAGGGTGAGGTTGTTCATGGTGCCCTGCCCCTGGGCGGGGGCGGGCACCGCTCCGGCGAGCGCGTCGAGCACGAGATCGGCGACCCGGGAGGAGGTCTCGACGTTCCCGGCCGCCACGGCCGCCCCGGGGTCCGCGCGCAGCACCGACCCCTGGGGGATCTCGATCTCCACGGGCCGGTGGGCGCCGGCGGAGGGAGGGGCGTCGGGATCGGCGAGGACCCGGACCGCGAACAGGGCGGCTGACCGCGTCACGGCCGCCGGGCAGTTGAGGTTGCCCCGGACCTGGCCGTCGGTGCCCGAGAAGTCCAGCCGGACCGTGTCGCCGTCGATGGTGGCGCGCACCCGCAGGGCGATGTCGTGGGGCTCGGCGCCGCCGTCGTGCTCCAGCACGTCGGTGGACTCCCAGCTGCCGTCGGGCATCTCCGCGATCGCCGCACGCGTCCGGCGCTCGGCGTAGTCGAGCACCTCGCGCATGCCCCGCCGCAGCAGCTCGTCGCCATGGCGGTCCGCGAGCTCTCCGAGCCGGCGCGCGCCGAGCTGGTTGGCGGCCAGCTGCGCGCGGAGGTCGGCGATGCGCTGGTCGGGGTTGCGCATCCCGCCGACCAGCCCCGCGATCTCGCCGGCGGAGACCAGCGTGGGGGAGATGACCTCGCCCTCGTCCTCGAGCGACGTCGAGTGGGCCGGCATGCCGGCGGGCGTCGGGCCTCCCACGTCGGCGTGATGGGCGCGGCTGGCAGCGAAGCCCAGCACCGATCCCTCGCGGTGGATGGCCGAGACGACGGTGATGTCGGGCAGGTGCGTACCGCCCATGAACGGGTCGTTGAGAACCCAGTACCGCCCGTCGGGGTGGTCGCGATCGATGACGGCGGCGACCGCCTCGGGCATCGACCCCAGGTGGACCGGGATCGCCTCGGCCTGCATCACCATCTCGCCTGTCGCGTCGAACAGCGCCGTGGAGCAGTCCCGGCGCTCCTTGATGTTCGCCGAGTGAGCGGCCCGGATCAGCGTCGAGTTCATCTCGTCGCAGGCGCCGCGCAGGCCGCCGACGAGGACCTGCAGGGTTACGGGATCGATGCTCACGGGGCCTGCAGCCTCGGGTCCTCGGGTGTCGCGACCAGCGTTCCGCGCTCGTCGACCGTCACCGACCACCCCGGCGGGATGAGCAGCGTGGCGTCGGGCAGCTCGAAGATCGCCGGACCCCGCTGCTCGAGGCCGGGAGCGGGCTCGCCGCGCAGGACCGCGGTCTCGTGCCAGCCATCCGAAAAGCGGGCCTGCCGCGCGTCGCGGGTCACCTGCTGCCCCGGATCCGCCGCCAGCGACGGGGTGTCGGTCTCGATCACCATGGCCAGGTGGATGTCGACCAGCTCCACCTCGGCCTCGGCATCGCGGTATCCGTAGCGCTCCTCGTGGGCCGCGTGGAAGGCGGCGGCGAGCCGGTCGGGGTCGGGCTCCGTGTGCCCGTCGATCGTCAGCTCGAATGCCTGGCCGGCGTAGCGCATCGCATAGGAGACCCGGGCCTGCGCGCCGGGCATCCCCTTGCCGGTCTGGCGCCGCAGCTCTGCGACCTCGGAAGCCAGCCGGCCGGGCGTCAGCTCGGCGCCGGAGAGCATCACCGTGCGCACCGTGTCGCGACGGCGCTCCGAACAGATCAGCCCGAAGGCCGACAGCACGCCGCTGGCCCGGGGGCAGAGGATCGACAGCATCTGAAGCTCGTCGGCCAGCGCCGCGGCGTGCAGGGGGCCTGCCCCGCCGAACGGCAGCAGCGCGAACCGGCGCGGGTCCACGCCTCGTTCGACGGTCATCACCCGCAGCGCGCGAACCATCTCCTGGTTGGCGACCCGGACGATCCCCTCCGCCGCCGCGAGGGTCTCCATTCCCAGCTCGTCGGCCAGGCGCTCCAGCGCGCGCTCGGCCGCGCCGGCGTCGAGGCGCACACCGCCCGCAAGCTCCTCGCCTGCCGGCAGGTAGCCGAGCACGAGGTTCGCGTCGGTGACCGTCGGCTCGGTGCCGCCGCGGCCGTAACAGGCGGGCCCCGGATCGGCTCCCGCCGAGCGCGGCCCCACGCGCAGCGCGCCGCCCGCGTCGGCCCAGCCGATCGAGCCGCCGCCGGCGCCCACGGTGTGGATATCGATCATCGGCAGCTGCAGGACCCGGCCCGCGATCTCGCGCTCGGCGGTCCGCCGGACGTCGCCGTTCTCGACGACGCAGACGTCGGTCGAGGTGCCTCCCATGTCGACCCCGACCACGTCCGGGCGCTCGCCCGCGGCAGCCAGGACCCGCGCTCCGACCGCGCCCCCGGCCGGTCCCGAGAGCACGCTCCAGGCTCCGGCTCGCGACGCCTCGTCCAGCGTGGCGACGCCGCCCGAGGAGCGCATGACGGTCGGCTCGGGCAGATCGGCCTCCCGTGCCGCATCGCCGAGGGCGCCGAGGTATCGGCCGAGCAGGGGCGACAGGTAGGCGTCGATCACCGTGGTCGAGCACCGCTCGTACTCACGGAACCGCGGCAGCACCTCGTGGGAGGCGGAGACGTGCAGTTCCGGCAGCCGGGACCGCAGGGCGGAGGCGATCCGCTGTTCGTGGGTCGCGTCGCGGAAGGCGAACAGCAGACACAGGGCGATCGATTCGGCGTCGGTGCGCGCCAGGCGCTCGACGAGGTCGTCGATCCCCGCGTCAGACAGCTCGGCGACGACACCCTTGGGTCCCATCCGTTCGGCAGCCCCGAAGCGCAGCTGGTCAGGCACCAGGGGCGCCGGGCGGTCCTGGCACAGGTGGTAGAGCGCCGGGCGGTCCTGGCGGGCGATGTCCAGCAGGTCGGTGAAGCCCTCGGTCGCGACGAGCGCGGTCGGGGCCCCGCGTTCTTCGAGCAGGGCGTTGGTGCCCACGGTCATGCCGTGCGTGAAGGCCGACACCTCGGCGGGCTCGGTCCCGGCGCGGTCGCAGACCGCGCGGATCGCCGCCATGACCCCGGCGGACTCGTCGCCGGGGGTGGTCGGGACCTTGGCGGTGAACAGGCGGTCGCCGGTGTGCAGCGCGGCGTCGGTGAAGGTGCCGCCAACGTCGACGCCGAGAACCATGCCCCGACGCTACCGGGCGCCGGGGGACGGGTGAGGACGGGGTGGAGCCGGAGAGCGGCTCAGGCCGCGACGGCGATGCTCTCCTCGGGGACCTGCTCGAGCTTGTCGAGCTCCTCGAGGTGCTTGTGCGACGGGCAGAAGCGGCGGCTGGGCAGCGGCTCGCGCTGGCAGGCCTTGCCCTTGCGCGTGGTGGCCTGGCAGGAGACAGGCTGGCCGTCGAGGCCGAGGCCACTGCCCGGCAGGCGATCGAGCTGCTCGCCGGCGAGCGTCACGTACCGGTGGATGACCTGCAGCACGTGGCGCTGCTCGCTTACGGGGAAGTAGCAGCGCACGTCCTCGAACAGCGACTTCGTCGGCTTGGCGAAGTAGCGGCGGTCGTAGGCCAGGCGCCGCATGGCGCCCTCGCACGATTCGAGCAGGTGGGCGCGGTAGGAGCGGCCGTCAGGGCCGACCCCGTCGCTGACCCGCGGCGCGAGCTCGCGGTAGATCGAACGGCTGAAGCGATACATCGTGGTGGTCCCCTCCTCCGTATCGGGCGAGCGATGCTCGACCCCCCAGAACGACAAAATCCTCAGTAGCAGGGCGAAAGTATGCCAGGGCCGACGGGCGATTCCCGCGAAACGCGGTTAAATCGGAGTTAAGCGCGAGGCTCCGTTGTGAGCGCAAGCTCACACAAGGCCGCTCGATCGGGCGCCTACCAGCGCTCGCGCAGCAGCTCGTCGCCGGTCCCGCTGACCAGGTGGACCCCGTCGAGTTCGGCGTCGGCGTCGGGGTGGTCCGATCGGCGGTGCCCCCCGCGGCTCTCGGTCCGGGCGAGGGCGTGGCGGGCGATCGCCCGGGCCAGGGGGTAGTCGCTGTCGAGCAGCTCGGCGAGGCCGTCCGCGTGGCGCACGGGCCCGGCGAACCGCCACACGGCGTCGCGGGTGGCCTCGGTCGGAGCGGGAAATCGCCATTCCGGCACCGGGACCCCGGGCGGCGGGTCGGGCTCGTCCAACGCGGCCTGGGCGGCGCGACGCCCGAAGACGAAGCATTCGCTGAGCGAATTGGACGCCAGGCGGTTGGCTCCGTGCAGCCCGTTCGCCGCGCACTCGCCGACGGCGAACAGGCCCGGAAGCGAGGAACGGCCGGCGAGGTCGGTCTGCACGCCACCGATGACGTAGTGGGCCGCGGGAGAGACGGGGATCGTCTCCGTCCGGGGGTCGAGGCTTGCCTCGGCCAGCGCCTCGGCGACATTGGGAAACCGGGCGGGGTCGACGCCCGTCATGTCGAGGCGGACGTACGGCAGGGCGTCGCCGGCCATCCGGGCGAGCACGTCGACGGTGACGGCGTCGCGCGGGGCGAGCTCGGTCGTGAACCGCTGCCCGTCCGCGCCGAGCAGGGTGGCGCCCTCTCCGCGGATCGCCTCGGTGATCAAAAAGCCGTCGAGGCGGCGGCCCGGGAGGGCCAGCGCGGTCGGGTGGAACTGGCAGAACTCCAGGTCGGCCAGGCGGGCCCCGGCCGCCTCGGCCAGCACCACGCCGGCGCCCACGGCGCCGCGCGGATTGCTCGACCGGCTCCACAGGGCGGCGCTCCCGCCGGTGGCCAGGACCGTCGCGCGGGCCGGCAGGGGGCCGGAGTCGGTGATCGCCCCGACGCAGCGCTCGCCGTCGCTCCACAGGCCCTGGACCGACATCCCCTCCGAGACGGTGATCTGGGGATGGTTCGCGGTCAAGGCCGTCAGGGTGCGGGTGATCCGGCGTCCCGTCGCGCTCCCGCCGGCGTGGACGACCCGCCGCTGCCCGTGGCCGCCCTCGAGGCCGAGCTGCAGATGCCCGCCGGGATCGGTGTCGAAGCGCACCCCGCGGCGTCGCAGGTCGCGGACGGCGCGGGGCGCCTCGTCGGTCAGGACCCGCACGGCGGCGGGCCGGCACAGGCCGCGGCCGGCCGTGATGGTGTCGGCGGCGTGCTGCTCGGCGCTGTCGCCGGGCGCGAGGGCGGCCGCCAGACCGCCCTGAGCCCAGTAGCTGGCCGTCTGGTCCAGCGCCTTTCGCGACACGAGGCAGACGTTGGCCCCGGCGTCGGCCGCCGTGAGCGCCACGTAGAGGCCGGCGGCGCCGGCGCCGACGACGAGCACATCGCAGCTGGTCGAACGGGAGGGCACGGTGCGGGCGCCGGCCGGGGAAACACGCGCGGGATGGTGCTGTGCGGCCGGCCGGCCGGAGTACCGTACCTGCCCAGTGGCCGCCGGCGTCTACGTCAAGCACGAGTCCTCGATGCGACACGACACGGGCCCCCATCCCGAGTCGGCCGCGCGCATCGCCGCGATCGAGAACCGTCTGGAACCCAAGGGGTGGCTCGGCCTGCGCGTCGCCGAGGCGCCCCGGGCGACCCGCGAGCAGCTTGCGCGCGCCCACGGCGAGGGCCACATCGACGCGGTCGAGCGGATCTGTCACGCGGGCGGTGGACACATCGACGCCGACACCGTGACCGTCGAGGCCTCCTGGGAGGCGGCCCTGCACGCCGCCGGCGGCCTGGTGCACGCGACCGAGCTGCTGCTCGACGGCGCCGAGCCGTTCGCCTTCTGCGCCCTGCGGCCGCCCGGCCACCACGCCGATGCCGATCACGCGATGGGTTTCTGCCTGTTCAACAACGTCGCGGTCGCCGCCGCGCACGCTCTCGGCACCGGGCGGGCCGAGTCGGTCCTGATCTTCGACTGGGACGTGCACCACGGCAACGGCACGAACGACATCTTCCACGCCAGCGACGCTGTCACCTACTGCTCGATCCACCAGAGCCCCCTGTATCCGGGGACCGGCCAGATCACCGACGTCGGCAGTGGGGCAGGCCGGGGGCAGACGCTGAACCTGCCCGTGCCCCCGGGTGCCGGGCCCGAGCTGTTCGAGGCCCTGGTCGCCGCGGTCGTGGTCCCGGTCATCGCCAGCCGCCGGCCTGACCTGGTGATGGTGTCCGCCGGGTTCGACGCCCACGCAGACGATCCGCTGGCCAACTGCTCGGTGACCGACGAGTCCTACGGCCGCATGGCCGCGGCCATGCGGGCTGCCGCCGACGAGGTCGGCGCTCCGCTGCTGGTGACCCTGGAAGGTGGGTATGACCTCGACGCCCTCGCCCGGTCGGTGGAGGCGACGATCCGCGGCGCCCTGGCTCCGGCACCGCTGACCGGCGACGCGGTGCTTGCCACGCCCTATCGGCGGCGGTTCTCGGCCGACTGGCCGGCGCTCGCCGACTGATCGCCGGCCGTGATCGCCCGGATCGCCGCGGCGGCGGCCACGCCCGACCCGGCGCAGATCAGGACATCGCCCGTGCGGCGCCGCCCGACGGCGGCGACGACAAGGCCGGCGAAGCGCACCGGCGTGGGGGGGGGGGGCCAAAAACACACAACGCGGGGGTGGGGGGGGGGGCACCAGGAGCAGAGGGCGGGCGGATGAATGAGGACAATAT
>JBPCPM010000051.1:0-29002 GCA_050999155.1 Solirubrobacterales bacterium
TTGACCAGAACCGACCCCCGGGGCATGAGCTCCAGCTCGCGGCGGCCGATCAGCCCCCGCGACCCGTCTGTCAGGCTGGCGTGCAGGGTGAGGATCTCGGCGCGGGCGAGGAGCTCCTCGAGCCCCGCCCGCTGCACCGGCGGTTCGAACGCTCCTGCATCGACTGCCGGGTCGGAGGCGAGAATCGACGCGTCGAAGGCGGTGAGGTAGCGCCCGACGATCTGGCCTAGGCGCCCGTAGCCGACGATCCCGACCGTCTTGCCGTGGATCTCCGAACCCCAGAACCGGTTGCGGTCCCACCCCCCCGCGCGCACATGCTCTACTGCGCTGGGGACCCGGCGAAGCAGGCCGAGCAGCAGCCCGATCGTATGCTCCGCGGTGGCACGGACCTCTCGGAGCTCGTTCGTTCGGTCGCGAAGCGACAACACCTCGATGCCGAGCTCCGTCGCGGTATCGAGATCGACGTGATCGAGTCCGGTGGTCGGGGTGACGATGGCGCGCAGGCGGGTCGCCCGTTCCAGGAGCTCCCTGTCCAGGGAGTGTCGAAGCCCCGCCCACAGCACGTCTGTCTCGCCGATCGCGTCGAGCAGTTGTCCACGGTCGAGGTCGCGAAGCGCGAGGGCTCCGAGCTCGCGGAGCCTGGCCGCTGCGGCCGGGGAGAAGCCCCCGCTTTCGGCTACGAGGATGGCAGGGTCGGCGACCGGCTCGCGGCCGGCCGGATGGGCGGGCGGGCCCTTCACATCCGCGCCCCCATCCATCGGAGCGGACGCGTGAGCCGCCACGACGCCGAGGACTCGACACGTTCCAGCCACTCCCGGTGCTTCGCCTGGGCGCCGACCGTCTGGGACATCCGGTTGCTTTCCACCCGGGCCATGAGCTCGCACAGGAACTCCCGGCTGTCGAGCCGTGCGAGCTGGTCGCGCAGGGCCGTGTCACGTTCGAGCGCGCCGACGGGGATCAGGGCGATGAGCCCACTGAAGGCGGGAAGTACGCGGACCTCGTACAGGCCGGGGTTGTCCGCGAGAAAGTCCTCGTAGGCGGTGAGCACGCCGTTGCGCGGCCCTCCCTCGCGCTCGGCGTGGGCGATGGTCGGCTTGGTTCCGTAGTCCGAGAGCCCCGATCCCGGGAGCAGGCCCGACCGCCGCCACCGCTGCGTGAACTGCTCCGGGATCGTGCTGGGGTCGTAGTACATGTCCCGCCGTCCGTAGGAGCACACGTCGTGGCCCAGCACGAGCGGCGGTCCTGACCGTCCCTTGTCCTTGAGCAGCGCCAGCTCGTGAAAGACGGTGTACCAGTTGTGGTCGCCGTCGACGAGGACGAGGTCGAGCTCCGGAAGCCGGGGGAGAACCTCCAGGGAAAGGCCACGGTGCATCTTGACGGCCGCGCGGTGCTCGGCGGGCAGGTCGTCGAGGGCAAACTGCGGTGCGGGGTCGACCACGTGGACGGTGCTCTGACGGCTCGACGCCCACTCGGCGAGCCGCTCGGTCGTCGTTCCCCTGTAGGCGCCGATCTCGGCGATCGCCTTCGGCCCCAACGCGTCGCACAGCGGCAGGGCTACGAGATCCCAGAACGCGATCATCGGTCCCTCCTTCGTCGTGCGTACCCGGCCGCCTCGGTGAGCGCTGCGGAGATCCGTCGTCGAGGGCTCGCCACGGCCGCGAGCTCGTGCTTGTGACGTTGACGGTTTTCGTGGGTGACCACCGCCGCGCAGATCCTCGCGTACAGATCGGCGCGCTGGAGCGGATCCTCAACGACAGCCGCCCACCGCTTCATCTCCTCCAGCCGATCCTCGATCGACACGTGACTCCGCGGGGGGCTCGCGAGCCTCAGGGCGGTCGGCCGGGCACCCGTGGCGCCCGTGAGCCAGGAAGCCGCGACGAACTGTTGCCACATGTAGACGTCCGAAGCTGTGCCGGCCGGCCGTGTCCGCCATCCGAAGGGAAGCTTGCGGTAGGCATCCATCGTGTGGCCGACGAACGAGATCCCCGGACCGGCTCGACCCGCCATCAGGCTCTTGCGGGTCAATGGACTGGAATAGTTCTCGAATCGCGGACGGGAGGGGCCGCCGCGCTCCCCGATCGTCACCTTCGGCGTGTTTGCGAAGTCCGCGGCGGCGAGGATCGGGAGCATATGCTCGACGTGGTCGGGGAGCCACAGATCATCGTCGGCGAGGTACATCACCACCTCGCCCTGCGCTTGCTGAAGGGCGGCATGCCGATGGACCTCGCCGAGACCGGGGCCCTTCGGGTTGTCGAAGTAGGTGACCCGCGCGTCGGCTTTGGAAAGCTCGGCTGCGATCGTGCTGGTCACCTCCGGTGCGCCGTCGCCGACGATCAACACCTCGAGAACCTCGGTGGTCTGGTCGAGCGCACTGCGCGCCGCCAGCTCGACCAGCGGGCCGTGATCGTGGGTCGGGATGACTACGGTGACCGGCGGGGAGCGGTGGCTCATCGCCTGAACGCTATCGACCGTAGTCGTACCCGGCTCAGGACCGTGCGATGCGCTAGCCTCACGCCCTTGCCTGGACCGACAGTCGTGCACGGCGAACCGGGGATCATCGCCACCGGGATGCATCGGTCGGGGACCTCGTTGCTCGGCCAGACGTTGGCCTCGTTCGGGTTCTTCCTAGGGCCCGATCTCGTTCCGGCCGAACGCCCCAACCCGCGGGGGTTCTTCGAAGAGCGCAGCATCGTCAAGCTCCACGCTGCCGCGCTCAGGGAAAATGGGACGAGGGCGCTAGACCCTGCCATGCTCCGCGCGCGCCCGCCGCGGATGACCCCGGAGCGCGCCGAAGAGGCCGCAACCTTGATGCGGGACACGTTCGGGGATCGGTCGAGGTGGGCGTGGAAGGACCCCCGCGCGTCCCTGTTTCTCCCGTTTTGGAAGTCGATGGTTCCTCAGGCGAGGTTCGTGTTCGCCGTCCGAGACCCCGCACTGGTCGCGTGGTCGCTTCTGCGCCGAGGCGACAGGCTCGGGGTCGTCGGACCTCGCCTTCGGCCCATCCGCGCGTCCATGAAGGCCTGGGCCGCCCTGAACGCGTGGTGGGAGTACAACCGGCGCATCGCCGTGTTTGCGGCGGCCAATCCCGAACGGGTCGCCGTTCTGATGACCCCACACGACCTCCGTGAGACGAGTCGGCTGGAACGGGTGCTGGCCGGATGGGGATTCGACCTCGACCAGGCAGGGGTCGAGGCGCGGCCGTTCGAAGAGAACCTCCTCACCTCCTCGCCTCCCGGCTGGCTCAGGGTTTTGGCGGCCGGGCGGCCGGAGATCCAGCGGCTACACCGTCAGCTGGCCGCCCTCCGGGGTAGCTGATCGGCGAGGCTGATTCCCCGCCCGGGTAGCCGGCGTCGAGCGACTCGTGACCCGCGCCGATGAGCATCGCACGCAGCAACGGCGAGGGAGGAGAAGGCGGGGATCCCAGCCGCAGGCTGTAGCCGAAGACGCGGAGCCGCCGCTCCAGCGAGCCGGAGCGCAGCAGGAGCCCCACCTGCCGGTACCGCCGGCGCCGCCAGTGGTCCAGATAACGCTCGTCCAATCCCGCTCGAATCTCGAACCGGTTCGAGCGCGAGCCGAGCGGGAGCCACCGGGCCAGCTCCTCCACCACGTCCGCCGGGCGCTCGACGAGGTCCGCGTACCGGACGACCCGGAGGTGGCTCAGGCTCGGTGCGTCCGCCAAGAAGCACTCGTGAGCCGTCAGCCAGTGGCGCAGCAGCGAGGCTAGGCTGCTCGAGGCCCCCACCCGTTTCTTCTCCCCCGCTACCACCGCGAGGGGGTGGCGCATGATGACGAGAAACCTCGCCCACGGAAACAGGGCTTGGAGAAAGCGCGTCCGCACCAGGTTGGGAGGCGATTTCTCCACCAGCACGCGACGCCCCGAGTCCCAATAGGGAAGCCACGCCTCAAGCAGCTTTCGGCGGTTGGCCTCGGACACGAGCTCGGAGCGCTCGGTCAGGTGCGCGTCCGGGTGGGAGGCAAACCGGCCGGGCCCTCCCAGGGCCGACGCCGGCGGATACACTGTCTGCAGATGCTGGCCTTCGTCCTGGGACACCCCGGTTCCGGAGAGTCGAGTGACATCCGCGTGGTCGGCCAGCACGTTGGCGAGCAGGGACGTACCGCTGCGGTGCAAGCCCGCGACGAACACCAGGTCGTGACCCTCGAGCTCTTCCGACATCACTGGTCGGCCCTGCGGGTAGCACGGATTGCGTGAAGCTGGCCCACGGACTTGGCCTATCCTACCTGCGAAGGTCGGAAGGGTTCCGCCCACCGGCCCTTGACGAAGCTCTTGCCGGAGGCAACGTGGAGGAGGGACAGGGTGAGGCTTGTCCTTGCGCTGCTTACACACAACGAGGCAGACATTCTCGAAACTACCCTGCGGTATCACTTCGATCAGGGGATCGATCATGTCGTGGCATACGACGACCAGTCGACCGACGGGACGTGCCGGCTGCTGCGCGACGGGGAGCGTGCCGGGAAGGTGACGGTTCTTCCTCGGCTGCCCGGGACGTACCTGACCGACGGCGCACGGTGGCGAACGAGGCTCCTACGCCACGCCGCCAGCGAGCTTCGGCCAGACTGGATCCTGGGCAGCGATCCGGACGAGTTCTGGTGGCCTCTCGGTGGCGATCTCAAGGACGCGTTCGCCCGCGTTCCCGAGGCGGCGGAGTACGTGATAGCTCCCCGCACCGACTTTGTCTACACCGAGCCGGTTACCCCGGGTCGCGCGGTGGAGGAGCAGGTGCTACGTGAGAGCGTCTCGACGCTGGCCCCCAAGGTTGCTGTTCGGCCGTTTCCCGACCTCGTGGCTGCCGGGGGCTTTCACCGGGTAGCACGCTCGGGGACGCTGGAAAGGCTCGACAAGCTCGAAACGGGCGAGCCGCTGCGTGCGTCGGGGGTGCTGCCTGCCCGCCTCTTTCACTACGCAGTGCGCAGCCAGGCCCAGTTCGAGTGGGTGGGGACAGAAAAGGAGCGCCCGGATCCCAAGCCGCCCGCCAGACGTCGCGACGCCGTCTACCGCACGTTTGTCGAGAGCGGGTGGCAGGGAGATGAGCTCGACCTCGGCGCGCCCTGGCGTCAGGAGGCCATCCGGCGCGGACTCCAGGAAGGCGTGTTCGTCGTGGACCGTCGGGTCGCTCGCTTCCTCGCGGATGGCCACATTGGCGACGGCAAACAAACCGCCGCCGATGTGACCGAGGCGAACCAGCAGGTGATCGAGAATCTCGCGCGCAAGGAGACGAGCCTGCGAAGCCGGACGCACCGCCTGCATCAAGACATCGAGTCCGAGCGCGAAGCTAACCGCCGTTGGGTCGGGCGCGGCGCCGGCCGACTGGCAGGAGCTCTCAGGCTGCGTATCCGCTAACGGACCTTGCGCCGGGCTCGGCCGGTCCGACGCAGGTTCCCCACGGCCCGACCCATCTGCAGCCACCGGTTGCTCGCCAGCGACTCGACCTGGCCCTTGAGCCGCTGCCGCCTTCCTCGGAGGTAATGGTTCTCGCTCAACAGGGCGTCGACGACCAGTCGCATGACCTCCGTGGCTTCGTCGTCGGGTCGCGGTGGATCAACGGAGGCGGTTTCCGCCGGAGGCTGGGAGCCCTCGACCAGTCCCTCGCGGGCCAAGAAGGCGGCCAGGCGCCTGTCCTCGACGATTGCGCCTTGGCGCACGTGTTCGGCGATCGCCTCGGCCCGCCGACCGGGCAGGGCAGATGCATCAACCGCCGAGTGCTCCGGCGAGCGCCGCATGCGGTTGAGCACCGGGTCCCGAGCCAGGGCCGGAGGCGCGCCACCGGCCGGCGGCTCCACGAAGGCCCAGCGGCGGACCGGGAAGTGAAAGACCCTGATGGGGAACACGGGCGAGGCTCGAAGGTCATACTCGCGATCCTCCTTGCCTGACCACGCGAGCTCGTCGAGGGTCGGGTCGGTAAGCGCATGATGGCTGCCCGTCCCCACCACCACGTGGGGCGATCCTCGGTGGGCCACCTTGGCCGAGATCGGTGAGGTCGCCTCCCGTAGGGTGATCCGCTCTACCCGCCCGTCTTGCGATTCGTCGCCGATGATGAAGTCCGTCCGGGGGGCCACGACCACGCCGCAGTCACCGGGCACGGTCGCGAATGCGTCCACGAGTGTTCCCCGCAGGGGCCACCAGAACTCGTCGGCGTCGTTGTTGATTACCCAATCTGCCTGGTGCTCGGTGGCAGCCCGACGGGCGAGCAGCGTGAGCCACCGTGACTGCGCGGCGTACATCTCGCCCTCGGGACGCGCGATGCGCGTCAGGCGCCCCCCGCGGGCGTGGCGATCGAGGATGCTGCCCGTGGCGTCGGTGCTGCGATCGTCGATCGCCAGGACGTGATGCACGCCCTGGGCAAAGTGGTAGACCAGGTTGGCGTCGAGGATGTCCTCCTCGTTGTGGACGATCAACGTCATCACGATGCGCATGGTTCGTCTCCCGGGGTGTCGATCGCGGACGCCTGAAGGGTGGGAACGGTAGCCTCCCGGCCGCCTGACCATGACTCCGGACGACCAGCATCACGGCACCTCGAAGCTCCCGCCGGGGTTACGGCGGGATGTCAGGCACGCGGCCGCGGCCGCCGTCATCGGGCTGGTGCTGTTCCTCGGAGGGTTCGCGTTCGGGGCTGCTTTCGACCTGCCTTCGGGTCTCGTGATCGCCGGGGCGTGCGTGCTCACGGTCGTCATCGTGGCCACGATCGTCTGGCTTCTCCGAGTGGCCGGGCGGTGAGGGTGCCGGAGCGTCCGCTGGGGCGGCCGGGCCGCCGGGCCCCCTACCGTGGCCGGTGGGCATGACGCGAGCCTCGGTTTTCGAGCGTGCGAAGGCCGAGGTGTCGGTTGCCCGGGCGCGACTTGGTCGCGCGCGATGGGGCCTGAGGCGGTCCATGCTGAGGGCCCGGGCTCGGCCCGGTCTATCGGCGGCGCCCCGGCCGGTGGACGACCCCAACTCGCTGTTCTCGCTGGGCGCCGCCCGCCGGCTTGCCGGGCACACGCACCGGATGGCACGCGCAGAAGAGCAGTTGGTGTACCGGCTCTCCGAGCCCCGGACCCGCGGGTTGCGAGCCTGGGAGTACGGGGTGCTGCTCGGATACCTGCAGCAGGCCGGGCCGAGGCCCGCCACGGCCCTCGATGTCGGCTCGGGAAACAGCGCCTTCCCGCGCTACCTCGCCAGGAGCCGAGCCGTGGGCTCGATGACGGTTCTCGACCTGCCCGAGGCATTCGAGGCCCGAGATGAAGGCTGGGAACGCAACCGCCGCCACGGCGTCGGGTTCATGCCCGGGTCGATGACCGAGATCCCGAGCCCGGCCGACCGCTTCGATCTGGTCACGAGCATCTCCGCCATCGAGCACCTCGACGGGCATGCGGCAGCCTGGCGTCGTGACCCCGAGGGTCATCCACGCGCTTCGTATGAGGCCTTCGTCGCCAACACGCGGACGGCGCTTCGGGAGATGGTCCGGGTCTTGCGCCCAGGGGGCACGTTGTTCGTGACCAGCGATGCCTATCTCGCCGATCTGCAGCGAGGCGACAACTGGATGAAGGCGGGGGGCCCGGGCGAGATCTGGTCCGCGTACCGTTTCGAGGACATCGAGGGGGTCTTCGTCCGCACGCTCACCGACGAAGGCCTCGTCTTGGTCGGCGAGCCGGGTTTCGATCGCGGGTCGCTCGAGGCCGATGCCACCCACAGCACCTATCGCGGCCGCTACTTCACGACGTTCGCCGTGCTCGGGACGCTCTCCTGCGCACCGGGCTGAGGTCGACCGCCGGGACCGTTGTCGGACGCGTCGCGCATGATGTCGTCGACGAACTCACCGAGCCGCTCGGCGAAGGTGCGCTCGTCGTGGTAGAGCCAGTAGTCGAGCTGGTGCTTCGGGGGCTGGCGGTCCGGAAGCTCGCGCTGCGCAAGCTCGACGAACATCGAGGTCATCTGTGACTCCTCGCGGCACACCTCGAAGCCGTCGACATCGTCGACCCCCTCGTAGTGCAGGTACTTGACCGTATAACCGGGCGAGGTTCGGTGCAGGCCGTCGTGGTGGGCGACGACCAAGACCGTGCGCCGGAAGATCGCCGCCTCGAGCATCATCGTCGACAGCGGAGAGACCACGAACTTCGCGTGCTCCAGAAGCGGTGGATACCGTTCCAGCGGCAGGGAGCGGCTGGCGGCCCGGCCGTCGCGGGCTGTCGGCACGCCGTCACGCAGCTCCCAGGTGGCGAGGTAGTCGGGGCGGATGTGGGGCTCCACGATGACGTTCTTCAGGCGGGTGTCGTCGACGAAGTCCGGCCGCTTGCGGCGTTCGCGAGCCGGGTGGGGCAGGTAGACGATCGTCAGGTCAAGGCCGTGGTCGGTGATCGCCCGGTCGAGCAGCTCGAGGGATCGCTTTTCGTCGAAGGCCCGGTAGCAGCCCGTGTACAGGACGTAGGGAAAATGAAACGGCCGCGCTGTCGCGCCGGCGGGCATCCGGAAGTAGCGGTCGATGTAGGGGCTGCCCAGGACCCTCGTGCGCGCCGGGTCGAGCTTGTGGATGCGCTCGGCGTGCTCGGCGCTCTGGAGGCCGATCGCTCCGAAGTAGTCGGGCTTGATCGCGAAGGCATTCTTGCTCGAAAGGTTGTCCCAGTTGTAGGGCAGCGCGAGCACCGGCTTGCCGAGCACCTGGGCGCTGCGGGTAGCGTCCACCACCAGGACCTCGCCGCTCGGCCCGCGCGAGATGACGATGACGATGTCCGGGTCGACCTCGGTGACCATCTCGTGCACGCGGGGGTCGATCCCCGTTTCGTCGAGCAGTCGCCGGATGGCTCGATGCCGAATACCGGGGAGCGCCCGCCAGGTGGCCCGGAGCCTGTCGCCCCATGGCATCTCGCGCATCTTGATCCGAACGGTCCGCGAGCGGAAGCGGTAGGACGTCAGCAACCGTGTGCGGATCTCCGCGTAGGCTCGCCTGCGGGCCTGATCGACCGGCACCGGGGGCAGGTAGTGCACCCGATCGTCAAGCAGGGTCTCGAGCGGCGGTCCTTCCTCGATGGGCGGCGACAGATAGTAGGTCTGCTCGTTCTCGATCGACGAGAAGGCGCCGGTGCCGACGAAATCCCGGAAGACCCGCTGGCTCGGTATGACGATTAGCTTGCGCAACGACGTCGCTGGTCGGTAGACCCTCTGCGGGTCGATTGCTGGGAGGGCTTCGCGAGTCTTGGAACGAACCTACGGCCTATACTGCCGCGCGGCGTGCACGGAGCGTTGCTGCTCCGAGTCGCTTCCAATCGAGCCATGCCATCGCCTGCCAAGACGATACTCATGATCATACCGCGAGGGGTGGCGGGCAGGCTGATGCTGCAGAGCACTCTCTTGCCCACTCTTCAAGGTGCCGGTATCAGGGTCGTGGCGCTCACCCCCGAAGCGGCCCGCCCGACGATCGCGCCGCAGGCCGACGCCGATTCGCTCGTGGTGGACGCCTTGCCGGCGCTGCCGGACGCTCCCCCGGGATCACGGCTGATGCGGTTGACCCGCACCGTCATCCGCGTGATGCGCGACGCGGCACTCGACGGGAGAGCCAGCGAGGGCTTCGGCGGTCGATACCGGCGGATCCGGGCCGCCTACTCGGGCAGCTGGCCGCGACCGCTCGCCGCAGTTGTGCACGTCGTGATCACGCGCGGTCTGTGGCGGTCCTCGCTGCTGCGGCGATTGTTGGTGCGTCTGGACCTCGGGCTCACGGCCACCACGTGCTTCGACGATCTCTTCGCGCGCCACGAGCCCGATCTCGTTGTCGGCTCAGGTCTCGGGTATTTCCCCCACGACGATCTCGCCTACCGGGAGGCCGCCCGTCACGGCATCCCAGTGGCCGCCCTCGTCTCGGGTTGGGACAATCCGAGCACGAAGGGATATCGCTCGGTGGACTTCCGGGGAGTGGCCGTGTGGTCCCAGCGGATGCGTGACGCGGTGGTCCGCTTGCACGACCTCGACCCCGCGAGGGTGGCCGTAGCCGGCGTTCCCCACTGGGATCTCTACGCCCGCCCCGACGAGCTGATGGCGCGCGCCGAGCTGTTCGACCGCCTCGGCCTCGACCTGGGGAAGCGGATGATCCTGCACGCCACGTTTCCGCCCAGCGGGGGCCGCAACGAGGAGTTCCTCGGTGTGGCGTCGGGGCTTGCCCGAGCGGTTTCGACGGGTGAGCTTGGTGATGGCCTCCAGCTGGTGATCCGCCTGCACCCGAAGTTCGTCGGTCCCGAGAACGCCGAGGCGCGGCGACCCTACGAAGAGCTGGCTCGGTCCCGCGATGTCCACATCAACGTGCCCGACCTCATCGAGGCGGGCCCGCTGCGCCACGAGCCGACCCTCTTTGACGCGCGCCTGCTGGCCGCGCTCCTGCGCCACTGCGAGGTGTTGGTCAACCTCTTTTCCACCACGACGCTTGAGGCCTTCGCGCTCGATCGTCCCGTGGTGATGGTGCAGCCCCAACTTCAGGGGCCGCCGGGCAAGGCGAACCTCGACCCCTCGGGGTGGGGCGACTTCGTTCACCTCGGCCCGATCGTCGACGGAGGGGGGACGCGGGTCGCCGTCACTACGGCGGAGATGGCCGAGCACGTCCGGCAGTACCTGGCCGATCCGTCGCTCGACACCGACGAGCGCCGCGCGACGGCCGAGCTGGAATGCGGGCCGCTCGACGGTCGAGCGGGCCACCGCACGGCCCTGGCCTTGCTGGAGATGGTGGGGATCCGACCGCCGACGGACACGCGCGATGCTCTCTCGGCAACCCGGTCCGTTGCCGTTCGTTGAGCCCGGCAGCACTAAACCGGGGGCGCAGTACTCGTCCGGCAACCTCCCCTCCCCGGTGAGGCGGCCGCGGATGCGGGTGACGTTCGTGACGCGTGATGGTTCTCGGCGTCGAGGTGCCGGATCTTCCGGGTGCGGCTGGCCGCAGCCGCACAGGAGCGCCTCCTGCGGACCTATCGTCCCTGGCCGGAGGCCGCCGAGCGGTGCAGGTCGCCGATCTGCGAGATGGCGGAAGCCTGATCGGCGACACGGTCCGAGGCCGCGCGGCTGATCCCCTCCAGGGCGGCGATCTCCTCCAGCCAGGCGCGGAGCCGCTGCCGGTAGGGCCGGTCGTCGAAATGCAGCCAATAGCGCATCTGCTCGGGTAGCGTTTCGTCGTGCGCGGACTCCTGACGCGCCATCCCGCGGACGGCGGCTTCCATGTCCTCGGGGCTTCGGCAGACCTCGAACCCGTCGACCCTGTCGACGCCCTCGAAATGCTCGTAGTCCAAGACCGCGGCCGGCGAGTTCTCGTGGATCCCGTCGTCGTAGGCAATCACCGCGACTCGGCGACCGAAGAGGGCAGCCTCCACGATCATCGTCGACAGCGGACAGATCACGAACTCCGCGTGCTCGAACAGACGGGGGTAGTAGTCGAGCGCGGGCAGCAACGGCTTGCTCCGCTTGCGGGCTGGACTGTTCCAGTTCTCGAACTCCTCGGCCGAGGCCCGGTACAGGTCACGGACCTGCGGGTCCAGCACCACATGGCGGAACTGGTCTTCGTCGAAGATGTCGGGCACCTTGCGCGGGAAGCGGTGAGGGTGGGGACGGTAGACGATGGTGAGGTCGATGTTCTCGGCTTCGATGACGTGCTCGAGGCGCCGCAGCGCGGTCAGCTCGTCGAAGGGGGCAAAGCACCCGGCGAAGACCGCATAGCGAACGTCGAAGGGCGGCTCAGTGCTCCACCGCTCGTGCGCGAAATAGTGATCGAACTGGGGGGCGCCCAGCGGCTCGACCCGGCTCGGCGACATCCCATGGATTTGTTCGGCGTGCTCGACGCCCTGCGGCCCCCAGACGCCAAGGTAATCGGGGAGCGCCGGGAAGATCCCCTTGCTTGAGAGGTTGTCCCAGTTCGCGATCAGCGCAACGCTGGGGATGCCGAGGCTCCGAGCGCTGCGCATGCCGTCCCAGACGATGGGGTCGTAGCCGTTGCTCGGGGCGAGCACGAGATCGGGCTCGACCTCGCGCATGGTGCGCTGCAGGTCCTCACTCAAGCCCGTGCGCTTGAGGGTGCGGCGCAGCAGGTACTGCCGGATCCCGGGCAGGGCCGCTGTCTTGAACTTCAGGCGTTGACGCCACGGCAGCATCGAGAGCTTGTGATTCATCGTCCGGGAGCGCCCACGAGTGGCGGCGAGCAACACGTGACGCAGGAAGCGGTAGGGCCGCCGGGCTTCGGGCCGCGGGTCCTCGACCGCCCCCAGGTAGGTCGGAATCTCCGCCAGCCGCGCCGAGGGCCCTTCGTGCGAGACGCCGCCCCTCGACGAGACATAGAACGTCTCCTGGGGATCGAGTGCGTCGAACGCTCCTGTCTCCACGAAGTTGCGGACCGTGTTGTCGGTCGCGATGAGCACCAGCACCCTCACTCGGGCGCTCCTCCCGAGGCCGCCACGGTCTCGACGTCCATCTGCTGCATCCTCGTCAGGCGGGCGTACTCACCGTCGCGCGCGAGCAGTTCGTCATGGCCGCCGGCCTCGGTCACGCGGCCATGGTCCAAGACCAGGATCAGGTCGGCAAAGCTCGTAGTCAGGAGGTTGTGCGAGATCAGCACCGTCGTCCTGCCCGTGATCAGCCGGCGCAGCGGATCGAGCACGTTTCGCGCCGAGTCTGCGTCCAACCCGGTGGTGGGCTCGTCGAGGATCAGGACCGGTGCGTTGCGGATCATGGCCCGCGCGATGGCCACCCGCTGGCGCTGTCCCCCTGACAGCCGTCGCCCCCGCTGTCCGACCGAAGTTTCGTAGCCATCGGAAAGCTCGCGGATGAACTCGTCAGCGTCGGCGGCCTGGGCTGCGTCGACGACCTCCGACTCGCTCGCGTCCGGCTTGCCGTACCGGATGTTCTCCCTGATGCTCCCGTCGAGCATCAGGGACTCCTGCAACAGCAGGGCGCACGTCTGGCGCAGCGAAGCGAGCTCGAGGTCGCGGATGTCCGTGCCGTCCAGGCGGATTGAACCCGAATCGGGATCGTTGAACCGCAGCAGGAGTCGTACGAGGGTGGACTTGCCCGCTCCGCTGGGCCCGACGAGCGCCACGGTCTCTCCCGGCTCCAGCGAGAAGGAGATGTTCTGCACCGCCGGCTCCTCGGTGCCCGGGTAGGTGAAGGTCACGTCGTCGAACTCCAGACGGCCCCTGGTCGCCTCTGGGGCGTGGGCCCCGGGGCGCTCGTATACCTCGGGCTCGGTGTCGAACATCTCGATCACCCGCTCCGCTCCGGCCGCGGCCGCGTAGAAGGTGGTGTAGGTGCGGGACAGTCCGCGCACCGGACGGTAGATCTGTTGGGAGTAGGCGACGAAGAGCGAGAGCGTCCCGAGGGAGATGCCGCCGTTCTGCATGAGTAGCGCGCCCACCGCCACGATGGCCAGAGCGGCGATGCTCTGGATGGTGTCGGTTGCGGGACCGAAAAGGGCCTTGAGCCGAGCCAGGATGAGGCCGGCGTCCATCGACCCTGAGGTCTCCGTGTAGAACTTGGCGTTCTCGTTGTCCTCCCGGGTGTAGGCCTTGACGAGGGCGATGTTGCCGAGGCTCTCCTCGGCGCGGGCCAGCATGGCGCCGTTGCGTTGGCTGCGCTCGCGGGAGGCCCGTTTGATCAGCCTGGTGAGTTGTCGCGTGACGAGGGCGAAGGCAGGTCCCACCAGGACCAGGATGAGCGCCAGCCGCCACTCGATTACGAACAAGCCGACGCCGAAGATGATCACCGTCAACCCGGAGGACAGCGAGGTCGCGAACCCGCCGACCACGAGCTTGCCGATCGCCGACACGTCGCCGGAGAGCCGCGACATCAGATCTCCGAGGCGACGCTCCTCGAAGAACGAAAGCGAAAGTTGTTGCAGGTGCTCGAACAGGCGCGTTCGAAGCGAGAGGATGAACCGCTCGCCTATCCACGAGGACAGGTAGGCGTCGACGTAGGACACGGCGCCGAGCAACAGGGTCAGGCCGAACGCGGTCGGCACGATCCAGGCCAGCGCGCCGATCTCGGCCGGCACGAGAACCTCGTCGACGGTCACCTTCACGAGGTACAGGCGGCCTCCCTGGATCAACGGGTTCAGGAGAGCGAGGACCACGCTGAGCGCGATCCAGCGCCGGTATGGGCGGGCAAACGGCCAAAAGTGCCGGACGATCTCCCGGAAGGTCACGGGCGGCGCGGCGGGGACGATGCCGCCGTCGGCGGGGCCTACGAGAAGGCGTCGCAGCCGTCCCTTGAGCGGGACCGAGCTCGTATCGGCGGGCTCCGAGCTCACAATGGTCGGGACCGCTGGAGCGGCCGCGGCTCCGTGCGAGCCCCTTCATGGGCAGTCAGGTCTCCGGTATCGGCCGGCCACCGCTCAGGCATCTGCCCGAGCTGCTCGAGAATCAGGCGGCCGGCCCGTCGGCCCGCTCGGCCATCGAGAGGGCCGCATTCCTGCTCGACGATGCGCCTGCGCGCGGCGCGGCCGCGCTGGGGGTCGCGCAGGGCGGCGCCGACGGCCGGGACCAGCTGGTCGAACGAGTGGGCCACGGCCGCCGCGCCGGTTTTCACCAGCGGTTCCATGTGGGTATCGAGGCGGAAGGCACGCGCCTCGGGTGCCTCGCGTGTGTCGGTGTCGGCCGACCCGGTCTCGTCGCTCACCAGAACGACCGGCCGGTCGACGAGAAACGCCTCCAGGGTCGTGGTCGAGAAGACGTTCACCAGCACGTCGCAGTGGACGAGCAGCGATGCGAGCTTGCGGTAGTCGGACTCGGGAACGTCACACGACATCTCGGCGGACGCGACCACCGGAAGGTCGACCACCACGTGGGCGAACCGGTCGGCCAGGGCAAGGAAGTGGGAGGGCTCGAACTCATGGTCTGCGCGGAAGTTGATCGGATGAGGGCGGACGACGAGCTGGGCCTCCTCGTCGAGGAGCCCGTTCTCGCTCGCCTGGGCGAGAACCTCAGCGACCGTGAGATTATGGGCGTAGGTCGTAGGGGAACGCCCGGCGAACACCACGAGCCGCCGCTCGGGGTCGAGACCCAGCCTAGAGAACAGCTCGGCGCGCGAGTATAGCTCCGTGGGTCGGTGGTACATATCGAACTGGGGGACGCCCGTGACGCTGATGCGAAGGGGGTCGAGATCGTGATGCTCGACAAGCTCGTTCACCATCCTCCGCGACCACGCAAGGGTGAGATCCGGACTGGCGCCCCGATAGCCCTTGCTCGTAGGGTTGTCCCAGCCTACGACGCCCGCGACGGTGCGAATACCGCGCCGTGCCGCTTCTCCTAGGACCACGGCATCCGTGTAAAACCACCCGGGTGAGGCGGTGACCACTAGGGACGGCCGGTGCCGCTCGAACAGCTCACGGTGAAGATCGCGAGGACCGAGCGCCGCTTCGGCGCGTATCAGACCCCGCCGCAGCGCCGCCGATCGCCGGAGCAGGGCGAGCAGGCCGTTGAGCAGCCGTGAGAGAAGTGGGTGCGATCGACGCAGCCCTCGGTCGGCGACCTCGGCGCGCAGTGCCAGGGTCTTGGGCAGTCGTCCCCCGAGCGTGTTCTGTCGCAGATAACCGAGCCCCGAACGCACGCGCCCGGTGGGGCGGTCGGGGACCTGAAGGAGGTCGAGCTCGACCCCCTTGGCTCCGAGCTCCTCGCGCAGGTAGCGCTCTCTGGGATTGGGTACGAGCGCAATGACCCGTGTGCCGGCGGCGATCAGCGAGTCGAGGATCTCGGTGCGGAGCAGGTATCGGGCCGCGGCCCCGTAGGGAGCGACCAGGAACACGCACGGAGGCTCCGGGCCTCCGACGGACTCGGATGAGGGTGGGCGGGTCATGGTGAGATTCGCTGAGGATAGAGAGCGTCGGTGCTCGAACCGACTTCGTAAAGGGTAGTTGCGGACCTCTATGTTGGGTCCGGTGGATCGCATGCGCGAACGCCGAGGGGCCGAGACTCCAAGCGTGGTCATTGGGGTCCCGGTGTTCGGCGCGGGAGGGGCCCAGGCCGTCGAGGCGCTGACGTCGTTGCTCGCGCAAAGCGAGCCGAGCGTGCGGTATGTGGTCTGCGACGACGGAGGGGGATCGCGCGACGCCCTGGCCGGGGTACTCGACGACCCGCGGGTGACCTATCGGCACAATACAGCGCGTCTCGGGCTTGTCGAGAACTGGCGAGAAGTCTTTCTGGTAGGCCGCGCCCTCTATCCCGGCGCTTCGTACTTTGCGTGGGGAAGTGACCACGACATCTGGGATCGAGAGTGGCTTGCGAAGCTGATGGCGGCTCTGGAGCGGCGGCCCACCGCCGTCCTTGCCTATCCCCGGGTCGCGAGAATCGCCGCGGGCGGGGAATGGGTCCCCAAGGACTGGTCTCTGGACACGACCTCCGAGGCGTCGCCCACCGGGCGCCTGCGCAGCGGCTACAGCCGTATGGCGGCCGGAGACATGGTCTACGGTCTCTACCGCGCGAGGGCCCTGGAACGCTGCGGGGTATTCCGGGCCGTGCTCGCCCCCGACAGGCTGCTGCTGGCCGAGCTCTCGCTGCAGGGATCGTTCGTGCAGGTGCCGGACCTGTTGTGGGCCCGCCGCTACGAGCAGCGTTTCACGATTCGGCGTCAGCGCACGTCGCTGTTCGGCTCGGCCCCTGGCGCAGCGCCGAAAGGCCCGTGGTGGCTGCAGCATCTCGTTGTGTTTTCCAGGGCAACGTTGTTCGACCGAGCTCATGGGCTCGGGCCCGGTCAGGCTCTCGGGGCGAGCCTGTTGCACGCATCGCTGGTGCTCCGGCAAGCGGCGCGGCGATCGATCGCCCGGCGGGTGCTGCGCGCCCGGATCCGGATCGGTGCGGCCGTCGGGCGCCGCTGGAGGAAGGCGGCCGGCCGGTGAGCGGTCGGCAGCCTGCTTCAGTGCCTCGGTGTCGGCTGCGGGGTGAAGCCCGAGGCTATGCGGTCGCTGAACTTCTCCCACGAGAGATCACGCGCCGCCTCCATTGCCTGCACGCCGATCCGCCGGAGGACCAGCGGATCGGCCGGCAGCTCCCGCAGCTGGTTGATGTCCAGCACCGTCTCGAGGTGCACGAGCGACGGGGGAGAGAACTCGTCGAGGTTGGTGATCACCACCGCTCCGCGTTCCATGGCCGCCACCACGGTCGAGTTGTTCGCCCGGGCACCGGAGGGAAAGAAGGCAGCGAAGAAGGTGGCGTCGGAGATGAAGTTCGATACGGCGAGGTCGGAGAGGTTGCCGAGGAAGTAGAGGTTGCGTGGAAACACCCGGGCCATCTTCCGGTAGACCACTTCGGCGTCCTCGAGGGTCACGCTTTCGTGGCTCGCGTTCGAGACGTACAGCGCGTAGGTGCGGGCAGTCTCGTCCAGCAGGCGGTGGAGCTGCTCGAACATGTCCGTGCGCATCTTGTGGGCCATCCCGAAGGAGAACACCGAGATGGCCACCGGCTCGAACGGCCGGTCGTCGAGCAGGGTGGCCGGTGACCACAGCGTCTCTACCCGGGCGCTGACATCGCGGATACGGTCACTGACCTCAGCGTTTCCCGTGTAGACGAACGCCGCCTGCGAAAGCAGGGTCCGTTCGAGCTCGGTCTCGGCCAGGTCGTGCATGAAAAGCGCGAATGGCGAAGCCTCCCGCTGTTCGAGACCGTCGAGCAGCCGGTGGCCGTCTTCCGGCGTCAGCTCGGCGAACTTGACCGAGATCAGCGGACACCTGGTGCCTGTCAGCCGGGTGTCGCCTACCCCCATGACCGGGACTCCGAGACGCTCGGCGAGAATGCCGTTGAACTTCGCCACGCCGGAGCGCATTCCGTCGAACACGCTGCCAACCACTGCGTCGCAGGTAACGGTGGCGTTCGGCGGCGCGACCTCGCCCCGGTGATTCCCCTCGCTGGAACCTGCGCGATCGCGCCGCACGTGGTCCTCAGTCCTGGCGCTCGTAGATCAGCACCCTGTCCTTGTTCGCCCAGTCCATCTGCTGCTCGAGATCGCCGCGCGACCGGAAGCCCTCGAGCACGAACAGCGACCGGAGGAGCTCCTTGTTGAGCAGTGTGATGTGGGTGGGGTCAACGTCGAACTGGGTGGTGAACGAGAGCAGGCTCTCGGGCGCCGGATGAAAGCGCGTCGTGACGTAGACCAGGCGTGAAGACGCCTCGCAGATGCGCTGCACGGTCTGCCGGACCTGAAGAACCGTGAGGTGTTCCATGACCTCGCGGCACACCACGAGGTCGTAGGAGCGGGGGGGCACGTGGCTCTCGGTGACGTCGCCGACGAGGATCCGATCGCGGATCTCGGGGGGCGCCAGCTCCCGGCTCCGGGGGCTGAAGTCGATCCCGTCCGCGTGCACGCCCAGCTCGTCGAGCAGGAACATCAGTGCCCCCGGCCCGCAGCCCATGTCGAGCACGCGGGCGGGCTTCAGGACGGTCCGTATCAGCTCGGGGTTGCGGCCTTCGATTCTGCGCCGCGTCTCGGTGTCATAGCGGTTGTCGTCCTCGCGCCAGTCCGAGACGAAGTACTCGTCGTCGTAGCTGGCTGCAGCGACGCCGCGCTGGTTCAGAACGGCTTCTTCGAACTGCGCGACCTCTTGGGCGTGGTCGGCCATCGAACCTCCTCTCGGCGCCGTACGGCGGAGACGTCTCGGTGATCCCGGCTGCGGGTCGGCGCGGCACGAGCTGACCGGCGACAACGTAGTGGATCGTGATGTCCGCGCGCCGGTTGGCGCTGATCGTCTCGGGCGACTGCGGGATCTCGAGCGTGCGTGTGTCTGCGTGTTTGTCACAATGAACATCGAGCCGACCGCAACTCCTGCCGTATCGCCCGGCTCTAAGCATCGGTGAATCGCGTCGCCTCACTGCCCTCCCACCTCGCCGTCGTTCCCGCCTACAACGAGGCGCAGACCGTGGCTGCCGTCGTCCGCTCGATCATCGGGCGCGCGCCCCGATACGACGTGCTCGTCGTCGACGACGGATCGACCGACGCCACGGCCGAGCTCGCCGAGCGTGCCGGAGCGCGGGTCATTCGCCACCCCTTCAACCTCGGGATCGGGGGGGCGGTGCAGAGCGGCTTTCACTTCGCCCTGGTCAACGGCTACGACTACATGGCCCAGGTCGACGCCGACGGTCAGCACGATCCCGTCGAGCTTGCGAGGCTCGAGAAGGCGATGGCGGGCGACCCTTCGCTCAACGTCGTCTGCGGCTCGCGCTTTCTGGGCGACGACCTGACGTACCCGGCTCCGATCAGCCGACGAACCGGGATCCACATCTTCGCGTTCTTGCTGTCGCGTTTCGTCCGGCAGCCGATCAGCGATCCGACCTCGGGCTTCCGGCTCTACGACCGCCAAGCGATTGCCTTGTTCGCGCGCGACTATCCCCACGACTACCCCGAGGTTGAGGCGGTGCTGATGCTCCACCACCATCGGCTGAGGCTTGCCGAGGTGCCCGTGCGCATGTTCCAGCGCGGGGGAGGGGTCTCCTCGATCCGCTCGGGCAAGTCGATCCATTACATGCTCAAGGTCCTGTTGGCGATCTTCGTCGGCATGTTCCGAGCCCGCCCAACCGTCGAGCCGGGCTCGCGGGCGCCGGTGAGCGCAGAGCATGGGATCTGATGGACTCTCGCGTCCAGATTTTCGTGCTCATCGCCGCGGGCGGCCTGCTGCTCATAGTGCTGGAGTTGGTCCGGCGTCGGCGCCTGATGGAGCGCTATGCCCTGTTGTGGCTGCTCAGCGGGCTTGTGCTCTGCGGGCTCGCGGTCAACGTCGCGCCGGTCGAGAACCTTGCTCGGGCGATCGGCGTGGTGGACGCGCCCAACGCGCTGTTCCTCGTCGCCTTCGGCTTCGTGCTGCTGCTCCTGTTGCATTTCTCCACCGTGATCTCGTCGCTGACCGACCAGAACAAGATCCTGGCGCAGCGGCTCGCTCAGCTCGAAGAGCGGCTGCGGCACCGGGAGCGAATCGTGCCTGAAGCCACCGAGCACACGGTCGACGAATACCAGCGCGACAGCGTCTCCTGACCGCCTCCGCGTTGGCCAACCCGACTCTTCGCATCGGGTTCGAGCTCACCGTCTTGGAGCTCGACAACGCAGGCATAGCCCGCTACGCCCGGTCGTTGCGGGATGCCCTCGAATCCGTCGAGGGGCTGGAGATCCTCCCGGTCGCCCATCCCGCAAGCTCCGGCGGGAAGCGTGGACGCTACGTCCGCGGGTTGAGCAGGGAGCTGCGATGGTTTCCCCGCTCGCTGCACGGCAGCCTTGAGGCGCTGGACGTCGACGTCTTGCACTGCCCGTCGCCTCTCGCTCCTCGGGACCCCCGCATCCCGGCAGTGGTGACCATCCACGACGTGCTCCCGCTCCAGCACCCTCGATGGTTTACCCGAGCCAACGTTTTCCACCAGCGCGTGGTGCTTCCCGGCGCAGCCCGAGCTGCCTCCCGCGTCATTGCCGTGTCGACCAGTGCGGCCGACGCCATCGTTGAGGTGCTTGGTGTCGACCCCGAGCGCATCGAGGTGATCCCCAGCGGCGTGGACCCTGTCTTCAGCCCTGGGGACATACCGCCGGAGACTCTCTCCCGGCACGGCCTCACCCGGCCGTACATCCTGACGGTCGGGACCCTGCAGCCACGGAAGAACGTGGAGGCTGCGATCGCGGCGTTCGAGCGGGTGTCCCGTCACCCAGACCCCCACCAGCTTGTTCTTGTCGGGAGTCGCGGCTGGCGGGAAGGTGAGCTGATGGAGCGGGTGAGGCGCTCGCCGGCGCGCGAGCGCATCAAGATTCTCGGCCGGGTTTCGGACCCGGATCTCGTGGCGTTGTACCGAGGCGCCCAGTGCTTCGTGTTCCCGTCCCGAGCGGAGGGTTTCGGACTTCCGGTCCTCGAAGCGATGGCGTGCGGGACGCCTGTGGTCGCGAGCGACCGGACCAGCATTCCGGAGGTCGCGGGCTCGGCGGCCCTACTGGTGGATCCGGACGATGGGGAGGCGATGGCACGGGGGCTTGAGCACGTAGTTCGTTCAGCCCCTCGTAGGCAGGAGCTACGCGGGCTGGGAATTGCACACGCCTCGCAGTTCACCTGGGATCGCTGCGCGTCGGCCACCGCGGAGCTCTATCGGGAGGTCGCCACGGGTCGGTGATCTGTGAGACTAGGGTGCTCCGGTCGGAACCTTCGTCGGCTTTGCCCAGGTTGGTGGTCTGGAGTCCTGATGGCCCCATCGTCGTTGACCGACCACAACACAATCCCCGCCCAGCGGCAGCTCCACGAGCCGCTGCGCCACCGAGAGTGGCTGGGTTCGAGCGCCGGCGAGCAGCAGGCCGACGAGTACCAGCGCGACGGCGTCTCCTGAGGACCTCGGCGTTGGCCCGTCAGGCAGCCAGAGTCGCCGTGACCGTTGCCGTGCTCGCGCTCGGCGCAAGCCTCGTGTATCTCTTGGCCTCCGAGGACAGTGACGCCTCGCGGTCGTTCACGGCCGTGGCTGTGAGCGGATGCCTGGAAGCGGCGGGGCTCGACGTCGCGCCTGGGCCCACGGCGCTGGCCCCAGCTCCGGAGCCGGGAGCTCGCGCGCGTGGCTTCTCGGTCGAGTGGGAGGACAACCGCGCTCTTGTGCTGGCCGAGCAGAGTCCGGACCGGGCCGAACGCCGGTTGCGCCGGTTGCTGGCAACCACCAGCGTCGAAGGCCGCTTCATCACCCGGTACAGGAACCTGATCGTGGAGTGGTCCAAAAATCCCGAGATCGGCGAGAACGAGCAGATGGAGGAGTGCGTGGACCTTTGACCGCCGTCGGGGGGCTACCGCCCAGCGGGCACGGGGCGTGAAGACGAATCGACCTCGCGCAGGCTTTCACTTGCCGCGGTCAGCTACCCGCTCGAGCCAGTCGATTGGGGTTCCGCAGAGCTCGTCGACGTCGTCGGGGTCGACCTCCCGGACGAAAGATCGGCTGTCGCGCTCGATGATCATCGGTCCCAGCACGCCGGGAAACGCGTCCCCGGGTGACAGATCGGGGTCAGCGCGGCGCAGGCGCAACACGGGGCGCCCCGCGGGGATCGTTGTAGCACCCGCCAGCTCCCACTGGCCGGGGCTGTTAAGGTCTGCCACCGTCCCGATCTCCTCCCCGTTGACGCTGGCCCGCACCGGCCGCCCGAAGCTTCCGCGGACCCAGACGCGATACCGCCCGCCGCGAACCTCGTTCTCCTGCCCCTGGATGGTCACGGGACTGTCGGGCAGCAGGACGAGGGCCTCCGAGGGGCTGCGTCGCCATCGGACCGGAGCCTGGACCGTCGTCTCGAGGGTGGCGAAGTCGGGTGGGATCGAGACAAGCAGCCGCTCGGAAGCCCGCGTGGCTCGGGCAAACCGTCGCAGCGGCCCGCAGTCCGGGGGCGTGGCCGCGTGGGTGACGTCACCCACCGGCAGGTGGGCGACGACGCGCGGCGCGTGTCCGCGCCGCCAGACTTCGTAGTAGTCGTTCTCGTAAACCAAGCGGAAGTTCGCGGGCGGGCGGCTCGCCGCAGGTGAGCGGCGAATGACGACTCCCCGGAACCGCTGCAGGTAGCGCAGCTTGAACTCGTCGAGGTCGTAGTAGTAGCCGAACAGGGGTTCGTCGCGGCGCAGCTCGCTGGGGTTCGGCGAGAAATGCTCGTTGGCAACGTTCACCTTCCCCTCGCGGAGGAAGTACTTCGCGAACTCCTCCCATTCGTTGACCAGCCACTGGTCGCCGTCGAGCTGGTCGGCCACCTCCTCGAGGGCCAGCATCCGGTCGGTGGGCGCGACCCGAGCGCCGCGGTAGGCCAGCGCATCAGAGGCCACCAGGCTCAGCACCAGCCCCCCTAGCAGTGCGGCGGTCATCAGGGGAGGCGCGGGTCGCACACGCACGAGCTGGGCTGCCCCCACCGCGGCCAGCAACACGACACCCGGGCTGGCGATCGCGAAGAGCTTGGCGTCGGCGTAGGGGGAAAGCAGCGGGGCGGCGAGCGCTACGACGAGCAGCGGCCCCAGCGCGAACAGGGCAGCCGCCGGGCGGCGCCGGACGAGCTCGGCAACCAGCCCCCCCGCCGCGAGCAGCAGCACGAGGCCCGTGGCCACCGCGTTGAGGGGCACCACGTCGGCGGCCAGGGCCCGCCGGTAGTCGTCGACAAGCCATATCCCCGACATGTGGCGTGGATCCAGAGGCGCCAGCAGGTTGCCGAGATCGCCGGTGGACAGGCCGCCGGAGACGCGGAAGTTCCGGTAGGCCTCCTGCGCGAAATCCGCCGTGCTGCTTGCAAAGGGAAGCGCGACCACGACGATCAACCCCGTCATCAGCGCGACGCTGCGGGCCAGCCGCTGCCGGGACGGCAACCTCCAGCTCCGGCCTCGGGTGATGGCGACAGCCAGTCCCACGGTGGCCAACGCACCCCCGAGGTAGCCGATGGCGGCCGCGCTGTAGACCGGAAGGGTCGGGGCGAGGCAGACGGCGAGGCAGACGGCGCCGCCCTTCCACCGGGCCCCGCGGGTGAGCAGCACTGCGGTCACCGCGGCCGCCGCGGCGAGAAACGCCACTACCGCGGTCTCCTTGACCGCCCCCTGGAGGCCGTACTGGTACAGCAGGTTCGCGCTCACAGCCAGTAGCGCGACGGCCGCAGCCGTCCGGACGCCGAAGCCGGCATAGCGAGCCAGGGAGGTCAAGGCCATGGCGGCGAGCGCCACCGACGCAGACATGTAGGGCTGAAACAGGGCCGCCAGTGGGGCTCCGGTGCCGAGCGGGAGCAGCGACAGCAGGCCGTGGGCGCCCAGGGGATAGCGGGAGCCAATGAGCTCGGTGACCGCCTGCTGGGTCGTCGTCTGCGGATCGACGGGAGCGCTGACCCCGTTCGCGGCGAGATGATCGGCCAACAGCAGGTGGAAGGAGGTGTCGTTGACGAAGTTGTAGCCCGTCCACGTCCAGTGCCCGGTCAGCAGGACCGGGGCCATGTACAGCAGGTAGGCGCCCAAGCCGGCCAGCCCCGCCCATCCGGGATTCAGGCGTCGCAGCGTCCGGGTCACGACAAGCCCGCCTGCCGCCACCGCGAGGGCGAGGAGGGCAATGATCGGCGCTGCCAGCCCGAGCTGGTAGGCGACGATCACCAGCGCGACCTGGGCACAAAATCCCACGGGCGCCAGGAGCGCCTCGGGCAGCGCGAAGCCTGTGACGCGCTCCACAAGCAGGCCCGTTCCCGCGGCCGTCACATAGAGCAACAGGGGCGCCCAGACCCAGGCGAGGGCAGTGTCGATCAAGAGGTTCACGAGAAGACTTGGGGCGCCGCGGACCGAGGCGTCCCGATGGGCCGCCGAATCCGAGCCGCTGCGGGCGTCCGCGGCCGGAGAAAAGGCTACCGAGAGCGTACGCTCGGGCCGGACCCCCGCTCAGACCGACCGGTACGCTGCGGCGAGCATGGACTCCTCGGTCTCAGTCATCGGCCTCGGCCGGGTGGGGCTCCCGCTGGCGTTGGCCTTTGCCGACCGGGGGCTGCGCACCATCGGCGTCGAACGTGATCCCTCGCGCCTGGCCGCGGTGAGAAGCGGGGAGATGCCCTTCGAAGAGACCGGAGCGCAGAAGGCCCTCGATCGGGTGCGGGCGGCGGAGACCCTTGAGCTGACCGATTCGGTCGCGGACGCCGCCGGGGCCGAGAACATCGTCTTCACGCTCGGTACGCCCAGCCTCTCGCACATCGAGATCGACATGAGTCAGATCCGAGGAGCGCTGGACGAGCTGCTGCCGGTCCTGCGCCCCGGTCACACGATCATCCTGCGCTCGACCGTGGCTCCCGGCACCACCGAGTTCGTGGCCGGGTACATCGAGAAGAACAGCTCGATGAAGGTTGGCACGGACATCTTCGTGGCCCACGTCCCGGAGCGGATCGCGGCCAACCACTTCTTCGAGGAGATCGAGTCGCTTCCCACCGTCGTGGGCGGCGTGGGAGCCGAGTCCAGCGAACGGGCCGGAGAGCTGTTCTCGGTGTTCGGGACCGAGGTCCACACCACGACGCCGGTACAGGCCGAGCTCGCGAAGATCTGGACGAACATCTACCGCTACACCACATTTGCCCTGCCCAACCTGCTGATGATGGACTGTGAGCAATACGGAGCGAACGTCTTCGAGGTCATCGACCTGATCAACCGTGACTATCCGCGAGGGGGAATGGCGCAGCCCGGCCTGACGGCGGGTACCTGCCTGCGCAAGGACTTCGCGTTCTCGGAGGAGCGCTCCAACGCACCAGGGATGCTGCTGGCCGTCTCGCGGGTGAACGAGAGCGTGCCCCACTTCCTCGTGCAAGGAATCAAGCGCCGCGTGGGCGACCTGCGAGACCGCAAGGTCGCTGTTCTCGGCCTTACCTTCAAACGCGAGTGCGACGATTTGCGCGACTCTCTGTCGGCCAAGCTCGTGCGACTCTTGGAGCGCGAGCTCGCGACCGTGGTCACCCACGATGCCGTGGCCGACGTTCCCGGCGCTGTGGAACTCGATGAGGCGCTGGTAGGCGCCGACGTGGTCGTCTGCGCGACGAACCACCGCGCCTACGAGAACCCCGAGACCTTGGCCCAGATCAGGGCGCAAGGGGGCGATGTCTGCCTGCTGGTCGACCCATGGAACGTGTTTGGCAGCGGTCAGCTGTTCGCCTTCGCCGACGAGCTGACGGCCCCGGCTCTCGCCTACCCCGCCCTGTCCCGGCCCGCAGGGGTTCCCGGGCCGCCGGAGCCATCGCTCTGATGTCGCGCGTCCTTGTCACCGGAGGCGTGGGGCTGATCGGCACGGCCGTAGTCCGCCGGTTGTTCGCCGAGGCCGGGGTGGACGTCCGCGTCGCCGACCAACGACCCGCGCCTGCCTGGATACGCGACGGGGCCGAGGTGTTTACCGGTGACCTACGCGATTTCGAGCAGACCCGCGAAGCGATCCGGGGTTGTTCTCATGTGATCCACCTCGCCGCCATCGTCGGCGGGATCGGCAACTTCCACAAGCTTCCGCACACCCTGCTCGAGGTAAACAACGGCCTCTACAACGCGGTGTTCCGGGCCGCGATCGACGAGGGAGTCGAGCGCTTCACCTACTGCTCGTCGAGCATGGTCTTCGAGCGCGCAGAGGTCTTCCCGACGCCCGAGGACTACCTGCCAAACTGCCCTCCGCCCCAGTCGGCTTACGGGTTCTCGAAGCTGGCCGGCGAGGTTTATTGCCGGGCAGCAGCCGACGAGCATGAGCTGCCCTACACGATCGTGCGGCCCTTCAACGCCTACGGGCCCGGGGAGGTGCCCGACGCCGAGCCGGGGATCGCCCACGCCGTCCCTGACCTCATCGCCAAGGTGCTCTCGGGGCAGCGGCCGTTGCAGATCTTCGGATCGGGCGATCAGACCCGCACCCTCACCCACTCCGACGACATCGCCGACGGGATCGTTACGGCCACCTTTCACCCCGCGGGCCTGAACGAGGACTTCAACATCTCTGCCCGCGGGGAACAGACCGTGGCCGAGATCGCGCGGATGATCTGGACCGCCTGTGGCAACTCACCGGAAAGCTTCGAGCTCGAGCACGTGGGGACATTCGAGGTCGACGTCCAGCGACGGTGGCCGGACACGTCGAAGGCGGAGCGCCTGCTCGATTGGGTTGCCAAGATCGAACCCGAGCAGGGGATCGCCGAGACCGTCGACTGGTTCCGGCAGAGGGACACGGACTTCTCGACTTCTGCCGGCGGAGCGGGGTCCTAGGCCCGTGACTGCGGACCGTGGGCGCGCGCGCGTTCGCGGCCGCCCCTCGGATATGCCAACGAATCACGCTCAGGCATCGAACTCCTGGTGGTCCAGGCGAGGCGGACGACGCAAGCCTGGCCCGCTACGTATCGGTTTGGCCGGGTTCAATACACGTAGCGGTCTGGGCCAGATGAACGACGCGATTGCGGCCCATCTCCCGATTGACTCGTGGCTCATCACGCCGCACGATCGGTTGTCTACCTTGGACGCGCCCACAACGACTTCGAGCACCGTCATGAGGAGGCCGCGCGACGTCAGGGCGTTTGTACGATCGGTCGACGTGGTCCTATTCTGCCAAATGCCCATCCCCAGCTGCCTGATCGAACTGTGCGCAGATCGCGGGGTGCCGACAGTTTGCATCCCCATGCATGAGTGGCTGCCCACGAGCGGCTGGCCGAGTCAGGTCAGTTTGTTCATGTGCCCAACGTCTTACTCTTACAGGCGCTTGTCGGAAGACCTGCCGTGTATGTATGCGCCATGGCCGATCGACACCAAACGGTTTCCTTTTCGAAAGCGGACTATCTGTGAGCGGTTCGTCTACCTGGAGGGACATGGAGGGTGGAAGGCACGCAAGGGTGGGGATGTCATGCGTAAGTTGGTTGAAATCAAACCAACATTACCGCTACTTGTATACACCCAGAAACGTCTTCGCAAATGGGAGGGTTTCGACGGCATCCGCACAGAAGTTGCTGACAGTAAAGAACTCTACTCAGAGGGCGACGTCCTGATCGTCCCGCATCGAGTCGATGGGATCGGCCTGGGGGTTCTGGAGGGTCTGGCGAGTGGGATGCCAGTCGTCACAACAGAAGGATCTATGTGGCAAGAGTATCCAGCTATACGCAGGATAGAGGCGACGCGTAGCGAACGGGTACTGGGTCGTTCAGTAGACTGGTATGAGCCTGATCCGGCTCACCTGGCTGCTATCTGCGAGCAGCTGATCGGCCTTGAGATAGAGACGGAGAGCACCGCGGCCAGGGCGTGGGCCGAGGATCGCGACTGGGACCGGTTGGGCCCCGTGCTGTTGAGCGGTATACAGTCGGTATGCGCCTCGGCGTGAGGCCAGTCGCGGCCCTCGGTGAAATCGGTTCGGCAGCTGATAGGGAGCGTGAGGTGTAGGTGTCGTCGGCCTGACCTCGATCGAGGATTCGGGTGCGGCGCACGCCCGGAGGCACCGTGGTCGAACGAACCGGAATCTCCGCCCGGTTCAAGCGACGCGGTGGCGTTTGTCGAGTAGCAGTCGCCGCAGCTGCGAGTCCGACGGGGCGGAAGGGTAGGCGTGGGGCTTGCGGCGGCGCTCGGTGAAATCGGTGCGGCAGGGCGTCATGTACGAGCACATAAGTTGGTAGCGCGTCGTGTGGGCATCGCGGCTGCCGTAGTGCATGCACCGGTTTGAGTCGATGTAGAGGATCGAGCCCTTCGGATACGTGAAGGGTCGGGCCTCGCGCTCGTTGACGACGCTGTACACCGCCTCGTCGCTTAGCTGATATCGAGCGTGACGCTTGCGATAGCCGAGTTCGTGCGCGACCTTCGCTGACGTCGAGGCGGAAAGAAAAGTGAACGGGCCGCTGTCGGGCGTGGCGTCGCGCACCAACAGGATCACATAGACCGCTCGCGTGTCGTGGATGTCGAGGTGATACAGCTGGCTCGACTTGTAGGTGTCGTCGACCTGACCGTCGATCGAGGATTCGGTCAGGCGCACCCCCGGGGGCACCGTGGTCGAGAGGACCGGGATCTGGTCCATGTATGCCGCCACGGTCGAAAGCACGTCGGAGGAAAGGGCGAAGTCAAGGAAGGATGGGTATATCGGTAGATCCTCAGGGCGCATGAGGTCACGGATGAACGCCCGCTTGTCCATTCCCTGCTTGGTCATTCCGCGCTCGGCGATGAGGTGTTCCGCTTCGGCCAGGACCCGATCGAGATGTGGGTTCGCGCACGAGGTGTCGATCGCCCACCCGTCGCGCATCACGGTGTCGGTGGCCGGAGCGTCGTGCTCGGCGATCAGGTCCGGGAACTGCTTCCGGTAGAGGCGCCGCCGGTACAAGGATGTCCGGCCGTCACGCAGCAGGTTGTAGGTCTTCGCCGCCCGCCTGAGATTGTTGATACCGAACCACTCCATGTCCTCCGGCTCCACGGAGGATCTGGGTCGGTCGGTTGCGCGCCTGAACCGATCGATGAGCTCGGGTGTCATCACGCCGATCCTAGCCAGACCCGGCCAGCGTGCCAAGAGCGTCAACGATTCGGTCGGTGAGCTCGCGGGTGCCGACAATCCGGTCGCCCGGCCCGGCCACGTCTGGAGTGCGCCAGCGCTGGCG
>JBPCPM010000010.1:0-6688 GCA_050999155.1 Solirubrobacterales bacterium
AGCCCCTCAAGCGCTCCCGTGCGAAGCTCCGCAACGTGAACGCGCCGACCCCCACCCCGATCAGGTCCGATCACGGCCGTGCTGCCCGCTCAACCACCACGGGCCGCGTTAGCGACCCACGCTCCTATGCGTCAACCTGCTTGGCCGGGTTCGCGCTCCCCGTTTCTCCGCCGAACTCGTCGAGCCACGCGAACTGCAGGCCCTTCACCGGCTTCCGCGCGTCTCTCGCCGCTATCCCGGTGTCCTTGAGGAGGCCGTCCTCCTCCCACCGGTCGCGGTCGAGGCTCACGGCGTAGGGGTCGACCGTCGCCTTCCGGTCGAGGCCTCCCTCCTCGAGCAGCCGCCCGGCCTTCTCGAAGGTCGTGACGACGAAACCCTCGAGCGCCTCGAGGTCGCGCTTTGCCTTTGCCAGCAGCTGCTCGTCGTCGAGCTCGTCGTCGAGCTCGTCGCTGACCTGTGCGAGCCAGGGGAACAGCGTGACGAAGCTGTTACACCACTCACGACCGTCGAGCTCGTGCCACTGCTGGAAGAGCTGCTGCATCCGGGTGTTCAGCTGGATCGCGCGCTCGTACTCGCCGTCGGCCTGCTGCAGGAACTCGAGGTCGGTCCACTTGTCGTGGTAGAACCACAGGGCCGGGAAGGACCAGTAGAAGGCGTAGTCCCAGAGCAGCTTGACGCACATCACCTGTGCGTCACCGAAGAGGTGGTATTGATCGAGGTAGTACGCCCGGCTGACCTCGAATTGACGGAAGTACTGGGCGTTGTATCGCTCGATCCGCTCGCCCACGTCGTCACCGTCTAGGTCGCGGCACACGGCGTCAGTGACGTAGGTGTTGCTGAGGGCGATGTAGTCGGAGCCAGGCGAGTAGAGCGGGTCGAGGAACGCCCCGGCCTCGCCGGTCAGGCACCAGCGATCGGGTGAGAACACCCGCTCGCAGCCGTAGGAGAAGTCCTCGACGCGCAGGAAGTCCTCGATCTGGTCGCGGCGCGAGTCGACCTCGTTTCCCAGCTGCGGCTCGTGTCGATGGAGCCAGTCGATCGCTCCGTCGAGGGTGTTGAGCTCCTCCCAGGGGTGGAAGCGCGGGTCGGCCACGATACCGAGCGAGATCGGCCCTGAGGCAAGCGGAATCAGCCAGACCCAGTAGCCCTCACCCATCAAGTGATTGGTGCTGAACTTGCGCAGGCCCCGCTCGGCCATCCGCCCGAGCCACTTCTCGTCATCGGACCAGTCCTCGATGTCAATCCCACCGTCGAGCCTGAACCAAGACGAGTTCACGTGATGGCCGTTTCCCTTGGCGAGGCCGAGCTGCTTCTTCAGCGTGCTGGCGCGCCCGGTGGCGTCCACCACCCAGGTTGCCGATACCTCGAATGAGGAGCCGAGCTGCGAGAGCGTCACCCGATGCCGATCACCCGGATCCCCGAGCTGAACCCCTTCGACCCTGCAGCCCGCAAGCAGGTCGTTCCCCAAGCGCTTGTTGCGGCGTCCGAGCTCGTTCTCGAAGCGCCCACGGTCGAGCTGGTAGGCGGGGACTACCGGCCAGCGCGGCGATCCCCACTCGACCCGGCGCGCGATGTCGCCGTTGTCACCGGCGGGGAAGAAGAACCTCAGGCCGGCCTTGGGGTTTTGCGCGTCCTTCATGTGATCTTCCATCCCGATCACATTTGCGAAGTAGTGCGCGCTGAGCTCGACCGTCGACTCGCCCACCTTGAAGGCCGCCTCCGGAGCCGGACCCTCGCGCTTCTCCGCGATCATGATCGCGGTGTCGGGGCGGCGCTGCTTGAGCTGCAGGCCAAGGGTCAGCCCGGCGAGGCCTCCACCCAAGATCACGACATCGTAGGAGTCCTGCGTCGCGCCGATTTCCCACTGTGCGCTCTCTGTGATCTCTTGTGCGGGAGACCCTTGATCGGGCACTTGCCTACCTCCGTCGAATAATGGGACCGGCCGGCGAATCGATGGGTCGCCGCTACTCTAACCCGTCCCGAGGGGCCGAGGGGTGCGTGTCCACTTTTCCCGGGAGGCTCCATTCGTGGGTGTGTCGGCCCTCGCGCGGTCCCGGGGCGCTGGTGGCGTTGCGAACCGCCGAGGCCCTTGGCCGCTCCCGCGGTGATTTGTTCCGCGTCCCCGACTTGACTCGCGCGGTCGCGGGCATCTAGGCTCGAGTTGGACTGCTATGGCGACTCTGAAGGTCATCTCCGGTTCCGACTCCGGCCAGTCGATGGAAATTGACCACGAGATCGTGGTCGGCCGGGAGGGCGCCGACCTCGCGATCGACGATGCCGAGGTGTCCCGGCGCCATGCCGCCATACGGCCGGTTGACGGCGGACTCGAGGTCGAGGATCTCGGGTCGAAGAACGGGACGCCCTGAACGGCAAGAGGATTACCTGGACGCTCCTCTTGACCAGCAGCGGAAAGGTCCAGATCGGCGGCACCGAGGTGCGGATCGAGGTGCCGCTCGCCGGGCCGGCGGTCACGCGCGCGCACGACAGGCCGGTCGCAGACCCGCCGGGGGAGCCTGCGACCACGCGTGCGCGCGACATACCGGTTGCGGACCCGCAGCGGACAGCGAGCGCGCCGGCGCGCTCGTCCGGGCCGGCGCGCACCCGGGTTTACCCAGCGCCCCGAAGGCGGCGCGGCGGCAGGCGGGCCGGCGGCGGGCTCTCCGGCGGATGAGCGTGAGTCCGCCAAAGCCGCCCTGATCATGGCCGTGGCAGGGGGCCTCATCGGTGTGATCGGCTCCGCGGCACACCCACAACCCTCTCCCGACGAGCTAAACGTGAAGGCGTTTCTCGACACGATCGTCCCCTCCGACTCCTGGGTGCTGCTCCACCTCCTGATCCTGTTCTCGCTGTTCGTCGGGGCGGCGGCGCTGGTGCTCCTCGCCCGCGTGGGGGCGCTCGTCCTCGTCGCCGCGACGGCGATGAGCGGCGCCTGGATGCTCCTCGACGGGCTGGCAATGAAGGCGATCGCCGACGACTGGGCGGCGTCGACGGGGGCGGCGCACGTCGCTGACGAGCGCGCTGCGATAGCGATCGAGCACTTCATCCTGGCGCTCTTCAGCGCTTGGCTGGTCTTCTGGCGGGCGTACCCTACGTCTGCTTCGGACTGGCTTGTATCCAGGACGGCCGCTTCCCGACGTGGGCGGGCGCGATGGGCGCCGCGATCGGGGTGGCCTCCTTCGTACTCGGGGTCATACAGTTCTACACGGAGCGAGATGCGCTCATAACCCACACGCTCATGCCGCCCGTTTCGGTTCTGGGCGGAATCTGGCTGCCGATCATCATCTTCCTCTGGTGGCGCCTGGTCCGGGATGGCCCCGGTGGATCGAGGGAGCCCGGGGTGGCCGCCGGAGCACCCGCCGTCTGAGCGCCTCCCAGGGCGGCGGCTGGCAACCGTCCGCACGAGGGTGTCCTCGCGCTCGGTCTGGGGTTAGGATGGCGCTCCACCGGCACCGATCGAGGAGGAGAGCATGAGCACCGAGCAGGAGGGGGTGGACGTCCCGCCCCACGTCGTGGAGTACCTGAGCGGGCAGAGCACGCTCACGCTCGCGACGGCGTCCTCCGGCGGCGTGCCGCGGGCCAGCACCTTCCTCTACGTCAACGACGGTCCCAAGCTCTTCTTCTGGACCAAGCCCCACACCACCACTGCCCAGCATCTGGAACAGAACCCGGTGGTCTCGTTCGCGGTCGACGACTACACGGACGACCTACGTCAGACAAAGGGCGTGCAGGGGAGCGGAGAGTGCTCTGTCGTCTTGAGCGGGGAGGAGATAGCTCGCGTCGCCGATCTGTTCGGGCAGAAGTTCCCGGACCTCTCGCCGGGGGCGACGATGAGCATCTCGTTCTTCCGCATCACCCCGACCGAGATCGAGTTCATCGACAACACGGGGGAGGGCTCTGCGACCTCGGGAGAGACGTTCGGGGCGGAGTTCCACCGCGAACGGTCCTTCAGCGTCTTCGCAGATCTTCCGGTAGTCAGCTCCGACGCTATCTCGGCCGTCCTCCAGAGCATGTCTGCAGATGCGGGAGAGGTGATCGTCCGCGAGGGCGGCCCCGCCGACAAGTTCTTCGTCGTCACGGAAGGAGAGGTCGAGGTCACCCGGGGGCAGGGGGATCAGACCGAGACGGTCGCAACCCTCGGACCGGGACATTTCTTCGGCGAGGTGGCAATCATGCGTGACACGGCTCGGTCGGCGACCATCACTGCCCGAAGCCCGACCCGCCTGCTGGCGATGGAACGGGAGACGTTTCGTGACGTGGTGGCGCAGTCGCTCGGGACCACCGCCCAGTTCGACCAGATCATACGCGGGCGACTCGAGGCGCTCGGCGGCTAGGAGGCGCCGATGACCATGGAGGCTGCTACGGCCGGACAGAGCTTCACGGGCGCGGATTTCAGGTCGGCGCTCGGATCGTTTGCCACCGGGGTCACCGTGATCACGACACGGGGCCAGGAGCACGCCTACGGTATGACTGCCAACGCCTTCTCCTCCGTGTCGCTCGACCCTCCGCTGGTGCTCGTCTGCGCAAAGAGCGGGGCCGAAGGCTCCGAACACATCGAGGCGAACGGCCGCTTCGCGGTGAACATCCTCGGTGCCGAGCAAGAGCCGCTGTCGCGTTACTTCTCTTCGAAGGATCGGCCGCGTGGCAGGGACGCGTTCCGCGAGGTGGCGCACTGGATCGGCGTGAGCGGATCGCCCATCCTCGATGGCGTTGCGACGTACCTCGACTGCCGCCTGCATGAGGCACGCGCGGCGGGCGACCACCAGATCTTCATCGGGGAGGTACTGGCGCTCGAGGTGAGCTCCGAAGTCGCGCCGCTCCTCTTCCATGGGGGCGGCTACCGCTACCTGCGCGAGGATGGTTGAGCGATGAGCACCCTTCGGGTGACCTCGGGGCCGGCGGCGGGTACGGCACTCGTCGTCCAGGAGGAGATCGTGATCGGCAGGGAGAACGTCGATCTAACGATCGCCGACGGCGAGCTTTCGCGGCGCCACGCCGTGGTGCGCCCCGAGGGGCAGGGGGTGGTCGTAGAGGATCTCGGCTCGATGAACGGGACCTTCGTTGACGGCTGGCGGATCACGGAGCCGGTCACGCTCAGCGGTACCGCGACCATCAGGGTCGGCAAGAGCGAGATCTCACTCGAGCTGTCGGCGGCCGCGCCCACCCGTGCAGCCCCGATCGTGGAGGGACAGCAGGCCACCCGAGCCTCGGACGTGCCGGTGATGGACGTGGACGACGCGACGCGGGTGCGGGATGTCCCCGTGGTGGACATCGATAACGCGACGCGGGCCCGGGATGTGCCCGTGGTGGACACCCCTCGGGCCACCCGCGCGAGCGACGTGCCCGTGGCCAAGGCACCTCAGGCAACGCGCGCGAGCGACGTGCCCGTGGCCGAGGTCTCCCAGCCGACCCGCACGAGCCCCGCCGTCCCGCCTCAAGGGGGCGGGGCCGCCGGGGGGCGTCCGCCGGCCGCGATCGCCGGGATACCCACGATCGTCGTCGCGGGCGTGGCGGTGGCCCTCGTCGTGGTACTCCTGATCCTGCTGCTGGGCTGAGGCGTCAGGCGCCGGCGCGTTCGGCGAACTTCGAGAGCTTCTTCGGCGAGTCGGCCGAGAAGGTCTCGACCTCGGAGTTGATCTGGCGGACGAGCCCGCTCAGCGTCCGGCCCGAACCCAGCTCGAGGAACGTGTCGCAGCCGTTCTCGACCAGCGTCCCCACGCAGCCCACCCACAGGACGGGGCTCGCGATCTGGGCCACGAGGGCATCCTTGACCTGCTCGCCGGTGCTCTTCACCTCCGCTGATGCGTTGGCCACGAGGGGTATCTCCGGGTCGTTCCAGTCCATCCCCTCCATCGTCTCACCGAGGCGCTGCTGCACCGGCTTCATGAGCACGCTGTGGAACGCGGCGCCGACCTGCAGACGGATCGCCTTGTCGGCCCCCGCCTCCTCTGCCAGCTCGAGCAGCTTGAGCACCGCCGCCTCCTCGCCCGAGCAGACGATCTGTGTTGGCGTGTTCAGATTGGCGGACGCCACCGATCCCGCCTCGGCGGCGTTCTCGCAGAGCTCACTCACGCGCTCGGCCGGGAGCCCGATGATCGCCGCCATGGCGCCGGGCCGTTCCGACTGGGCGTTCGCCATCTGCCTGCCGCGCTCGGAGACCAGGGCCATGCCGTCCTTCGGCTCGAGCGCGCCCGACACCACCGCGGCGGTGTACTCCCCGAGGCTGTGCCCCGCCACATAGTCGGGGCGGAGGCCGTTCTCCTTTGCAAGCTCGTTCATGGCGAGGGAGAGCGCGAACAGGGCGGGCTGGGCAACATCGGTACGGGTCAGCTCCTCGATTGGGCCTTCGAGGCAGAGGTCGCGCAGAGGCAGCCCGGTGGCCTCGCCGGCGCCGTCGACGAAACGCTCGAACAGGTCGGGCCTCGCCTCCAGCAGGTCGGATCCCATCCCCACCTTCTGTGAGCCCTGTCCGGGGAACAGGAAAGCGGTCTTGCCCATGGTGTCGGCGCTCCTTCTTCTCGTGGGACGGCAGTGCCAGGCCCAACCTAACGCACGACGGGGAGTAGCACGTGGGAGGCCCTGTCGGCGTCGTGAAAGATGGTCTGCCGGGCCGGCATGAGATCTTCTGGGCGGACCTCACAGGGTGCGCCGCCGGTGCCGGCGTTGCGATCGAAGCGCGGGAACGAGCTGC
>JBPCPM010000094.1:0-3599 GCA_050999155.1 Solirubrobacterales bacterium
GCTGACTCGGCGGGGCAAGCCGCAGCGGAGCGCTTCTACCAGTGGGAGAAGGAGCTCGACCTGGAGGTGACGGTTGCCGACCTCCCTGCGGGGGTCGACCCAGCAGATCTGGCGGGATCAGACCCCGAGGGGCTGGCGGCGTCGGTGGAGGGAGCGGTGCCGTTCCTCAAGTTCCGCGTGGAGCGTGTGCTGGGGGCCGCGGACCTCGGATCGGCGGAGGGTCGCGCCCGGGCGGCGGAGGCGGCAGTGGAGGTGGTGCGGGAGCATCCGAACGAGCTCGTGCGCGACCAGTACGTGATGGACGTCGCCGGTCGCACTCGCGTGTCGCCCGAGCAACTGCGTGAGCTGCTGCGCCAACCCCCGCGACTCCGGAAAGCCGACGAGCGGCGGCAGGGAGCACCCGAGGCGATCGAGTCGAGATCCGTCCGACCGCGTACGGCCGACGAGCGCGACGGGCCGGAGCTCGAGGTGCTGCGCCACGTGGTGCACGATTGGCCCTCGGTGGAGCCCTGGATCCGCTACGAGGAGCTGTTCGTGAGCGATCTCCACGCGGCCGTCTTCCGCGTGCTGATGGCGCACCCCACCGTGCAGGGCGCGATCGAGGCTGCCGATCCCGGGGTCGCCGACCTACTCGCGCGGCTGGCCACCGAGGAGGCCCAAGGCGAACCGTTCGACGCGGTGATCCGCCTCCTCACAGAGCCCGCCCGCCGGGAAGTCAGCGGGCTCACGGCCCGCGTGGCATCGGCGCCCGAGCCGTCGGAACTGCTGAAGGAGCAACACTGGCTCTCGTCGGTCGTGGACAGGCTGCGCGACCCTGCGTCGGCCGCCGCCGCAGCCGACGACTTGGTAGCCTTCGTGGGCACACAGGGGGAGGGGGAATGACAGAGGCAGCGCCGATGCTCATCCCCGACAGCGGCGCCGACGCCGACCTGCGCAAGCTCGTTGCCAAGGGCCGCGTCAAAGGCCAGCTCGCGCTGGACGAGGTGGTATCCGTGCTCCCCACGGTCGTCCTCACCCCCGAGGTGATCGAGGGGGTGCGCGAGATGCTCGCCGCCGAGGGCATCGAGCTCGACGAGTCGGTGCCGCCGGAGTCGGTCGAGGCGGAGCTTCAGGAGGCCGCCGACGCGGCTCATGCAGCGGGCGACTTCGAACAGGACGGCCCGGAGCTGGGCGGGGTCCGACCGGCTCGTTCGGCTGCCGCGCGGCGCCGTGCCCTGCGCGCGGCTAACTCGCCGGATCGGGGCGGCGGCGGGTCTGCGGATCCGGTGCGCATGTACCTCAAGGAGATCGGGCGTGTGCCGCTGCTGGCCGCCGGCGAGGAGGTGGAGTACTCGCGCCGGGTCGAGGAAGGTGGCGAAGCGGCCGCCCGTCTGGCCGACCTTGCCGCGTCGGGCAAGTTGGGCTCACTCGGCTTCGCCGAGCGGCGCGCCCTTCAGCGCACGGTCCGGCGGGGCGAGGACGCCCGCGAGGTGTTGATTGAGGCGAACCTCCGACTCGTGGTGTCGATCGCCAAGCGCTACGGCGGCCGCGGGCTGCACCTGCTCGACCTGATCCAAGAGGGCAACCTCGGCCTAATGCGGGCGGTGGAGAAGTTCGACCACACGAAGGGGTTCAAGTTCTCCACCTATGCCACCTGGTGGATCCGCCAGGCCATCACCCGGGCCATTGCCGACCAGGCGCGCACGATCCGGATCCCGGTGCACATGTTCGAGACGATGAACCGGGTCCAACGGGTACAGCGCCAGATGATGCAGGACCTCGAGCGGGAACCGTGCGCCCAGGAGCTGGCGGAGGCAACCGGGCTCACCGAGGAGCGCGTGCGTGAGATCCAACGGATCAGCCTCGACCCGCTGTCGCTCGACTCGCCGATGGGTGAGGAGGACGACTCCAACCTCTCCGACTTCATCGAGGACCAGGGCGCCGAGGAGCCCGCCGACGTGGCCGCGCGCCGCATGCTCAACCGGGCCGTGGTCGATGCCCTCGATGAGCTCACCGACCGTGAGAAGGCCGTGGTGCGCTTGCGCTTCGGTCTCGACGACGGCCAGGCACGCACCCTCGAGGAGGTGGGCAAGGAGTTCGGCGTCACGCGTGAGCGCATCCGCCAGATCGAGTCGAAGACGCTCGCCAAGCTGCGCCACCCGCAGCGCAGCCAGAAGCTGAGGGACTACCTAGACAACGAGTAGTTGTGGCCGCGCGCTGGCCCTCACCGCTATCGTGCGAGGTCCCCTTCCGGGGTAGCTCAGTTGGTAGAGCGTCTGACTGTTAATCAGATTGTCGCGAGTTCGAGCCTCGCCCCCGGAGCCACCAAGGCGGTTGAGCGCCCCGTCCTGGACTACACGGGCTCGATGTCCACGTCCTCGGCATGGGCTGCGAGTGCCCGGAGATCGTCCGGGTCGGTCGTGACGACGGTGGAGCCCGGTTCGGCAAGCGCGACGACCATGGCATCGACGGCGGATCCCCGCCGCGCCAGCGCACGGAGCTGGCCGGCCCGCCTGGCCTTGTGTTCTGGTACGACCGAGTCGACGTTGCAGCTCTTGAGCAGGCGGTTGACACCGGTATCCGTTCGCGCCGAGCCGCTCGTCGACTCCGCCAGCACGACGGTTGGGACGACCGGCGGCCAAAGGCCCTCGCGCCGGAATGCCTCGATCAGGGCAGCGGCTCGTCGAGAGCGGGCGCTGAGCCGGCTGAGTCCGCCAGAGTCCAGGACCAACACCGGCGGTCAGACCGCCTGGCGCGATGCGGCTCGCTCCCGGATCCGACGGGCGATTGCGTCGGCGCGGGTGCGTTCTCGCGCCGACGGCTCGCCCACCTCCGCGATCAGCTCCTCAAGGTAGGAGTCGGCTTCCTCGTTGAGAACCTGGCGGCGCACTTCTGCAGTGACCGCCTCTTGCAGCAGCTCCGAAGCAGGTAGGTCGCGCTCCTTAACCGCCCGGTAGAGGCCGTCAGGGAGGTACACCTGCATCCTCGGCATACGCCTGAGTATACGCATAGCCACCCAGAAGATGCCGCACGAACCGGCCCTTTCCTCTCAACCATCCGCCGGGTTCGAACGACCTGACGATCCGGCGGAGTCCCGTCCATTCCACCTTGTGACTGGCCGGAATGCGCCGCGATCTGCCTAGCGACCGCTACCCGGGCCGGCGACGGCTGATCGACGGCCCGATAGCAGGACCGACAGTCCACCGAGCAGCAGGGCGATCGAAGCAAGAGTCACCATCGCCCATGTCTCAGAGCCCGTACGAGCCAGTTCGATCTCGGACGCCTGCTGTGTAGCTGGCAACGCCGTGGCGGAGTTGCTGGGGACCGCTGACACTCCGACGGTCGGGAGCGACGCTGACTGAATGGGTGTCGGGGTGCTGGGGACCAACACGATGGGGGGCGTCACAGGTGGGGGCGTCACGGGAGGGGGCGTCACGGGAGGGGGCGTCACAGGAGGGGGCGTCACAGGCGGGGGCGGAGGGGGCGGAGGAGGAGGGGGCGGAGGAGGAGGGGGCGGGGGCGGAGCGATGACGTTGTTGGTCACGGAGACGGTGCACGTCACATAGCCACCACCGCCGTTGCCGGATCCGTTGCACTGGTTGACAGTGACAGGCAGTGCC
>JBPCPM010000117.1:0-5494 GCA_050999155.1 Solirubrobacterales bacterium
AGCAGTTCGGCGACGCTCGCTTGGCCGAACTACTCGAGCAAGCTGAGCAGGAAGGCGGGCCCGTCCAAGGGAGCGTGCGCCGACTCTCCCATTCGCTGATGCGCGGACGAGGTGGGGCTACCAGCGATGACGCGACGCTGTTCCTGCTGGAGTGGCAGGGCCCCAACGGTGGACCTCCCCCCGGTGGCCGGAGTGGCGTCCGGTCCTCGGTGTAGAAGCGGAGCGGGCGTAGGTTCCTGAGAGGGTTACCAGCTCGCGCGGTTGAGCGTGCGGTTGGTGTTCCAGACGGCGTTGGAGGCATGACCGAGTCCCTCGGCCGGGACCGATACGCTCGCGGCGAGCGCGCGCGGGAGGGCTCTCGCAACGGCTACAGCGACGTGACGGTGAAGACGACTGCCGGGCCGGGAGTCCGCCTGTTCCACTGGCGCGATGGGCGCCGCGAGGTCGACCTCGTCTACAACGACCCCGCCGCGTCGGCCGCATTCGAGATCGCCTCGTCCGACCGCCACGACCGCTCGGGGCTTCATGCCCTCGCCGACCGCTTCCCGCGGCTGGCGAGCGAGCGGTGGCTGGTCGCCCCCAACGCCGCCCCGGTCCTGCCCGAAGACAGCGGAGACCGTGGTCACCGCGCTCGACTACCAGCGGCTCACGCCACATACGGCCGCGACGAGATCCTCGCCGTGTTCGGGCGGCTGGTGCCGGGCGTGCGCGGGGCCGAGCAGCACGGGGGCCACCCGCCCCAGGAGCTCGACCGCTTGGCTCGCATCCCGGGAATCTCCCGAGCGGCGCTGATCCGGGAGATCATCGACCGTGGGGTCGGCGGCGACGACGGGGACGAGCTGGCCGAGCTTCTCGAGGCTCCCTTGGCAACCCTGGATCAAAGCCGAGCCGCGCATCGGGACCACGTTGCCCGCGGGGTAGCAGGCGCGTCACATCGCGATGAAGATCAGGCCGGCCAGTGGGGGCCGAGGTAGGGCTCGGGATGGTTGCGGGCCCAGCGATCCAACAGGTCGGCGAGGTCAGCCGCCTGGCCGCCGCCGACCGGCAGCTTCCGTTTGGGGATGAACACGAGCACCAGGTCGCGTTCAGCGGCGAAGTGCGCCACGTTCTCGGTCACCATGACCCGGTCTTGGGACCGGGCGACCCCGGCAATGACCGCATCGTCAGTGGCACGCAGTCCCACCTCGTTGACGTGGACGCCATCGTGGCCGTGATGGTCGCGCAGCCGCGTCGCCGCCCCGGGCGGATACATCTCGTCGAGCAGGAACCTCAACCCAGCAGCGCCTCGCGCTGGTCGACGGCCCGCCGGCTCGCCTCAGCCTCAACCTGATTGCGCTCGATGCGGGACGTGACGTCCTCGGGATCGGCGGCGGCATAGTCCAGCGCAAGGCGGATCTCTCGGGGATGTAGGTCGCTTTCAGCCGCCAGGCTGGCGATGCGCTGCTCTTCGCTGCCGCCAAGCTCACGCAGTCGGCCGACGACCTCCCAGACGTCGGGGCCGGCAGCCAGCGCCGCACGCCGGTCATGCGGCGGGCCGCGGAAGACGATCCCGGGATGCTCAAGCGCGTCGATGCCTTCCAGGATCAGCCGCTCGAGCAGCGCGGTGGCGCTGAAGCTCTCGAAAGCGGCCTGCTCGCCAAGTCGAGCTCTGGCTTCTTCGCTGAGGCGAAACGACGTGCTCTTGGCGTTCATGGCTGTCCTCCTCGCTGAGGCACAAAACGTTTGTAGGGCAGTTGTAGCGCGCATGCGGTGTCCGTGCAGGATCGCTGCCGCGCCGTCGAGCTCATCGCCGCCACCAGATGGGCTGCAGCGGACGGCCCGGTCGCCCCGGCGCTCCGTGCCGGGCCCAGGAACTCACGCTGACAGCCGACCAGCCTGGCCAAGGGTCGTCGCGAGACGCCCACGCGCCCTGCAACACCCCAGCCCGCAGGTACCATCCGCCTGCATGCCCGAGCAACGACCAGCCGAAGGACCGCACGGTTCGGCGTTGCCCGATGCCGAGGATCAGGCAGCGTTCTTGCGGACGCTGGAAGCCAGCGGGCGCTTCTACCGTGACACGGTCGTCGGGCGGCTCTTTCACCCGCTTTCCGAGTCCTACCGGGAGACGGTGCCCAAGAAGTGCGTGCACATCGTCGTGCATCGGGGCCGCGCCCGCGCGCACATCGATGGTTTCTCCCCGGTCAGGTTCACCGAGGACGGCGAGGCGCGCTACTCCTTCTGGCGCATCGCCAGCCACAACCTCTCCGGGATGGTTGAGGACGCCTTGAAGCTCCTGCCCAGCAAAGGGCAGGATGACGAGCAGGAGCCGGCGAACGACAGCGTCGAGATCGACGCCGAGCTGCTGGCCGGCTTCTCCCGAGCCGACCGAGGCGACGTGCATGCGGCCGAGCAGGTCATCGAGCGCCTCCGCAGCAGGCTCACCCCCGAGACCGACGACACCGCGCAGCTGATCCCGTTCAACCTCGTGGACGAGGTCGTGCACCTGCTCGACACACCGGCAGAGCCGTGGAGCATCCAGCTGGAGGTGCACGTGACTGGGCGCGTGGACGAAGCTCGGCTGCGCCAAGCCCTGGGTGAGGCGCTGCGTCGCCATCCCCTCGCGCACGCCCGCGAGGCGTCTGCCGGGCCCTCCAAGGTTCACAACTACTGGGAGATCCGCCCGGTCCTCGACGTCGACCCGTTGCGCGTGGGCGACTACACCGACGAAGCGGCCCTTGCCACGGCTCGCGCCGAGCTGTACAGCACGGCAGTCCCGATCTCGGCGGCGCCTGCGCTGCGCGTGCTGCTGGCCCGCAAACCTGACGGGGACGCCCTGCTGGTGAACCTGAACCACACCGCCACCGACGGGATCGGCGGGGTGCGCCTGCTCCTCTCGATCGCTCGTGCCTACACGGGGACCGCCGATGCGGTTCCCGAGCTGAACCTGGAGGCTTCCCGGGACCTGATGTCCGCGCACGCCGCGCCGAGCGCCTGGATGAGAGCGCGTCGTTACCTCGCCCTGGCCGAACGGCTGCGAGAGCTGCTGGCGCCCCCCGCCCGGCTCTTCCCCCATCAGGGCCGGGCCATGCCGGGTTACGGATTCCATCCCGTGCGCTTGAGCGTGGAGGAGACGCAGGCGCTCGCCGCCCTCGACCATGAGGGCAGCGTCAACGGCCCGCTCGTGGCGGCCCTGCACCTGGCCATCGCGACGTGGAACGCACAGCACCGGGCTCCCTGTCGGCGCATAACCGTGCTCGTCCCGTCGAACCTGCGCCCGGACGGCCTGCGCGACGAGATGGTCGGCAACTTCTCCCTCCCCGCACGGATCTCCACCCACCCCGGTCAGCGCACCAGCCCGGCCGCGGCCCTTGACGCCGTGACGACCCAGACCAGCCGCAAGGAGGAGCCCGGCCGGGGCACCTCGCTCCTGGAGCTGCTGAGCTGGTCGTGGCTCGTCCCCCTGCGAATCCAGCAGGCGCTGATCAGGGTTTTCGATCAACGCTTCGCCGATACGGCGATGCTGTCCAACCTCGGCCGCGTCGAGGACCCGCCGGCGTTCGGTGCAGCCGGCGAGACCTCCGCCATGTGGTTCTCTGCCCCCGCGAGGATGCCGCTGGGCCTGTCCATCGGGGCGATCACCGTCGACGATCGGCTCCACCTGGCGTTCCGCTATCGCCACCCGCAACTCGGCCCCGAGGCCGCTCGCGCCTTCGCCGACTGCTACCTCGCTCAGCTGCGCCGGGTGCTGGGCCACGGGCCATATACGGCGGGACGCTGTAGCGAGCGCTAGGCCTCGTGGCTGCCGCGGCCAGACGCGGTTGATCCGCCGTCCCGTCTGACACCGCACTCCAGGGACGCATCGAGTGGCTCCCCGCTTCGCCGCGCCGAGGACATGCCGCCGATCACGGTTGATCTCAGGGTCGATCGCGGAGATTCCGCAGGCCCTGCGCCGGCGTTGTTCATCGAGCCGGTCGACAAGGGGCCCTGCTGGTCCTCCCTCCGGCGTCGCGGCACGCTCGCCGAGGCCCGGCGCGCCGCCGCCGAGGTCACCGTCGAGTAGCCGGCGCTAGTAGGGTCGTCGCCAAGCTGCCAGAGAGGACCCGGAATGTCCATGCTCGAGGTGCTCGACCACGGCGAGCCGGTCGCCATCTCATTCGATGACCTCGTGAAGTACCACGGGCGGAGCTCTATCGCGGGGCTGGCCCACGGCTTCAAGGCCCTGGAACGGACCCTGCCGCTGCTGGCGGGGGGCCTGCCGCCGGAGCGCTACGGGATTTGGGTCGACAGCGCGTTCGCCGGGGACGGGGCCCGCGACGCTGTGGAGATGGTCACGCGGGCAGTGACCGGCGACCGCTACCGTCCCGCGCCCGAGCTGGCCCCCGCCGACGCCCCCCGGGCTCCTCACGGGCGGTTCTTCTTCCGGTTCCTGTACGAGGAGTTGATCGTCGATCTGAAGCTGCGTCCCGAACTGGCCGACGACGAGTTCGTCGACCAGGTCTGCCGGGGCGGAGACACGCCCGCCGAGGCGGAGACCGTCGCGCGCCTCAAGCAGGACATGGCCGACCGGCTCCTGGGCCTGCCCGCGGAGGAGGTCTACGACGCCCGGGTGCGGTAGGCCGGGCGGTGGCCGGCCAGGCGTGTCCTCGCCGGGCCGGAACCCCGGTCGCGCGGTTGGTACGCCCTACGACGTCGCGGTCCACTGACGGTGAGGGCCAGCACTGCACCATCGCCAGCACCTCCGACGGCGCCGTCGGCTGCACCGTCCCCTTCGACCCCTGGGCGACACCCTTGACCCCATGCCGTCGACCGGCGTGTGCCAGCCGCCCTGTCAAGGTCGGGCCAGCGACTACGGTCCACGATGGCGCAGGTGGCCATGGCCCCGTCCTCCAGAAGGGGACGCACCCGAGCCGCGACCGCGGGGAGTGGCATCCGTGCCAGTGCGCGCTTGTCAGCTCGGCGAAGTCGGTCGGTGTCCGGCTGGCGGAACATGGCGGCGGGCAGGCCGCCGCAGCCACGGGTCCGAGACGCGGTCAGTGCGGGTCCATGTCCTGGTCGAGCCGCTTTCGTCCGCCTCCACGGGGCTGTTCGGCACTTCGTGCGGGATGTCGGCGGCCGGTCACCGGCTCGGCCGGCCGACGATGCGCCCGTCGAGGACCCTGGAAGATGCTGGATGGGGCCGGCGCCGTCGTGGGTGTGGAGTGGACACTTTCCGGGTTCCAGAGGCCGATACGCCCGATATGTATGGATGCTCAACCCGACGAGTGTCCACTCGATCGCGCTCCGGGTGTGCCCCCCTCCTGCGCCCTCGTCGTCGACCTTGGCGCAGCCGCAAACGTCGGCCAGGGTCGGCGCCCGCTACCCAGACGCCGCTGCCGTCCCACGGTAAGCGAGGCGGGTCTCGCCGTCACGTCCCCCGCGACCGCCGCCTACGGTCCGCTTGGTGGCTCGGCGAACGCCGCGGGCTCGCCCTGCTCGCTGCTGCGCTCCTCCGCCCCCTCGGCGAGGAACTCCGTGC
>JBPCPM010000166.1:0-4331 GCA_050999155.1 Solirubrobacterales bacterium
AGTGGGAGGAGATCGTCCCGGTCTCCGCGGCCACGGGCGCGGGTGTGGACACCCTGGTCGAGCTGGTCGCCGCACGCCTGCCCGAGGGCCCCGCCTACTTCCCGGCGGACCAGGTCAGCGACCAGTCCCGCGAGCAGCACCTGGCCGAGATCATCCGAGAGAAGGCCATCACCCTCATGCACGAGGAGGTGCCCCACTCCATCGCCGTGGTCATCGACGAGATCGAGGCCCCGGAGCACGACGGCGGGGTCACGCGTGTGGACGCGGTGATCTACGTCGAGCGCGACTCCCAGAAGGGCATCGTGATCGGCCAGGGCGGCCATGTCCTGCGCGACATCGGCACGCGCGCCCGGCAGGAGCTCCAGCTGATCCTCGGTGGGCGGGTCTACCTCGACCTGCGTGTGAAGCTGATGAAGGAGTGGCAGCGCGACCCGAAGAAGCTCGAGCGTCTCGGGTACTGAGCGACGCGCGCCAACGCCGGGCCCGCCCTTGCCCCTGGGCTGGCCGCAACCAATGAGCCCGTCGGCCGTAGCTGGGCCTCGACTCTGATCGGTGCCTAGCGCTCGGTCCCGTCGATGATTTCCTTGTGCTCCACCGAGAGGTGGCCCTGCACGTCCTCGTCGTCGTCGATGGTCTCGTTGTGCTGCAACATGGTCCCGTGACCCTGCACGTCCTCGTCGTCGTCGACGGTCTCGTTGTGCTGCAGCTGTATTCCGTGACCCTGCATGTCCTCGTCGTCGTCGACGGTCTCGTTGTGCTGCATCATGGTCCCGTGACCCTGCACGTCCTCGCCCATCGCGCCCTCCTCGGTCGGTCCTCCGTCATCCACGGTCATCATCGTACCCGACGGGCCGTGCGCGGGCAGTCGTCTGCCTGACAGTCCGGTTGTCATCTTCCTGACACCCCGGGGACCCGGGGGCCTTCCGGTCAGGACGTCTCGAGGCCGGCCGCCTCCGTCTCGCGTCCTCCGGCGCGAAGGAGCCTCGCCAGGTTCGCGCGCGCCTTCGCGGTAGCGGGGTGCGTGGGCTCGAGGCCCTGCTCGAAGGTGTGCAGCGCCCGACGGTACAGCGCATCGGCCTCGCCCGGGCGCCCGGTCGCCCGGCAGACCAAGGCGAGGTTGTTGAGCGTGAACCCGGTCTCGGGCGAGTCCTCGCCCAGGAGCCGCTCCTTGATCGCGAGCGCCCGCCGGTAGAGGGACTCCGCCTCGTCGAGGTTGCCGCGGCGACGTTCGATCGCGCCGAGGTTGTTGAGGACGACGGCGACCTCGTAGTGATCGGCGCCGTAGTGGCGCTCGAAGGCCGCCAGCGCCTGCCGGAACAGCGGCTCGGCCTCCTCGGTCCTGCCGAGCGCGTCGAGGATGGAGCCGAGGGCCGAGCGGTCCGCCGCCGAGTGGACGTGGTCGGCGCCCAGCGTCGCCTCGCGGATCTCGACCGCGCGCTGCGCCGGCGCCTCGGCGGCGGCGTAGTCGCCCGCGGCGTGCGCCAGCCCGCCCAGGTTGTGGTAGATGCTCGCGGCGTCTGGATGCTCCTCGGTCCCGTAGGCCGCGGAGAGGATCCCAAGCGCCCGGCGGTACAGCGGCTTCGCGTCGGCGAAGCGACCCGAGAACTTGAAGGTGATCGCGAGGTCGTTGCAGATCCCGGCCACCTCGATCGAGTGGTCGCCGAACGTCGACTCGCCCAGCTCGAGGGCGCGGCGGAAGAGCGGCTCGGCCTCGGCGAACCGGCCCTGCATGCGGAAGCTGCCCGCCAGCGCGGCGAGGGCTCGTGCGCGCGCGTCGTCGCGTTGCCGGCCGGCGGGGGAGCCGTCCGCCGCGGCGACGGCCCGCTCGAACAGCGCTTGGGCGGCCGCGTGGTCGGCCTGCTCGGCTCGGCGCGCTCCCGCCTCAACCAGGATCTCCACCACCGCGCCCGGCGCCGCGCCGGCGTGGCCCCCGATGAGCTCCAGAGCCTCGGCGAGCAGAGGGTCCGCGTCCTGCGGGCGCGCCTCGGCGCGGCGGACGGCCGCCAGCCCCACGAGCGCCCGGGCGCGCCACACGCCGGCCTCCTCGGCGTCCGGCACGTGACGAGCAAGCTCGGCCGCCCGTGCCAGCACCAGGCCGGCGGCGGCGTAGTCGGCGAACTCCTCCTCAAGGCGCCCGAGCTCGATGAGCAGCTGCACCGACCGGCTGCCCCCGCCGGCGGACGCGGCGCCGGCGCGCGCTGCCTCCCGGGCTGCGGTGTAGGCGGTGGCCGCCCGCAGCTGACGCACCCGGTCGAGGAGGTCGGGGCTGTCGGGGCTCACATCGGTTCGACCTCCGGGGGCACGGGGGCGACGCGCAGGCCCTGGCCCATCGGCTCGGGCGGGACATCCGGCTCCTCGAGGTCCGCCCACGCGTCGGTGATGACGTTCGCCTCCTTCGGGAGGCGCCGCTCGAGCAGGCGGGCCGCCGCGGCGGTGAGCACACAGGCGGCGATGAGGATCCCGAAGAACGCCGAGCCCAGCCCGGCTCCCAGTCCGAACCCCGCGATCGCCGGGCCGAGCATGAACCCTGTCGTCCATGCCAGCATGAACATCCCATTGTAGCGGCCGCGCAGCTCGTCGCTGGCGAGGTCGTTCACGATCGCGGGGACCGTCGGGGAGAACAGCGTCTCTCCGAGGGCGAAGAACACCATCGCGACGGCGAAGAGGACCACGGCCAGCCCGCCGGCCACCTGCCCGGCCACGATGGTGACCGTCCAGGTGATGATCCACAGGGCGCAGGCGAGCATGATGCCGCGAGTGCGTCGGCGGCCGGTCATGACGCGCAGGACGACGAGCTGCGCGACCACGATCGTCAGCGTGTTGGCCGCGAAGGCGAGGCTGAGGCCACGGGCGCTCAGACCACCTTCACCCGTGGCGAAGGCCGGAAAGCTCGAGTGGTACTGGCCGTAGCTGACCGTGACGACCAGGGCCGTCACCGCCCAGACACCGAGGAACAACCGGTCGCGGACGACCCGCCGGTACCCGCCACGGGCTTGCCCGGGCGACGAGCCGAGCGTCGCGGCCCGGCCGGCGTGGGGAACGAGCACGACGAGCACGGGAACGTACAGCAGGAAGGCCACCGCGTTGCCCAGGTAGATCGCCGTGAACGTCCAGGGCACGGCGATGTCGACCACCCCGGCGGCGAGCAGCGCGCCGATCCCGAGCCCCGCGTTCGTCGCCGCGAAACGCACGGAGAAGACCGCGGATCGCTGACGTGCGCGCACCACGGTGGCCAGCAGCGCGTCCTCCGCTGGCCACGTGACGCCGGTGCCGATGCCGACCAGGCCCGTGGCGGCGAAAGCGGCGGGAGTGCTGTCCACCAGCGCCAGCGACGCCGTCCCGCCCGCCGAGAGCACGAGCCCGACGATCACCGCGCTGCGCGCGCCGATGCGGTCGACCAGCCAGCCTCCCCCGAAGTTGCCGAACAGGCTACCGAGGGCGACGGTGGAGACCGCCAGGCCGGCGGTCGCGAGGGTGATGCCGCGCACCGAGTTGAGGTACACGAGCAGAAACGGCAGGGTCAGGCCGCTGCCGACCGCGCTTACGGTGTGGCCGCCCAGCACCGCCCAAGCCTGACGCGGCAGCTCCGGCACGAGTTCCCTGATCCGGTCCAATGCCAAGGCAGGGTACTCCGTCGTGGCCTCGCGGGTCCGGGTTCTCCGCTAGCCTGCGCGAGATGATCGCCTGCCCCTTCGTCCGTGACGTCCACCGGGCGCGTGGCGCTGCTCGCCTCCACCGCGGTGTTCGCCGGGATGACCCGCCCGGCCCGCGACGCGCCGCTGTGCCGCCGCTCCACCCCGGTCGGCGCCTGAGGTCGGGCCGAGGTCTGAGCGTCCCGATCCCGCCGGCGTCCTGCAGGAGCTGGCCGGACTCGCCACCGTGATGGGTAGCACGCCAGACGACCAGGAGCTGCTCGACTCCCTCGTGGCGGCTGCCCGGGCGCTGTTCGGCTCCGCCTCGTGCTCGATCGCCCTGCTCGACGACGAGCAGGAGGAGCTCGTCTTCTGCGCCGCGACGGGTCCGGGCCACGAGGCGATCGTCGGTGTCCGCCTGCCGGTGAACCGGGGTATCGCCGGCTGGGCGGTGAGCGCGGGTCAGGCCACCGCCGTCGACGACGTCAGCCGGGACCCACGGTTCGCCCGGGACGTCGCGGAGTCGGTCGGCTACGTCCCGACGGCGATCTACGTGGCCCCGCTGGAGACCTCCCGGGGGACCCTCGGGGTGATCTCGGTGCTCGATCCCCAGGTCGAGGGCGGCGGTCAGGGCCGCACCCTGGACCGGCTGAGCGCGTACGCCGAGCCCGTGGCCCTGGCGATCGAGGGCACCCGGGG
>JBPCPM010000179.1:0-6040 GCA_050999155.1 Solirubrobacterales bacterium
GAGTTCAACGAGATCTACGACCTCACGGCCATGCGCGTGATGGTCGACAGCGTCAAGGACTGTTACGGCGCCATCGGTGTGGTGCACTCGCTGTGGAAGCCGATCCCCGGGCGGTTCAAGGACTGGATCGCCATGCCGAAGTTCAACCGGTACCAGGCCCTGCACACGACCGTGATCGGGCCCGAGGGCCGTCCCCTGGAGATCCAGATCCGGACCCACTCGATGCACCAGATCGCCGAGTACGGGGTTGCCGCCCACGTCTCCTACAAGGAAGGCAAGGCGGGCCCGGATGCCGCCGACGAGAAGATGGGGTGGCTGCGGCAGCTGCTGGAAGCCGGCGAGGACCAGGACGCGTCGGAGTTCCTGGAGGCGATCAAGGTCGACCTCTTTCAGGACGAGGTGTTCGTGTTCACGCCCAAGGGCGAGGTCAAGAGCCTGCCGGCCGGCTCGACCCCGCTGGACTTCGCGTACTCGATCCACACCGAGGTCGGCCACCGCTGCGTCGGGGCCAAGGTCAACGGCAAGATGGTTCCGCTGACCTACGCGCTGGCCAACGGCGACATCTGCGAGGTGCTCACGGCCAAGAACGAGCGGGGACCGTCGCGCGACTGGCTCAACCTCGTCTCGACGTCGCGCGCACGCAACAAGATCCGCCACTGGTTCCAGGCGGAGCAGCGCGAGGACGCCGAGCGCCGGGGCCGGGAGACGCTCAACGGCATCCTGCGCAAGCGCGGCCTGCCCTCCCAGAAGGTGCTCGGTTCGCCACTGTTGGCCGAGGTCATCGAGGAGATGGGGTTCCGCCGGGCCGAGGACTTCTACATCGCCCTCGGCGGAGCGAAGATCTCCGCGAAGGTCGTGGCCAACAAGCTGATGCACCGCCTCAAACACGGCGAGGCGGTCGACCCCGGGGCGGTCGAGCGCGAGGCGCTTTCGGACAAGGGGCGGGTCCGCCCCGTCAAGGACCGGGCGGCTTCGGAGTACGGGATCACCGTCAAGGGCGTCACCGACGTCGAGGTGCGCCTGGCCAAGTGCTGTCGGCCGGTCCCCGGTGACGACATCGTCGGCTACATCTCCCTCGGCCGTGGGATCACCATTCACCGCCACGACTGCCCGAACGTCAAAGCCCTGTCGCGCAACGGCGACCGCTTCACCGAGGTGGCGTGGGAGGGCGACAACGCCGAGGCCTACCGGGTCGAGTTCGAGATCCAGGCCTACGACCGTCCCCGGCTGCTGGAGGAACTTTCGCGGACCTTCGCCGAGGTGGGCGCCAACATCATCGAGGCCCGGTGCACAACCGATCCGCCGATGGTCATGAACCGGTTCGTGATCGAGATGGTCGAGACGAGCCAGATCAAGCAGTGCGTGACCCGCCTGCGTCAGGTCGAGGGCGTCTTCGACGCCTTCCGCGTGACGCCCACGGCCTGACCACACCGCCGGGCCAGCGCACCGGGGGTGCCCCGTGGAATAGGGTTCTCGCACGCCGTGAGAGGTTTGTCCCCGCTGAGCGTGGGGCAGAAAGCGACCAATCGTCGCGAGCGCGGCCCGCGAGATCACGACTGTGCCATCGACTACGTCAAGGGGAGAACGAATGCGCAACGGCAAGCCACTGCTTGCCCTGTTGGCGCTTGTCTCGCTGATGGTTTTCGCCGCTTGCGGCGCAGCCGGCAGCGACGGCAGCGCCGATGAAGGGAAGGGAATCACCACCGAGACCGGCGAGGCCGCACAGGACGCTTCCGAGAAGGGTCGCCAGGCGGCCGAGGCCGACGGCGGGCGCACCGACCTGCCGAGCGAGCAGGTCTCGCTGGCCGTGCTCAACGGCAAGGACGAGATGACCCAGCGGGTCGCCGCGCATTTCAAGAAGGCGGTCAAGCCCCTCGGGTGGACCCAGATCCCGTGTGACGGCGCCGGCAAGATCAAGGCGCTGCAAACCTGCGTCGAGGGCCAGACGAGATCCAACCCGGCCGCGATCTTCACCTTCGGCTTCGATCCGTCCGAGATCGAGGGGGCTCTGAAGAAGCTCCAGGATGAGGACATCCCTGTGATCAACCTCGGGCGCCCGATCTCCGAGAACGAGTTCGTGACCGCGTCCTACACGGTCGACGAGGAGGCGCAGGGCGAGTTGCTCAACGACTTCCTCAAGGACAAGCTGGAGTCCGTCGACTCCTCGACCCGCAACCTCGCCACCTTCGGGCTGCCCACGGGCGGCTGGGAGCAGGCCGAGGACCGGTTGAAAAACCGGCTTGACGACCTCGACCCGCAGTACGTGGAGGAGTTCACGACCGACATCTCCAAGAAGAAGAAGATGGAGGAGACGACCAAGAAGCAGGTCAAGGAGGTCCTGACCGACAACAGCGACATCAAGGCCTTCTACCACTACTACGGGCCCGCGGCCACGATCACCGGCAAGACGCTCGGCGAGGAGGGCATCAAGGCCAAGGGCTTCCCGGAGAAGCCCCTCGTGCTCGCCTGGAACGGCGACACGACCGTTCTCGAGGGCATGCGCAAGGGCCAGATCGACGCGATCACCGACGTTGCCTACGAAGGCACCGTCTGGGTCGGGCTGGACCAGCTGGCCCAAGAGGTCGCTCGCAACAAGGAGCTGCCCCCCGAGCCCCGCCCCCGGTACCCGATCACGTTCCTCGAGCCGGAGCTGATCACGCCGGAGGTCATTCCCCCCAAGGGCGAGTACCGCAAGCCCGAAGACGACTTCGTCACGTTCTTCGAGACGAAGTGGAAGGAAGAGTTCGGAGAGCCCGAACCCGAGTAGGGGGTCGCGACATTCGCGTACGACACCGGCGGCTGGGGATGGACCAGGCGTGCCTGCGTTTGAGCAGGCGTGGCGTGTCGCATGTCAGGGACGTGCCGACGCTCCGGACGCCGGCGCTCGCGCTTTGGGCGGCGAGCCAGGGCGGGTGAGGGAGGGGTCTCCTAGGCGGCCAGGGGAGGCGCCTCGTCGGCGGCCTCGGGGCGGACCAGGCGAGGGGGGTGCTCGAGGGTGAGCAGGGGCTCGATCTCGGAGCGGCCGTGGGTCTCCAGGGCGGCGCGGACGCGGGGGGCGCTCGCGGGGCCGTGAAGGAGGGCGCCGGGGACCATCACGTGGACGGTCGTGGCGGGCTGGCCGGGGCGGGTGAGCTGCCAGGCCCAGAGGGCTCCGTCAACTCCGTGTCCGCCAGGTTCGGGACCCGACGCGATCTCCCAGGTTCCAGCCACGGGAACGACCCTAGCCCGGTCTGCGGACGGACTTTCGGTCGGTGGACGTGCAGCCTACGAGCGCCGAACGCCGGAGTTCCAGGTCAGCTCCGGCGGGCCAGCTCGTCGCGGATCGCCTGGCCGGCCGCGGCCATCGCCTCGTCGTCGGGGTAGGGGGTGCGCGGCCAGAAGAAGCCGCGCAGGCCGTCCTTGCGCCGGCGGGGCACCACGTGGACATGGAGGTGGGGCACGCTCTGGCTCACAACGTTGTTCATGGCCACGAAGGTGCCCTCGGCGTCCATCGCATCGCGTACGACATCGGCGAGCGTCCGGGCCGTGGCGAACAGCGGCTCGACGAGCGGCGGTGGGAGGTCGGGCAGCGTCGGGTGGTGCTCGACGGGGCACAGCAGCACGTGGCCGGCGAACAGGGGACGGCGATCGAGGAAGGCGATGGTCGTGTCGTCGCGGTGGACGATCTCCGCGGGCTCGGTCCCCGCGACGATGGCGCAAAACGCGCAGCCGGTGTCCAGCGAGTCCTGGGCCGACCCGTCGGGGCTCACGAGACGAGCGTCAGGGCGCCCGGCTCGACGCCGAGGGCAATCTGCGTGCGCTCACCGATGTAGTCGCCGTCCACCTGGACGGGGAACGGGCGCAGCGCCCCGTCGGGCCCGTCGGCCGATATCGAGGTCACGGTCGCCTCGGTGAGCCCGGCGAAGTGCGAGACCTGGCGGTGCGCGGAGGCCCGCAGGCGGTCGGTGAACACCCGGGCGATCGCCGTCGGCATGTCGCGCTGGCGTGCCCGGGCCAGCACGGCACAGGACAACGTTGCGCTCTCGAGGTCCACGTCGTCGCAGACGCGGATCGGCTGGCGCCCGAAGTAGGTGAACGGGTCGGAGTTCTGGCTGATGACCGTGATGCCCTCGGCCGCGTGGTCGCCGGTCTCGAAGCGGACCTGGACGGGGCTGCGCATGTAGTGGCGGTAGAAGCCCGAGACGGCAGCCCACGTGTAGTAGTACTCGCCCGCCTGGGCCTTGAGCCGCGGGTGCGCGTCGACCCGCCGGACGACGGTGGCGTCGAGCCCGACGCCGCAGGAGAACACGAACCGGCGGTCGTCGACGAGGCCGAGGTCGACCTTGCGCGGGTGGAAGTCGTCGGCCATCTGCAACAGGTGCTCGGTCGCCTCGACGACGTCGTTGGGAATCCCGAGCGTCCGGCAGACCACGTTGGTCGAACCGCCCGGCAGGACGGTGACCGGAACGTCGGTGCCCGCCAGCCCGTTGGCGACCTCGTTGAGGGTTCCGTCACCGCCGAACGCGCACACGACGTCGTACCCGCCCTGGACCGCCTCGCGGCCGATCTCTGTCGCGTGGTCGCGGGCCTCGGTCATCTTGGCCTCCACCTCGTAGCGGCCTTGGAGGGCGTAGACGACGAGGTTCTTGAGCCGATCGGAGACCGTCGTCGCGTACGGGTTGACGATGATCAGCATCCGGCGCTTGTCTTCCGGCCCGTGTCGTCGCTCGCTGCCGGTCCGGCGTTCGGGGGGCTCGGATCTGTCGGGGGACCTGCTGGAGGCCGGCCCGTCGCCGGCCGGGTCGCTCACGACCGGATCAGCCCCAGCAGCTCGTCGCGTCGCGTCTGCATGTGGGCCGTGGAGACCAGGGACTCGAGGTTGAGGCGAAGCAGCGGCTCGGTGTTCGACGGCCGCACGTTGAAGTGCCAGTCGGGGTAGTCGACCGACACCCCGTCGAGCCAACTGACTTCCGCCTCGGCGTGCAGCTCGGCGATCTCGGCCATCTTGGCCTCGGGGTCTGCCACCTCGGAGTTGATCTCGCCGCTGATGAAGTACTGCGAGCGGAACTCGTCGACCAGCTCGGCCAGGGGACGGCCTCCCGCGGCGAGCAGCTCGAGCACCATCAGCGCCGGCAGGGTGCCGGAGTCGGCCCCGTAGAACGCCCGGAAGTAGTAGTGGCCGGACACCTCGCCGCCGAACACCGCCTCGGTCTCGCGCATCCGCGTCTTGAAGAAGGCGTGGCCGACCCGGTTGACGTGCGAGGTTCCGCCCTGGGCGCTGACCGTGTCGGGCACGGCACGGGAGGCGCGCACGTCGTAGAGGATCGCGTTCGGGCCGTCACGCAGGATCTGGCGGGCCAGCAGCGCGGTGAGGAAGTCCCCGTCGACGAACGCGCCGCTGCCGTCGATGAAAAAGCACCGGTCCGCGTCTCCGTCCCAGGCGATGCCCAGGTCGGCGCCCGTCTCCAGCACCTTGTCGATGATGAACTGGCGGTTCTCGGGCAGCAGCGGGTTCGGCTCGTGGTCGGGGAAGTTCCCGTCCGGGGTCCAGCAGGTCTCGATCAGGTCGAGCCCGAGCCGGGTGAGAAGGGGGCCGACCATCGGCCCGGCCATGCCGTTGCCGCCGTCGACGACCACCTTGAGCGGCTTGACCTTCCCGGGGTCGATGAACTCCAACGCGCGCTCGTGGAACTCCGCGTAGAGGTCGGTGTGGGAGACCTCGCCTCCGCCGGGCGGCTCGTCGCTCAGGCCACCGTCGACCACGAGGTCGCGGATTTCTCCGATGCCCTCGTCGCCGCTCAGGGCGATCGCCCCCTGCTTGCCGAGCTTGGCGCCCGTGTACGCCTTGGGGTTGTGCGAGGCGGTGCACATGAGCCCGCCGTCGAGCTCCCGCGAGCCGACGAGGAAGTAGAGCATCTCGGTCCCGACCTCGCCCGCGTCGACGACCGAGGCGCCTTCGGAGACGATGCCGTCGCGGTAGCGGCCCGCGAGCTCGGGCGCGGTGAGGCGCATGTCGCGCCCGAGGCCGACCGTGACGTCGGCGACCGCCTTGCTCGCGAGC
>JBPCPM010000004.1:0-8904 GCA_050999155.1 Solirubrobacterales bacterium
GGCCCGAGGCGGCTGACCAGCGACGCGGTGAGGACCGACCGGCGTGCCAGCGGCCGCAGGGCGCGCAGGACGCGGTCGGGATCGACACAGGCGCCCCAGACGGCGAAGGCTGCGAGCACCACGAGGATCCGCAGCCCGGTTGCCGCGCCCGCGGCCAGGGCCTCGGCGCTGACGTCGACCCGCCCCAGGACCGGGACCGTGCCCACGCGGACCAGGATCGTCTCTCCGCGCTGGGAGACCACACCGTTGAGCAGGGCGAACAGCACCGCCAGGGGCACCCCCATCCGCAGTGCTGCCGCCACCGCTCGCCGAGCCCCCGCCGCGATGCCCGCGACGGCCACCGCCGCGGTGACCACGACGAGCAGCAGCGGGTCGGCGAGCACGAGCCCCGTGACGGCGAGCAGCCCGAGCCACGCGGCGGCCGCCCCGACGCGGGCGCGGTGCAAGGTGCTGCGTCCCGGCCGGTAGGCGAGCGCCGATCTCACGGGACCGGGACGGGCACGGGGCGGCCCTCGGGTTCGACGGCCACGGCGTAGCTGGTGCGCAGCGATTCGGGCTCGAGGAGCTCGACGGCGGCCTCGACACCAGCGTCGTCGACGCCGGTCACGACCCAGACAGGCTGCGAGTCCGAGAGCGCGACCGCCGCGACGAGGCCCGCACCGGGCCCGAGCCGGCGTGTCTCGTCCCCACGGGTGTCGAGCACCGCGAGCTCGGTCCCGTCGCCCTTGCCCTCGAACGCCGCGAACACGCCGCTGGCCTCCGGACCGTCGGCGAGCTTGGCCGCGGCACGATCTTCGCGGACCTTGTCCCAGGTGCCGACGACGACGCGCAGCACCTCACTGCCGGCCCGCACGCGCTCGGCGGCGATCGAGGCCGAGATGTCCTGGTCGCCGAGCGCGTCGGACACGGCCTGGCAGTCTCCGCTGCGACCCAGGCAGTCGATGCGGGTGGGGAAGCGCTTGCCTTCGAAGCCGTGGACGAACGGCTCGGGGAAGAGCCCCACCACCGCGGGCACCTGCTGGGCGGCGGTCCACTCGCGGTAATCCCACCACACCCAGTCACCGTCCTTCAGCGCGTACTCCTCGGCGCCCACGGGCGACTCGATGCCGTTGACGTAGAAGAACCAGTCGTACAGGCGCCGGTTGCCGCCGCCCGAGCGCCCGGTGCCCTCGGTGCCGTTGACGGCCTGCACGAAGCCTCCGCCGTAGGCGGTCTCGACCTCGGCGTTGCGGTCGAGCAGCTTCAGCGCGGTATCGCCCGGCCGGGCGGACTGGTCGTTGGCCGAAACGACGTCCTCGGTGCCAAAGTTCTTGGTGACGGTCAGGCGGACCGAGTCGTTGGCTGCCTCGTCGCCGCTGCCCAGCCCGCAGGCGGGCAAGACGAGGGCAGTCAGCAGCAGCCACGCGGCGATCAGCGCACCGCGCTGGCGGTGTCGGGGAACACGGGCTGTGGTCACGATTGGGGAGATGGCCGCCCCTCCTCGGGGGCTGGTGTGGCCTGGCAGGCGACGGGTCTCCTGGCTTCCGGGGCGTCCGGCGCGCCTTCCCGGGCTCCGAACGGCGGATCCGGTGGCCGTGCGCCGGCCGATCGCCCCCGGTCACAGTGGCGGGACCGCGCCGGTGTTCCACCGGGCTTCCCCGACCGCCTTGCCGGTTTGCGCTGCGATTCTAGCCTGCGGCGGATCCCCGAGCCTCCGCTGCGCAGACGGGCTCAGAGCTCGGTCCGCCCCTCGCCGCGGTAGGTCGGTACCTGGTCGACGACCCGGTCGCCGCGATCAGGTGCAACCCTCGCAACACATGGCGGTTCCGGCGCCACCGCTGATCGGGGCCCCGGAGGTGCCACCCTCTGCACCGGGCGGACCCCGGACGCGCCGCGGCTTGAGCGGGTTGCAGGTCGCCCTCTCGAAACCGCTGTTCCTAAACCCCGTTTGGCGCGCGTTTGGCGCAAAGGTCGCCGTGGAAACCGGTTGAGCTGCGTCGCACGCTCCATCCCGGGTCAAGGCATCCGGAGCTACGGCGGCGTGGCCCGCTGCCCGGTGGAAGGAACGCTGATCTTGCTCCCGAACTCTGCGGCATGGCAGGAACCGACCGGATGAGTGCCGTTTTCGAAGCCGTGCCAGCGAAGCTCTCCAGCCCTTGGACCAAGGGCGGCCAATATCGATGTGACGATCAGCTGCTGCTCGATCTCATAAAGGTGCAGCTCGAAGGCGGCTCAGCTCAGGTGCCGGCGAGCGGTGGGCTCGCGATCGCGGTTGATGTCTGGATCGCCACCGAACTCCGGCGAGCACGGATCGCGTCGGACGCGGTATGGCCCCGACCGAAGCGCCCACGCTCGCTCCCCCAATCCCTGGCATCAGCGGCCGAGCGCTTCAAGTTCGCCAAGTTAGATGAGCGCCGCAAGATCGAGGAGGCCACGATCGCATCGTTGTTCCAGCTTGCGGGGCAGAGCAACTCAATCGTTCTCGGTGGCTTCTTCGCCAAGGAGATCGACGTCGTGATGGCCGAGTACGACCGGGGCCTCGAGTTGGCGGTTTCAACGAAGACCATGACCGACTCCTTCGGCAAGAACATCACGAACCGATTCGAGGAAGCGACCGGCGACTTGCTGAACATCCGTCGCCGATACCCGCTGGCGACATTCGGCTATGCCTACCTGGTGACCGGCAACGTCTTTGACGAACCTGCGGCTTGGGAGCGAATCAAGGACATGCTCCGCAAGCTTCAGTCTCTCGACGCCGGCGACGAACGAGGCAGCTACGACGCTACGTGTCTTCTGATCGTCGAGTGGGACGACAATCATGGGCCTACGTTGATCACCGACGAAGTCCCCGACGATCTTGCCGCCGACCGGTTCTTCGAGCGGATGCTCACCGGCGTCTTCTCGCGCTCGCCTGTCTCCGAACACGAGCAGGCCCGCGAGCTCTGGGCAGCCGCGAACCCTGGCTAGGTTCCGGCCGGTGCGCGGCCGCGGCTGCGCCGACGATCGGCTAGCTGCTTACGGCCCTCCCTCAGGGCCGCCACGTCGTCCTCTGTCAATCCGCAACCGTCGATTAGCACCGCCTGGTCGACCAGGTCCAGGACTCGCTGTAGATTCCGTGCCCTGACCGCGTCGTCGACCTCGTTCAGGAGAGCTTCATTTCCGGCCGCAGGCTCGGGAATCAGCAACCGCTCTGCTTCTGAGGGCTCCAGCTTGAGCACCCCGCCGCCGTAGCTGCGCCCTTCCAGCTCGCAGGAGAGCAGCGTGAGGCTGTTGTAGAAGCTGGCGGCAAGCGTGGCGGCTAGAGCCGGATCGGTCGGACGAACGGCGTGCAGCGTGTTCGTGTGCAGAGCCCCAACCTCGTTCAGGGTGAGCCGAGGAAAGTCGTTCGAGCAGTAGGTGAGAAGCAGTTCCGGCGGCCCGGCTGCCGGCACCGGCAACGACCACCAGGGATTGCGGATCCTGCACTTGTAACGGTCCTGGAGGCCGAGCTTCTCGGCGTCCCGAATGTGCAGGCGAGCAGTTTCAAGAGTCGCCGGCTCCTCCGAGAGCGTCGCAACGAAGATCATCCCTGCGCCGCCACCTGCAAGGAGGTCGGCGTGCTCCTCGCGATCGAGCCGGGCACCGGGGATATGGGCCGCCTTTGAAACGCCCGCCCTGAGCAGGTCGTCCGCGATCGGCTCTGCGCGGTCGCACGGAAGCATGAAGAACTCGTTGGCGCCAGTCACGATCCCGATGTCGACTGAGGCAAGCGCCCCCAGCCGAACCACCTGCGGCGACACCGCCAGGCGCACCAGCAATCGCCGAGCCTCGGCCGGCAGAAGCTGCGCAAGCAGGCTTTCGGCGCCAAGCTCGTCCTCGACAAGGTCCGATCGGGTCGACGGTGTTGACAGGTCGAGATCGTCCACGGCCTTGCAAGACAGCAGCTGGATGTCCGCTCGCCCTGCCTCACCGCGACGGTCGGCAAGAAGCAGCACGACCTCCTCCAGGGCCCCCGGAAAAACGCGCTCCTCGAACGTCACCAACGAGACGGACCCGAACTCTCGCCGAAGGAACTCCAACACCTCCGTCGCGTACTGCGCGTGGAGAATCTCGGCCGGGAGGACCTGCGCCATTCGACCGCCGGGGCTGATGAAGGAGGTGCCGTGAACGACGAACGGAGCCCAAGACGAGGCGAGCTTGGTGATTCGCACTCCCGCGGCAGATGCCAGTTCACGCGCCCGCTCGCCGGAGCCGTTGAAGGCCTGGTAGCGGATGTAGGGCGGATTTCCCAGCAGCACGTCAACCGCGGGGACCTCACCCGGCGCCACTGCGAAGAAGTCTTCGTGGACGAGATTGCTCAGGGGGGTGCCCGTGTTCGCGGCCGCGGCCATCGCATCCGAGTCGATATCGACGCCCCAAAGCCGCGCACTCGCCTCCGGCCCAGACAACCCCATCCCCTGCAGCCGGGCTGCCGCCGCATCTAAGAAGGCGAGACCTCCGAAGCTGGGGTCGAGGACCAGATCTTCGGTGCTCCTTATCGCCCACTGCGCAAGCTGTGCAGCGATCTCCGGTGGCGTGTAGAACGCGCCAAGCGCCTTCTGGCGGTCCTCGGGCGGTGCGATGGCTGCCTCCACAGCATCCAGACTACGGTCGGGAGCGGACACGGGCAGGGCGAGCTGGAAGGGCCCAGGCTGTCGCATAGCCCAGTCTTGGCAGGCCGGCTGTCAAGAGTGGGAGACGAAGAGACTCAACTCTGCAACGGGCTCCAAACAATCCGCTGGTCCCTAGCCCGCTTCCCGCACCCATTCGGCGCGCAATTTGGCGCGCACGGCCCGCCTAACGACGAAAGCCCCTTGTTCAAGGGGCTTTCGGAGTACCGCTACGGGGATTCGAACCCCGGTTTCCGGACTGAGAATCCGGCGTCCTAGTCCCCTGGACGATAGCGGCGCGGGGGCATACGTTAACAACATCCGGCCCACCGACGCGGGACGCCGGCCCTCCGCCTGGGCCGCGCGGCGGTCGGATGTGCGGCGCGCTTTCGAGCGTCCGCGCGGCTGTGGCGGAGCTGGTAGACGCGCACGGTTCAGGTCCGTGTGGGCGAGAGCCCGTGGAGGTTCGACTCCTCTCAGCCGCATGATCGATCCGCGCCCGGCCCGACGATCGGAAGTCGCGATCCGCGATCGCCCCCGCTGCCGTACTCACCCCGGGGCATGATGCCAACGTACGCGCACGAGGCCGCAGTTTCATCGCATTCTTTCGACCGCACCGCATCGGGGTGCTGCGGGGGGCTAGCGTTCGCCCACTGTGAGCCCGCGGTCTCTTCCCACGCAGAAAGAGCGTCGCATCGCCGGCGGGCTCAACAGCCGCGATCCGGACGCAGTGCGCATGGCCCACGAGGAGTACGGCGGACCGGTCTTCGCCTACCTCGTGAAGGTGATCGGCGACCGGCATGCCGCCGAGGACGTACTCCAGCAGGTGTTCACCGAGATCTGGAAGCGCGGCCCCGACTACGACTCCTCGCGAGCGAATCTCTTCACGTGGATCATGAACATGGCCCGTAGCCGCGCCATCGACCACCTGCGAAAGCGCGTACCGGATCCCCGCGACCCGCAGGACCCCGCCCAGGAGGCAATCGTCGACGAGGGCCCGAGCGCCTTTGTCGACCAGCTGATGTCCAAGTGGCGCCTGGCCTCGATGCTGGGCGAGCTGCCGAGCGACGAGGCGTCGCTGCTGAGCATGCGCTTCGAGTACGGGATGAGCCAGAGCGAGATCTCCACGGCCTCGGGCATTCCGCTCGGCACGGTCAAGACGCGGATGGTCCGCGCGCTCGAGCGCCTGCGCGAACAGGTCGACGCCGACGAGGATTCGCCCCTATGAGCCGATCCTTGGAACCGGTCGACTACCTGCTCGGCGAGCTCGAAGACGCCCAGCTCGCCGAGGCCGAGCAGCTGATGGTCGACGACGCCGAGTTCAGCGCCACCGTCGAGCGGCTACGACCGCTCGTGACGGCTCTCTCCGAGACCCCGCGCGAGGCTTTCAGCCCCTCCGCCCCTCCCCCGCTCGACATCGAGATGCGCCGCAACACGACCGAGCCCGAGGCCGATGCCGGCTTCGAGTGGACCGAGCCGCGCGCCGCGACGCCGGCGCGCCCGGAAACGCGGCGGGGCTGGTTCTCGGCCCGTCCCCGGGTCGCGTTCGGGGCCGCGGCCGCCGGCCTGGCGGCGGCGGCGCTGCTGATCGCGCTGGCCGTCAACGGCGGCGAACAGACAGGCGGGCCCGAGGGCGGCCCGGTCCGCGCCGATCGGATCACGCTGGAGCCGATCTTTGCCCAGTCGCCCAACGCCCGAGGAATGGCGACCTTCGAGGGCACGGCCGACGACCGGGTTCGGGTGGAGGTCAGCGGCCTTCCGGCCAGCGCCGAGGGCCAGGTCTACGAGCTGTGGATCCTCAACCCCGACCGTCTTGTCTCGCTGGCCACCTTCACCATCCCCGAGGGAGGAAAGCGCACGATCTCGGTGCGGGTCCCGGTCGACCGCCGTCAGTTCCGCTGGCTCGACGTCTCCCGCGAGGAGAAGGGCGGCGATCCCGCCCACTCGGGCAACTCGCTACTGCAGGGCTCCATCTAGGGCCGAGCGCCGGATCCTGCGCTCGGACCCGCCGCGCGGATCGGTATCCGGCGGCCGGCTACTTCTTGGAGGACTCGAAGTACGGGTTCGAGCCCGCGGCGTGGTCGGTGACGTCGACCACGCGCTCGATCTCCGGTACGGCCTGTTGAATGGCCGTGGAGATCCCCTGGGTCAGGGTCACGCTGGCCATGCCGCAGCCCTGGCAGCCGCCGCCGAGCCGCAGGTAGGCGGCGTTGTCCTCGACGGCGACCAGCTCGGCCATCCCGCCATGGGCGGCGATGGCCGGGTTGACGTTCTCGGTGATGACGGTCTGCACCCGCTGGGCCAGCTCGCCGCTGAGGTCGGCCGGCGGGGCGCTGGGCACGGGCGGGCTGGCCGGCGCGGGGGCGCCGGTGCCCATCATCGGCAGCATCGTGGGCGCCGCGGCCGGCTTGTTGGGGTTCTCGACCACCAGGCCGGTGCGGCCCGGCTCCTCGATCCAGTCAACGGTCGCTCCGGCGAGTCGGCTCGCGCTGTCGGCGGGCACGACGACCGGGAGGCCCTCGGCGTCGAGCGTGGTGTCCTGCGGCTCGGCGTCGGCCGTGGAGCGCAGGTAGATGTTCGTCGAGTATTCGCCGGCCGATTCCCCGGTGACCTCGACCCACATCGCCTGGGACGCCGGGTCCTCGACGGCATCGCGGAACCCCTCGACTCGCCCGCGGGCGAGCGGGGTCACGGTCAGCAGCGGGTCGGTGGCGGGCTGGTCGGTGGCGGGCTGGTCGGTCATCGGATCACAGAGCGCGTGGGCACCCTGCCTACGATACCCGGCGATGCCCCGCATCCTGCTGATCCTGCCGAGTGCGACCTACCGCGCCCCGGACTTCGTGCGGGCCGCGGGCGAGCTCGGGGTCGAGCTGGTCGTCGGCTCCGACCGGCGCCAAGCGATGTCGGCGACGATCGGCGCCGGCGCGCTGACCCTGCGGCTGCGTGACCCGCAGCGAGCCGCCCAGCAGATCTGCGATCACGCCGAGGCCGAGGAGCTCGACGGCATCGTGGCGGTCGACGACCAGGGCATCGAGGCCGCCGCGCTGGCGGCCGAACGCCTGGGACTGCCTCACAACCCGCCGGCCGCGGTACGCGCGGCCCGTGACAAGCGCCTCCTGCGCGAGGCCTTTGATCGCCGCGGCGTCACGCAGCCCGCCTGGGAGGCGGTGCGGACCCCGGCCGAGGCCGCCGGCGCCGCCGAGCGGCTGGGGACGCCGTGCGTGGTCAAGCCCGTGGGGCTGTCCGCCAGCCGCGGCGTGGTTCGGGCCGACTCGGCGGCCGCCGCGACGGCAGCCGCCGAGCGCATCGCGGAGATCCTGGCGTGCGCCACCGAGCCCGGCCTCGACCACACGATGCTCGTGGAGCGCTACGTCCCCGGCGAAGAGGTCGCCGTCGAAGGGCTGGTCCGCGGCGGGGAGCTCGAGGTGTTGGCCATCTTCGACAAGCCCGACCCGCTCACGGGCCCGTTCTTCGAGGAGACGCTGCTGGTCACGCCGTCGCGCCATCCGCTCGACCGCCAGCGCCTTGTCGCCGAGCGGGTCCGGGCGGCCGTCGCCGCGCTGGGCCTGCGTGAGGGCCCGGTCCACGCCGAGCTGCGCCTGCCCGGCGACGACGCAGTCGTGCTCGAGGTCGCGGCCCGTTCGATCGGTGGCCTGTGCGCCCGGGCGCTGCGGTTCGGCGCCGGGGTCTCGCTCGAGGAGCTGATCCTGCGCCACGCCATCGGCGCCGGGCTCCCCGCAGCGCGCGAGAACCGCGCGGCCGGCGTGATGATGCTTCCCATCTCGCGAGCGGGGACGTTGGAGGGCGTCGAAGGGCTCGATGCCGCCGGGGCGGTTCCGGGCATCGATGACGTCGAGATCACCATCCGGCCCGGGCGACCGGTCGTGCCGCTCCCCGAGGGCGACCGGTACCTGGGGTTCTGCTTTGCCCGCGGCGACACGCCGGACGCGGTCGAGCAGGCGCTGCGCAGCGCCCCCGCCCACCTGGACGTCCAGATCGACGACGAGCCCACGCCCGCCGAACCACACGAAACCCACGCCCGAAGGGGCAGTTCGCAGGGTTCGCGCCCGACCGACCGGACTGGGCGAGTTCGGCCGCAACTGACCGCCGGCGGGTGCCGGATACGATGCGTCGGTGCGCGTCCTGTTGGTCTCCACGTACGAGCTCGGCCACCAGCCGCTGCACGTCGCCTCCCCCGCCGCGGCCCTGCAGGCCGCCGGGCACGAGGTCCGCTGCATCGACACCTCGGTACAGCAGTGGGACCCGGCGCTCGTCGACTGGGCGCAGGCTCTGGCCT
>JBPCPM010000048.1:0-17202 GCA_050999155.1 Solirubrobacterales bacterium
TCGGACTCAAACCGGGCCCGGAACTCCTTGTCTGAGGCCAGCGTCGGGGTGATCACCTTCAACGCGACCATCCGGCCCAACCCCAGCTGCTCGGCCCGATAGACCACGCCCATCCCACCCCGACCGAGCTCCTGCTCGACGCGGAACGTCCGACCCAACCCCGAAAGATCCATCTCGCCTGCCATCCAAGCGACCCTAGTGAATCTCGGGACGCAGCTTGGTCGTCGGTCCGGTCAGCGGGTCGACATCGCGATGTCGGCGGCCACCTGGGTGCTGGCGTCGGCGCCGCTGCCGTTGGCCAGGACGGCGAGCCCGCCGTTGCCCGTCGGGTTGATCACGTAGTCATCGCAGCGCCGGCTCTCGCACTCGTCGGTGGGAAAGCCTTCAACGACGAACAGGATCACGTCGCCGATCGCCGATTCGATCCGGTCCTCGGAGACCACGGACTCTGACGGCGGCTGCGCCGGTTCGCCCGGCGTGCGCACGAGGCGGATGAGGATGCCCTGGGGGCCGGTGAGGGTTCGCGTGAACAGCTGGCCGCCGTTGGAGCTCTTCTCGGCCGACAGGTTCCACCCGGCGTCGGAGGGGACGTCGACGGTCACGCCCGCCAGGTCGACCGACTCGGTGTTCTCGACCGTTGGCGCGGAGCCGTCATCGCGGGCTCCCGATCCGCTCGGGCCATCCTGGGACGCATCGTCGCCCGAGGAGCGGTCGCCCGAGGAGTCGTTGGCCTGCTGCTCGGTGCCCGGGCCGTCGTCACCGCCGCCGAGGATCAACGCGCCCGCGGCGATGCCGCCGCCCAGCAGGACGATCGCGCCGAGGACACTGGCGGCGATCAGCCAGCCCCGGCCCTGCGAGCCACCGCCGGGCAGCGGCTGGGTCACGGCGCCGCTGGGGTGGGCGATCGGCGCTGTGGCCGCGGTTGCCGGGGCCGCAGTGGCCGCCGGTTGCGCGGCGGCTGCCGTGGCCGGCGCCTGATCGGGGCAGGGCGAGTGGATGGTGGCTGCGCCGGGAGCGGCGGCGGCGCCGGCGGCGACGCTGCGTTCGGGGGTGGTGGGGGCGCGGTGGCCGATGGCGGTGGCGGCGGCGCGGGCGAGGTCGCCGGCCGAGGGGGGTCGGTCGTCGGGGCTTTTGGCCATGCCACGGGCGACGACGGCGTCGAGTTCGGGCGTGACGTCGGGCACGAGTTCGGTGAGGGTGGGGGGCTGGTCGTTCATGTGGGCCCACATGGTCGCGACGTCGGAGTCGCGGGCGAACGGGGCTTGGCCGGCGAGCATGTGGTGCAACAAGGCGGCCAGGGCGTAGACGTCGGATCGTGCGTCGATCTGGGCGCCTTGGATCTGTTCGGGGGCGACGTAGGCGACGGTGCCGACCCATTGGCCGGTGCGGGTGTAGCCGGACTGGTCGCGCATGTCTTTGGTCAGCCCGAAGTCGGTCAGCCACGCGGTTTCTGAGCCGGCGCGTGAGCCGACGAGCACGTTGCCGGGCTTGACGTCGCGGTGCACCAGCCCGCGGGCGTGGGCGGCGTCGAGGCCGGCGGCGACTTCGGTGAGGATCGCCACGGCCCGTTCGGGGCCGATGCGGTCTTCTTGGTCGATGAGCACGCCGAGGTCGATCCCGTCGATCAGCTGCATCGCGCAATACAGGGTGCCGTCGGCGTCGCCGGCCTCGTAAATCGTGACCACGTTCGGCGACTCGATCGACGCCGCGACCCTCGACTCGGACTCAAACCGGGCCCGGAACTCCTTGTCTGAGGCCAGCGTCGGGGTGATCACCTTCAACGCGACCATCCGGCCCAACCCCAGCTGCTCGGCCCGATAGACCACGCCCATCCCACCCCGGCCGAGCTCCTGCTCGACGCGGAACGTCCGACCCAACCCCGAAAGATCCATCTCGCCCTCAGCCATTGTCCGGACCCTACGTAAGCAACGGGACCGGCGCCACCGTCCATGCGCGGATGCGGTGTGTGGCTACACGACGAGGGCCGGTTCGGCGCGCGAGACCACCAGGCCTGCCTCGCGTAGGACCCGCTCGTCCTCGACCCGCGTCACCACGGCATGGGTGGCGGCCCAGTCGCTGGCCACCTTGGCCAGGTCGGCGGCGGGCGTGGGAGTCTCGAAGGCGACCGGGTCGGCGTCCGACCCCGCGGCGCGCAGCCGCGAGACGATCGGTCCCAGCCAACCGAGCGCCCGCTCGGCCTGGCGCTCGGCCTCACCGGGAGCGGCCCCCACGTAGCTGCCGTCCCCGGGGATGTCGATGAGATGGACGACCAGGAACTGCGAGCGCGGCCCATCGCCGTCGAGGAACTCCTCGGCGGTGGCCAGGGCCCGCCCGGATGCTTCGGGTTCGCCGGGCGCGATGACCACGCGCGGCCCGCCAGACATCACCGGCATGGCGGCGATCGACCCGGCCACCGTCTGCTCGCGGATCTCCTCCACCTCGTCCTCGCTGACGAAGAAGTCCACCAGCGGCGAGGCCATCATCGTGGTCACGATCGCCGCGAGGACGAAGATCCCCTGCATCGGCTCGGTGAGCACTCCGAGCTGGGCGCCGACGATGGCGACGATGAGGATCTCCAGCCCGCGGCAGTTGACCAGCACCCCGACGGCGTTGGCCTCCTTCCACTGCAGCCCGACGGCGCGCCCGGCCACCGCGCCGACCCCCCACTTGGAGGCGACCATCACCGCGAGGAAGAACAGCGCGCCGATGACGTGCTCGGCCCCGAGCACCCGCAGGTCGGTCTGCAGGCCGGAGACCGCGAGCACCACGGGGATCAGCAGCGTTACCAGGAACGACTGCATCCGCTCGATCATCTTCTGGGTCAGGGCCGAGACATCGGGCACGGCGGTCCCGAACAGCACCCCGCCGGTCACGGCGTTGATGCCGGCCAGCTCGGCCAGCAGCCCCGTGATCAGGGCGCCGAACAGCAGCACGGCGAACAGCTCGCCGTCCAGCGGGCGCTCGGGATCGAAGCGGCGGTCGATCAGGCGGGCGAGCAGCGGCCGCACGAGCAAAAACAGCGTGGCGACGAGCAGGCCCGAGGCGGCGAACTTCGAGGCGAACACGCCTCCGGCGCCCTGACCCTCGGCCGTGGCCACGCCCACGCCGAGCACCAGGAAGCCCAGCGGCGTGATGATCCCCCCGGCACCGGAGAACAGGATCCCGGCCGGGGAGGTGAGCATCCGTTTTTCCTGCAGGATCCGCGAGGTGACGGCCGAGGCGGTGACGGCGATGGCCGAGCCGATGAACAGCGCGTGGGTCGTGGCCGAGACGGCGATCCCCTTCACCGACTGCTCGGCCAACCACTTGCCGGGCTCCGAGAGCACCGCGCCCACGAGAAAGCCGGCAGCGACGGGCACGACGGTGGTCGCGAGCCCGACGATGAGGATCGGGCGGCCACGGGCCCGCAGCGCCTTGACCTCGATCTCCATGCCGATCAGGAACATGAAAAGCACGAGCGCGACCGTCCCGATGGTCTGCAGGAACTCGAAGCTCTGGGGCGGAAACAGCGTGTTGACCAGCCCCGAGGGCTCGCCTCCGGCCACCGCCATGGTGCCGCCGAGCACGGTGGGCCCGATGCACAGCCCGCCGAGGATCTCCCCGACGACGCGCGGCTGGTTGATCCGCAAGGCGAGCGCGCCGGCGATCCGCGCGACCACGAGGATCAGCGCCAGGTCGCCCAGGACGACGATCGACAGTTCGACCGGGGTGAGCTCGTCGCCCATCAGGCCGGGACGCGCATGCCCGGCCGGGAGCTCCCACGGTCCTCGACGGCGATCCCGACCCGCTCGACCGGCAGGCCGGACTCCTCGATGGCCCGGGCGGCGGTCGGGTCGGCGACGATCGCGCCGGTGGCGGCCCAGTCGGCGGCGAGCTGGACCAGGTCGTCCGTCGGGTCGGGGCTGACGAAGCAGGCGATGTCGGCGTCGGCGCCTTCGGCGCCCAGCCGTGCCGCCAGGGGCTTGAGCCAGCCTTCGGTCTCGCGGACGACCTGCTCGGCGTCGCCGACCCCGCCGTCGATGCCGATCAGGTCACCGGCGGGCCGGGGGGGCGGCAGGTGTGCGACGAGGAACTGGGCCCGGGGTCCGTCGGGGTCGAGGTGGGCGAGGGCGGCCTCGGCGACCCGGCTCTCCGACGCGGGCTCGCCGGGCACCAGCAGCAGGCGCGGTCCGCCGGTCATGGCGGGGAACCCGGCCATGGATTTGCCCAGCGTCTCCGAGCGCTTGGCTTCGACCTCGTCGTCGGCGACGAACCGGCTGACCAGCGGCCCGGTCATCATCGTCGTCACGATCGCGCCCACCACGAAGGCGATCTGCATGGGGTCGGTGATCACGCCGAGCTGGCGGCCGATAAGAGCGACGATGAGGATGGCCAGCCCGCGGCAGTTCATCAGCACCCCGATCGCGTTGGCCTCCTGCCAGCCCAGGCCGACGGCGCGGCCGGCGAGCGCCCCGGCGCCCCACTTCGCGGCGACCATCGTCACGAGAAACAGCGCGATACCGCCGAGCATGCTCGGCTCGAGGATCCGCAGGTCGGTCTGGAGGCCCGAGACGGCCAGGAAGACGGGCACCAGGAACAGCACGACGAAGGTCTGCAGCCGGTCGGAGACCGCCCGGCCGAGACCCGCGACCTGGGGGATGGCTGCGCCGAAGAGAAAGCCGCCGCTCATGGAGTGGATCCCGATCCGGTCGGCGGCCAGCCCCGTGAGCAGGGCCCCGAAAAGCATCAGGGCCAGAAGGTCCCCGTCCAGCGGCTTCTCGGGGTGGAAGCGCCGCTTGAGGACCCAGCCCATCGCGGGGCGCACGGCGCCGAACAGCACGGCCAGCAGCAGCGCCGTGAGCCCGAGCTTGACCGCGACCGTCGACGGCACCCCCGCCCCCTGGGCCGAGGCCGCGGCGGCGGCCAGCACGATGAAGAACAGGGGGGTGACCGCGACGCCCGCGCCGACCCCCACCGCGCCGAGGTCGGTGTCGAGCATCCGCTTTTCCTGCAGGATCCGGGCGAGCACGGCCGATGCGGTCACGGCCAGCCCGGCGCCGAGGAAGAGCCCGTGGGTGGTCGCCGTGGCGTCGGCCACCTTCCAGGTGCCCGGCGTGTCGAGGATCGCCGCGACCACGAAACCCAGCAGCACGGGGACGACGACCACGGCCACGGAGACGACGGCGATCTGACCGCCCCGGCCGCGCAGGAACCGCTGCTCGACCTCGAGGCCGAGCACGAACATGAAAAGCAGCATGGCCAGGACGCCGATCAGGTTCAGGAAGGCGAAGGCCTGCAGCGGGTACAGCATGTCGACGAGGCCCGACCCCGCGGTCGGGGCCGTCGCCGTCGCGTCGACGGCCCCCCGCGAGAGCTCGCCGCCGAGGACGGTCGGACCGATGAGGATGCCCGCGATGATCTCGCCGACGACCCGGGGCTGTCCGAAGCGCACGAACACCGCGCCCACCAGGCGGGCGGCGGCGAGGATGATCGTCAGGTCGAGCAGGACGTAGGCGACGACCTCGCCCGCGGCCAGGCGCTCAGGCATCAGGACCGCATTCGGTCGGGCGCATGGGGCGGGAATCTATCCGGAGCGGGCCAGTCGAGGACCTGTCCCCTGGCGCGCCGCGTCGTATAGGTTCTCGCGACCAGGGTCATGGCAGAACGGATCGCACAGATCACGCAGGGATGAAGGGCGCAGGCACCCATCCCGAGGACGTCTCGCTCGCCGTCATCGGCGACGGCTTCGGCGCGCTGCTCGTCTACACGACGGCTGTCTACATGGGCTTCCGGCCCGAGCAGATCGGGATCTTCGGGGAGAACCTCAACCCGGTCTCCACCTACCAGCAGTTCGCGTGGAACCTGGGGCAGACGGTTCTGCGCTCGGAGTCCGAGTCGCACTTCCTGCCGGCCGACTGGCCGACGTTCGCCCAGATGGAGGCCTACGCCCGCAAGGACCCCTCGCCGCTGTTTCGCTCGGTGGGCCGCAAGTTCAACCCCGGCGTCCCGGAGGTCCTGGCCGAGGCGGAGATCGTCCGGCGCGAGCTCGACTACGACAAGCGCGTGGTGGGGGGGACCAAGGTCGGCTGGGTCGTGCGCGAGCCCGGACCGCCGCCGCACTTCAGCCTCTACGACGAGGACGCGCAGCTGCTCGGCCGCGCCAAGCACGTGATGATCGCCATCGGCCACGGCCCGCTGGCCTTCCCGGGCGTGTACGGGGCGGCCCGCGAGGATCCGGCGACGCGTGACCGCGTGGTCCAGGCCTACGAGCCGAAGTCCTACTTCTCCGGCGGCCGCTATCTCGTTGTCGGGTCGGGGATCGCCTCGGTCAACGAGTGGGCCAACTGCCTCGACGCCGGCGCCCAGTGCATCGCGATCCGCCGCAACCCCAACCCGGCCGACCAGGACCTCAACGTGCCGCGGTGCCTGTTCGACGGCAGCGGCATCGACGCGTTCCAGGAGCTGAGCTTCGACGAGCGTGTCGACTTCCTCGGCCAGGCGCTGCGTGGCACCTCGCCCGAGCGGCGCGGCTGGGGGGAGAAGATCCTCAAGGGCCGCCAGGACGGTCGCTTCGAGGAGTACATCGGCAACGTGACCAAGATCGAGGCGGGCGGCCCTGGCCTGTTTCTCACGCTCAAGGACACCAAGGGCGCCGTCTCGGAGATCGGCGTCACGGGGATCGTCTGCGGGACAGGCTTCGTGAAGTCGGCGTTCTCGCTGCCGCTTCTGCGCCGGCTCGCCCAGACCTACGACGTGCCGGTCGAGCGCGAGCGGGTCAAGCTCAAGACCAACTGCGGGGTGCCGCCCCTTGACCGTGACGACTCGCGGCTGTGCATGATGGGCCTCAACGCGAACACCGTGGTGCCCAACGGCGACACGATCGCGGGGTTGAAGTACATCGCGCGCCGCTTCTGCGCCGACGTCGCCCGCGCCGAAGGCATCCGGCCGCGGTCCTTCGGCTCCCGAGCGTCGATGCAGATCGGACTGGCCCGCAAGACCGTCCGCGCGCTTGACAAGATCGCCAAGACCGAGCAGCTGGCCTGAGGGGGGACCGACTGTGTGCCCTACACCGATCGGTCGCGTTCACACCCGCGTCTACGGGCTGATCCCGGGCGCGTGCCTGGCCGCGCTGGTCGCCGTGTTCGCCGGGAACATCGATTGGCTGGTGCTCGTCGGCGTGTTCCTGCTGATGGGCGTGGCCCTCGACAGCGCCGTGTACCCGTGGATCCTCAAGTACCAGCCCCCGTGGATGACGGGGATCCTCGCCCTGGCCGAGCTGTTGTTGCTGCTGGTCTTGGCCAGCGTCGTGGAGCTCGAGATCACGATCGTCGGCGGGATCATCTTGTACGTCGCGGTCTTCGCCCTGTTCATCGCGACAAAGATCGCGGTCATGCCGCTGGTGTCGCTGACCTACCTCGAGTCGGCCGGGGAGATCCGCCGGGCCCAGTGGTCGGTGCCGCCGAGCCAGGCGTCGCTGCCCGTGCTGGCCAACGTCGATCCGTCGCAGCCCGTGGGGCCGGTCGTCCGCGAGGCCTCGGGCGCGCACGCCGTCCCGGTGGAACGCAAGCCGCCGCCGTCGGCGGTCCGTGAGATCCCGGCCGAGCTGCGGGGGGCGGGCCGGTGATGGCCACGCTGCCCAGGCCCGGCGAGCGGGTGGGCTCCTACGAGCTGGTGGGCCAGATCGGCGAAGGCGGCATGGGCTCGGTGCTGCGCGCGCGGACGGCCGACGGGCAGGACGTGGCCATCAAGCTCGTCAAGCCCGAGCTCGCCAGCGACCAGGTCTTTCGCCGCCGTTTCGCACGGGAGGTGCGCATCGCCTCGGAGGTCCGCCACGAGAACCTCGTGGCGGTCATCGAGTCAGGCGAGCACGACGGCCTGCCCTGGCTGGCGCAGCCATACGTGTCGGGCGGCAGCCTGGCCGACCGCCTGGAGAGTGGCCATCTGGAGCTCGCCGAGGCGCTGAAGATCGCCACCGGTGTTGCCCGAGGCCTCGATGCGGTCCACAGGGCGGGGCTCGTGCACCGTGACGTCAAGCCCGCGAACATCCTCATGGACGCCGACGGCCGCCCGCTGCTGGCCGATTTCGGCCTGGCCAAGGACAGCGCGGCGACGGTGCTGACCGCGGCCGGTCAGACGGTCGGGTCGATGGACTACATGGCACCCGAGCAGATCAAGGGCGAGGAGGTTGGCCCGCCGAGCGACATCTACGCCTTGGGGTGCGCGGTCTTCGAGTGCCTCTGCGGCCGGCCTCCGTTCGCCGATCGCACGGGTCTCAAGACGCTGTGGGCCCACCTGCAGGACGCGCCGCCCGATCCTGCCTCGCTGCGGTCCGACATCCCGGCCGACGTCTGCTGGGCGTTGATGCACGCCCTGGCCAAGGAGCCCGACAAGCGTCCGCCGACGGCGACGGCCTACACGATGATGCTCAACGCGGCCGCCGGCAACACGATGATGGGCGGCCCCCGGTGATGCGCCTGGTGCCGGAGGCCGGAGAGGCGGCGGTCCCGATCGAGGTCGAGGGCACGGTGGTGCTCGGCCGCGAAGACTGCGACGTCATCCTCGACGACTCCGAGGTCTCCCGCCAGCACGTCCGGTTGACCGCCAACGCGGGCGGTGTGACGGTCGAGGACCTCAACTCGACAAACGGCACCTACGTCAATGGCCGCCCGATCAGCGAGGCGACCGTCATGGACTCCGGCGGCGTGTTGAAGGTCGGTCAGTCGCGGTGGCGGCTCGAGGGCGTGGCGAGCAAGACCCAGCTGGGCGCCTCGCCACCGCCGCAGGCCACGCCCGCACCGCCAACGCCACAACCGCCGGCGCCGAAGGCCGCCCCGCCCGCTCCTACGCCCCCGCCGGCGGAGCGGCCGCCGCAGGCCGACCAGCCGGCCAAGCCGGCTCCACCGCCCCCCAAGGCCCAACCGGGCGAGGGCCCTCCGCCGCCCAAGGACGCCAAGCGCCGCGGCGACGTGCCGGCGCCCGAGAGCCCGCCGTCGGCGATCCGCACCGCCTTCGCCCCATCGGCGAAGCTCGCCTCGTTCGCTCCCGCCGACGCCACCGGCCGCCGGGGAAGTGCCGGTCCGCGCAGCGCGGCGGCAAACGCCGTCGCCTACGGGATCGTGGTGCTCACCGCGGTGCTCGTCGCGATCTCCCTCGCTTCCGGCGGAGGCCAAGCGAGGGCGCGGCCGCGGCGACGCGACGCGCTCCGAGGCGGTGCGTCAGGCGATGACGCCGAAGTAGATGATCAGCAGCAGCCCGGCCACGGCCAGCAGGGCGAAGGCGGCGACGTTGGTCTGCCGCCGCACTCGCGTGTCGACGAGGTGCCCGAGCGCGCCGGAGTCGTCGGCATCGGTGCCCTCGGCGAGGTTGCGCGGGATGAAGGCGGGCTCGGCCTCGTCGATCAGCAGCGCCGGTGTCGAGGGAGCGGCGGGAGACTGCGGTGGCGCGGCCGCGGCGGGCGCAGCGACCGGAGCGATGTCGGCAAGCTCGGCGTCGGACGCAGGCTTGAGCACCCCTTTGCCCAGGGAGGTGATGTCGGGACGCGCCCCAATGGCCGACGGCTGGGCGGCGACCTGCTTCTCGGTCCGGACCTCGAGGACGGTAAGCCCGGTCCGGATCCTGTCGCCCGCGGTCACGAGCCGCGGCCCCTGTAGCGGCTGATCGTTGACGTAGGTGCCGTTGGTGGACCCGAAGTCGCGCACCTCGAGCCCGCCCTGGTCCGACGGATACAGCGCCAGGTGCCGGCCGGAGACCTGCTCGTCGCTGAGCACGAACTCGTTGTCGGGCGCGCGCCCCACCCGAGTGGGCTCCCGGATGGTCAGCTTGCGCCCCGCGTCCTCGCCCTCGACTACCTCGATGATCAACCCGGCCATGCTCGCTTTCCTCTCAGCGCCTGCGTTGGTCGAAACCTACCAGCGACGGAGCCTTCCGCTGTCGGCTCATCGCCGGAGGCTCGCCCCCCTGCGGGCGGTGCGGATATGTTCGGGGGTGAGCGCGCCGCCGCCCTGGCTGCGCGACGGTCTCGCGGCAACCCCGGATGGAGTGCCTTGAACGCACGACGGTGGCTCTCACGGCTCGAATGGCGGCCCCGCCGGCGCCGGCTGGTCAAGGGTCTCCTGCTGACGCTGTCGGTGCCCGCCGCCGTCGTGGTGGTCGTGGTCGGCGGCTTCTGGCAGGGCAGCGCCGAGACCACCTGCGAGCAGCACGCCCTGGCGTGCGGGATCTTCGCCAACGCGTCTGTGGCGGCGACCGTGATTGTGGGCGGCTACCTGTGGGTCGTCCTCTGGATGCGAGGCCGGGTGGTGCGGCGCTACCTGCGTGCGGCTCGGGAGGATCCGGCCTCGTTGTTCGCGGGCGGTTCGGGACCTGCCCGTCAGCGGCTCCCGGACGCGCCCCGGCATGCCTACGAGGACATCTACCGGTGGCTGCGCGACGTGGTTGCAGGAACGGCCACGTCCAGGGTGCCGACGGAGCCGACCGCCCGGGTCGCGCTTCACCACCGGTCTGCCCTGCACCTGGTGCGCGCTGACCGGGGGGCGGGGAGGACCACGTTTCTCATCGGCCTGGCCCTGCATCTGGCGCGCGACTACGGCCTGATTCCCGTGCCGATCTCGCTGCGCGACAAGAGCGAGTCCCTCATCCACGTCCAGGCGCTGGCCCGCACCCGGTTTCTCAACGAGGTCGACGGCTGGCTGTGGAGTGAGAACCAGGGCGACCACCTGTGGCGCAAGCTCAAGCGCGACCGGGAGATCGTCGTGCTGATCGACGGCCTCGACGAGCTGCTGCTCGACCGTGTGGACCGCGAACGTCGCGAGGCGCTGAACTTCCTGCTTCGCGAGGCCAGCGAGGGTGGGATGCTGATGGTCGCCACCTGCTCGAGGGAGTTCGACGCCTCGCTGAGCCCGGGGCCCACCCGGTCGCTGGAGCTGCCGAGGATTGCGCCGGAAAGGGCCGCGAGCTACGCGAACCTCCGGCTCATCGACACCGAGGAATCGCTGCCCGAAGGCGGCGATGAGCGCCTCGAGGAGGTCGTGCGCCGCGCCCCGAGTCTCGGCAACCCGCTGTACCTCAACTTCCTCGTCGAGGTGCTCGCCGCCGGCAACGACGGCTTCCTGGCTGCCGAGGGCGACGACCTGCTTCGCGCCGCGCTTCTCGACCAATGGCTCGAGTTGCGGGCCGGTGGGCGCGACCGCCGCGTTGCCAGCCTCGAGCTCGCCGCCTGCCAGATCGCGGTCTGCAACACCGACGCCCTCGACTTCTCCGAGGCCACCGCCGTCGACCACCTGGTCTCGTCGTATGACTTCGGCCGCGCCGACCTGCGCGACACGATCGACGCGAGCGAGCAGCTGCGCGTCGGTGACGTCTGGGGCCGCGGCGGCCAGGTCAAGTTCTGGTTCCGCGACGCCTTCCTGCTCGATTACTTCCTCGCCCGCAGTCTTGAGTTCGCCCAGCCGACCGGCAACGGCAAGCCCCTGGCGGAGGCCCTCGTCGAGCTCGGGGGCTCGGCCGCGCGGCTGGAAGCTGCCAAGCGCCTGCGATCAGGGCTGGGCGGGGCATCGAGCGCCGAGTCGGGTGCCGGCCCGTCTGCCACTCCGGGCTCCAGCGCCGACGGTGACCGGGGTCGCACCGTCAGGTAGGTGTCACCAGAGCGCGGATGCGGCGGGGTAGCTGTGCATGGCCTGGTCGGCCGTAACGATCGTCAGGTCGTTCTCGAGCGCCGCGGCCACCAGGAACCGATCGGCGGGGTCATGTGAGCCGAACCCATCCAACGCCTCGGCCCGCATCGCGATCTCGTGGGTCAGCGGGACCGAGGCGGCGGCCGTCCGCCGAAGCGCAGCCAGAACCCACTCGGCGGGGGTCGGTCTGAGCTCGACCCGCCCCTTTCGAGCGAGAACCAGCGCCTCCCACGTCGAGATCGGCGAAAGGTGGATCTCGCTGTCTGCCCCCGCGATGGCTTGCTCCGCGACCTGCGTGAGCTTCTCCGGTGCCAACAGCCGCCAGAGCCACACGTGCGTGTCGAGGAGCAGCCTCAACCGAGGGCGTCCCACTCGACGAGGTCTCCCGTCGGGGCGACGAGATCACCGTGGATCGTTCCCTGGTCACGAAGAGCCCCGGCCCAGTCCGGCCGCCCGTCCCCGGCAAGCGCGGTCAGCTGGGCAACCGGCTTGCCCCGCTTGGTGATCACGATCGGCTCCCCGGACACGCCGACCTCATCGAGCAGTCGAAGACAGGTCTGCTTGAACTCTCCGGCAGCAACGGATCGCATGGGAGCACAATACCATGGACATTGGCTATGGACAGAGAGCCCCCGGGGAGGCGGCACCCACCGGGCGCATCGGCCGAAAGACCCATCTGCGCTCATCGGAACGGCGGATCGCTCGCAGCCGACGAGTGTGATGCCGTGATGCGCTAGCATCACGGTCGTGCGCACGACCCTCGAGCTCGACGACCATCTGCTCTCCGCAGCCCGCGAGCTCGCCGCCGCACAGCGCCGCTCGATAGGGGCGGTGGTATCCGAGCTCGCCCTGCGTGGCCTGACCCCCGCCCGGGTCGACAGCGAGAACGAGCTGCCGGTGATCCGGGTCCCCGACGGCACCCCGCCGATCACCCCGGAGATGGTCCGCCGCGCGCTTGACGAGGACTGAAGCGCCGATCGCCCTGCTTGACGTCAACGCGCTCGTCGCCCTCGCCTGGGACTCCCATGTCCACCACGCGGCCATCCGGTCGTGGTTCACTGCCCACGCCGATCGAGGATGGGCGACGTGCCCGGTCACCGAGGCGGGGTTCGTGCGCGTCTCGGCCAACCCGAAGGTCTTGGCCACGCCCACCTCGGTGGCCGCCGCCCGGCAGGTGCTGACGGCGATGCGCGCAGCCGCGGCTCACCGCTTTCTCGCCAACGACGTCTCGATGACGGCGAGCGACCTTCCCGCGGTGACCGGGCACCGCCAGATCACCGATGCCCTTCTGCTCACGGTCGCGCGCCGCAACGAGATGCGGCTGGTGACCTTCGACAGAGCGCTCGCCTCAGACGAAACGGTGGAGCTGGTGCCCAGCTGACTGGCGGCACTACCGCCCGGCGGGCCGGGCGCCGGCGATCTCCGCGGGCCCGCGCCAGGCGGCCCGGGACGAGGATGCAGACGCCCACGTGCATGTGCCAGGTGGTGATCGTCGTCGATCGGTCATTCGGAGCAGTGGTTATACTTGCGGTATGACTATGAAGATCGGCCCCAAGGGACAGGTCGTCATCCCCAAGCGGATCCGCGATCGACTCGGGCTGAAGCCGGGCGATCGAGTTCGCGTGGAGCTCGACGGCGATGCAGTCCGCGTTGCCCGTACGGTCACGGTTGACCAGCTCATCGGGTCGGTTCCGGCCACCTCCCCCAGCCCGCTCGATGTTCTCATGGAAGAGCGTCAGAGAGACCGGCACCGCGAAGCTCGCCGCTGACCCGTGGTCCTCGACGCGTGGGCGATCTTGGCGCTCCTGACCAACGAGCCCGCCGCCGGGCGGGTCCGCTCGTTGATCGTCGAGGGTGAAGCGGCGATCTGTGCTGTGAACCTCGGCGAGGTCCTGTACTCCCTGATCCGCACGATCGGTCGAGAGTTCGCGGACGAACGCGTCGCCGGAGTTCGCCAAGTGGTGCAGGTCATCGGGGTCGACTGGCCACTCATCGAGCTCGCCGCTGAAACCAAGGCAGAGGGCGGGCTTTCCTACGCCGACGCGTTCTGTGTCGCCACCGCACGTGCTCGCGGCTCGGCGCTCGCCACTGGCGATCCAGAGATTCTGGCGCTCGCCGATCAGCTTGAGGTTGTCGACCTCCGGTAGGACCAACGCGTCGGATCGCAGGGCAACTGCTACGCTCGTAGCAGTGACTCCGAAGCGTGAGATTCCCCAGCGCGAGCTGCGAAACAACGTGGCCGCTGTCCTTCGCCAGGTGGAGGCAGGAGAGTCCCTGCGCGTGACGGTGCGAGGACGCCCTGTCGCGGACCTCGTACCTCTGGTCGATCGGCGCGAGCACCTGACACCGTCTGATGTCCAGCGCATCGTTCGCGAGGCCCCGTTGGACGCGGGGTTCGCCGCAGATCTCGAATCGGTTGCCGGCGCCACCATCGACGAGCTGTGACCGGCGTCCTGGACACCTCGGTCTTCATCGCCCGCGAGTCCGGCCGACCACTCGGAACGCTTCCGGAGCACGGCTACGTCTCCGTGATGACCGTCGCCGAGCTGAGGGTCGGCGTCCTGGTGGCGAGCGATCCGGCGACGAGGGCGCAGCGGATGCGCACGCTGTCGGAGGTCGAAGGGCTTCAAGCCCTCCCCGTCGACGATGCCGTGGCTCGGGAGTTCGCCGACCTGGTCGCACTGGCCCGCGAGGCCAACCAGCGCCCTCGGATCCTCGACACCCTCATCGCCGCAACCGCTCGCCTGCGTGAAGTCCCCGTCTACACGCAGGACGCCGACTTCGATGCGATTCCGGGCGTCGAGGTCGTCCGCGTCTAGCGGGACGAGATCGCTGCCTGAAACCGCCTTAGTTTTCTCCTCCGGCGACCCGCAGCATCTCTCGAGCAACGTAGCGGCGCTGTCCGCGGGGTCCCGGGTCTTGCTGCTGGACAACTCCCCGTGCTTCTAGGCGCTGCAGCAGTCGCAGGGCTGTGGGGCGGCTGACCGCGAGCTTCTCCTCGACCGACCGCGGGGTGACCACCGGGTTCGTGCAGATCACCTCGACTGCCGCGAGGGCGTTCGGCCCCCCAATCGTGCTCGCGGCCGCCAGGTAGCGCTCCCGCAGATCCATGATCTGCTGGGCTCGCGCGACTGCATCGCCGGCCTGACTCGCGACGGACCGAAGAAACAGCCCGATCCAGGGGATTGCGTCACCTGATTCGTGGATCGCTTGCAGCGCGGCGTAGTAGTCCTCCCGGTGGTGCTCCAGGTGGGCGCTGAGGTACAGAAGCGGAGCCGGGAGCCGGCCCCGGACGATGAGGAAGTAGACGAGCAGCAGGCGCCCGAGCCGTCCGTTGCCGTCGAGAAACGGGTGGATGGTCTCGAACTGCGAATGCAAGAGCGCGTCCTGTACGAGCAGCGGCATCTCGAGGTCCTCGTGGGCAAAGCGCTCCCAATCGCTGATCAGTGCAGGAAGCTCCGTCGGTGGGGGAGGCACGAAGCTGGCCGTCTCGATGGTCGAGCCCGGCGCTCCGATCCAGTTCTGGGTGGAGCGAAACCGGCCTGGTCCGAGCCCGCGGCCACGCACCCCCGCCATCAGTCGCTCGTGAAGCTCGCGCAGCAGCCTCGAACTCAGCGGCAGCTTTGCCATCCGCTTCAATCCCCACTCCATCGCGGCGGCGTAGCCGACGACCTCCTCCACGTCATGATTCGGTGCCAAGCTGGCGGCGTCGGCCTCCAGCACCTCGGCGACCGTCGTCTCGGTTCCCTCGATACGCGTGGAGAACACCGCCTCACGCAAGAGATACGGGCGAGTCAGCAGGTTCGGGTTCGGTACGAGAGTTCCAATGCCCGCAAGCCTTCCCAACGCCGCCTCAGCGTCGGAAAGAAGCCTCACGGTCCGTTCATCGAGCGTCAGCTGACGGGGGATCGGAGCCGGGAAGTAGGCGACGTAGCCGTGCCGACCGCCTGTGCGCTGAGCTCGTCCAAACCGGCTGGGGGTGTAGCGAGCAGGGTCCATGCGAGGTTCCTCAGCATCCTACTGCGTCTCTAACGTAAAAGGCAGAACACGTTACAGATGGGCCTCGACTCTAACGCTGCCGTGCTACTCGGGGCCCGCGAGCAGCTGTGAGGTGCGGCGCGCCGGCCGGACCTTTCCCGAGCGGAGGGGGCGGATGCCCACCACGGCGCGTTAACGAGCGTCCTGCGCGACGCTGGGTCTGGGCGCCGCGGCACCGATAGGTGGGTTCCTGGGAGGATGAGCCCCAATGACGTTTGCGCTCGGCATCGACGGGGCTTCTGGCGAGTGGGTAGGCATCAGGCTGCTCAACGGGAAGTTCGAGAGCGCCGGCATCGCGACTTCCCTGAAGGAGCTTCGCGAGCGGCTGCCCGCCGAGGTGGTCGGCATCGACGGGCGGCTGACGCCCTCGGCCCGCTGCTCGAGGAGGTCGCCTTCGTCGGCGGAGCGACGGTGACGCTCTGGATCACCGACCCGGGCGCCCCTCCGGTCCGCGCGACGAACGACGTGGACGTCGTAGTCGAGGTCCCAGCCATCCTCGGATTCGCCAACCGCTGGCAAGGCGCGGGGATCCCCCACGCCATCACATGGTCGCTGCCTTCAGCAGCGACCATTCGCGCCGTCTCACCGCCCTACCTGCTCGCCACCAAGCTTGAGGCCTTCAAGAGTCGCGGAAACCGCGACTTCCTCGGCAGCCGCGACTTCGGTGACATCATCGCCCTGGTGGACGGCCGCGAAGAGTTGGTCAATGAGGTGGCGCAGGCACCCGCCGGCGTCCGCGGCTACATCGCATCTGAGATCGGCGATCTCCTAGAAGATCCGCGCTTTGTCGGCGGCCTATTCGGCGCCCTCCCACCCGACAACGCCAGCCAGGCACGAGCCGACGCGGTCGTTGCTCCACGCCTCCGGACGCTGGTGTCCTGAGCGTCACCCTCTCGAGCTTCATGCCATCGCGCTGAACTCCGTGAATCGCAGCCCGAGCTCGTCGGGAATCGGACCGATGAAGTTCCGCTCGCTACGGCAGCGCGCCCAGTCGGTGCGAGTGAGGGAATCCGGTGGCCACGGCGCGGCAACGCCCCTCACCGAGCATGAGGGGGCCGCAGCTTGGCGCGTAGGGCCCCTGTCGCCGGGGCTCTGGGCTTCGGCTGGACTTTCGACTTCCACCGTCTCGACGGGAAGTTGAAGACGAGAAACCCAGTCAGGAACCGCGGAGGTCGCATAGAGCCAGTCGGGAAGATCGCCGGTGAACGGCAGCCTTGACCCTCCTCCCCCGCCAGTCGGCCCCTGCCAGCCCGCAGCATCGAGCCTAGTGGCTTCGCCACCCCGAGCTCCGACTGTCTAGAAGGGATTGGTCGGGAGTGCGGTAGGAATCTGACGGGGGGGCAGAGAAAACAGGTTCTGGCATGGGGAGCGACAGGCTGAGAAGGGCAATCCGGGGCACGGTTGCGCTGACCGAGCTCTCGCTCGACCTAGTCCATGAGCGGATCTCGCGTGCGCAAAGCCGCGTTTGGCTCGCGGCCCCCTATCTATCCCATGACGTCGCGGGCTTCTTGGC
>JBPCPM010000049.1:0-13309 GCA_050999155.1 Solirubrobacterales bacterium
CCGACGAGCGGCTCTGCTGCGTCCAGCAGCTGGACCGCGGCGGGGACCAGGGTCCGGTCGGCGCCGAGCACCTCGGGCTTGACCCAGTCGGTCGCGAATGCCTGGCGGGCCAGCTGGGCGGTGCGCACCGCGTCGCGGGCCGTGTAGCACCCGGCCGTGTTCGGGAGACAGAACACGCCGAGCCGCTCGATCACGTCCATCACGGATCCCTGGGCCAGCGGGTCGACGCGGCGCAGGGCCACCGTGACGATCTCGGTCTGCGAGGCGGCCAGCGCCGCCTCCATCACCGCCAGCGAGGTGAACCCGCCGGTCCCGACGATCAGACGCGAGCCCCAGCTGCGCCCTCCGAGCTCGAAACGCCGCTCGCCCACGTCAGCCCCCCTGGATGGCGTGGATGACCTCGAGCCTGGCGCCCTCGTGCAGCGTCTCGCCCCACCGCGCCCGCGGCACGACCTCACCGTCGATGGCGATGGCGACGCCCCGGCGCTCCGGGTCGACGCCCGTGGTGGCCGCCGCCTGGGCGGTCGTGGCGCCGTCGGGCACGACCACCGCCTCCCCGTTGATCTCGACGTTCATGGACGGGCCGCCGGGGCAAAGCGGTCGACTCCGAAGTGGGCGAGGGGGCCCTCGGGCTCGCCGTCGCCCACGCAGAGGGCCGTGACCACGTCGGCCGTGATCGGCGCCAGCAGGATCCCGTTGCGGTAGTGGCCGGTGGCGAGGATCAGCCCGTGGAGCGACCCCGGACCGACGATGGGCCCATTGTCGGGGGACCCCGGGCGCAACCCGGCCCGCGCACCGACGAACGCCAGCTCGGCGATGTCGGGCAGGACGCGGTAGGCCTCGCGCAGCAGCTCGTGCATGCCACCGGCGCTCACCGAGAGGTCGAACCCCGCATCCTCGACGGTCGCGCCGACCACGAGCCGCCCGTCGGCACGGGGCACGCAGTACACGCGCTGGGTCGAGACCAGGCCTCGGCTGACGGGCGCGCCGGGATCGCCCGCGAGCGTGAGGATCTCCCCCTTGACCGGCCGCACCGGGGGCCGGGCGTCGTCCGGCAGCCACGCGGCCGTGCCCGACCAGGCGCCGGACGCGACGACGACCTGGCCGGCGGCGAGTTCCACCCCGCCGTCTAGACGGACGCCGCAGACAAGGCTCCCCGAGACCAGCAGCTCCTCGACGCCGCTGCCCGACAGGACCGTGGCTCCGGCGCGACGGGCGGCCTCGGCCAAAACCGCGGTGAGGGCCCCGGGATCGACCGCCGCCTCGTGCGGAGCCTCGATCGCCCCGGCGCACCGGGGGCTCAGGCCCGGCTCCCGATCGCGCGCCGCGCTCGGCGCCAGCCACCGCGCGTCGAGTCCCAGCTCCCGCTGGAAGTCGTGCAGCCGGCGCAGCTCTTCGGCCTCGTCGCGGTCCAGCGCGACGCGCAGCGAGCCACCTCGCGCCACCGGCACGTCGAGACCAGAGGCCGTGGCCAGCTCGGGGACGAAGGTGTCCCAGCGCTCGTGCGCGGCCAGGTTCAGATCGACGAGTGCCTGCTCGCCGATGTGGCTCTCGTTGACGGGCGCGAGCATCCCGGCGGCGACACCGCTGGCGCCCGAGCCGGGCTCGTCGCGCTCGGACACGGTCACCGACAGCCCGGCCTCGGCCAGCCGCCACGCGCAGGCCAAGCCGATAGCTCCGGCGCCGACGACGACGACATCACACTGCTCAGTTGGGGTTGGGCTCACGCGGCTCCTGCGTCACGGCGGGCGGAGCGCCTCTCCCTGCGACGGCATGACCCGCGTCAGGTTCGGACGGTCGGCGGCTCCGGCCGCCCTCTCAGCCCCGGCGGGGCTCCCGTGGATCTCCATCCTACCCCCGGGCACCGCCCGGCCACACCCGCCGGACGGGCCTTCTACCCTTCGACCGTGGCCACGACCACCCGACTGTCCACCCGGGCGCAGCGCGTGCGCCGGCTCGCCGATGCCCGGCTGTACTTCGTCTGCGAGGCCCGGCCGCCGGCCGCCCCGCTCGATGCGATGCTCGCCGGAGCCCTCCGCGGCGGCGCCGACCTGATCCAGCTGCGCGACACGACCGGCGACGACGACGTCATCCGCGCGGCCGCCCCGGCCTTCCGGCGCGCCGCCGACGAGCACGGCGCGCTGTTCCTGCTCAACGACCGTCCCGGCCTCGCGCTCGAGCTCGAAGCCGACGGGGTCCACGTGGGCCAGGACGACGTGTCCGTCGCCGAGGCGCGGGACGTGATGGGCCCCGATGCGCTCGTCGGGCTCTCCACCCACGCACCCGCCGAGCTGGCCGCCGGCCGCGGCGCCGACTACCTGAGCGTCGGTCCGGTCTGGGAGACCCCGACCAAGGCAGGACGGCCGGCGACGGGCCTGGACTACGTCCGCCACGCCGCAACGACCGCCCCCGGCCCGTTTTTCGCGATCGGCGGGATCGACGAGACAACCATCCACCAGGTGGTGCAGGCCGGCGCCCGGCGGGCGGTGGTCGTACGGGCGATCCGTGACGCCCGCGACCCCGAAGCCGTTGCCGCCCGGCTGCGTGCGACCTTGACGGAGCGCGACTGATGGCCGATCGCGAGCGCAAGCGCGCCCAGCGGCGCAAGCGCAAGGAGCGCTCGCCCCAGCGGCCGGCGGGCCCAGGCAGCGATGCCGCCCCCACCGATGAGCCCCAGCCTCCAGTCGCACCGGACGGCGCGCCCCAGGCCGAGGAGACAGACTTCCGCGGGCGCTACCGCTCGCGCAGCGAGCAGCGCAACGCCGAGGCCCGGGCAGCGCTCGAGCCCCTGGAGCCAGGCGAGCGGCCGCTGGTCGTGACGATCGCGGCCATCGTGTGCGGGGTGCTCGCCGTATCGCTGGTCGTCGGGTTCATCGTCGACTACGCGGCCGGGGGCGAAAACGCGCCGCTCGCGCAGATCGTCGTGCCCCTTGGCTTGACCTGCCTGCTCGGCGGCGGGATGTGGCTGGCTCGCTACTGGGCGGTGCTCGGCTTCCAGGCCGTGCTGGTCCTGACCCTGCTGTCGGCCACCATCGGACTCGTCCAGGCCCCCAACGTCGTCAGCGCCATCGGCACGTCGATCCTCATCGCCGGCGCCGCGACGTTCTTCTGGTTCATGATCAAGGCGCTCGCCCGGCTCCAGATGCCCGAGACCCACGCCCAGCAGCTCCGCCGTCCGTAGCCTCCCGCCCCCGGGATTACCGCGTGGCGCTCCGGGTATGCACACCGGTGGGGCATCTGCCCCGCTGACGACGACCTCTCAGGGAGCGAAATGGCGGACGACGACGGCTTCGACGTGATCGTGATCGGCACCGGACCCGGTGGCTACGTGGCCGCTGTCCGCGCGGCCCAGCTGGACCTCAAGACCGCGGTGGTCGAGAAGGACGCGGTCGGAGGCCGCTGCCTGAACTACGCCTGCATCCCGGCCAAGGCGGTCCTGCACTCCGCCGGGGTCTACGACGAGACCCAGCAGCACGCGGCCGACGTCGGCATCCAGATCGAAGGCGCGAGCATCGACTGGGAGAAGGTCGGAGAGCGACGCAGCAAGGTCATCGAGACCCTCACCGGCGGCGTCACGTCCCTGTTCAAGAAGCACGACATCACCGTGCTCAACGGCATCGCCAAGCTCGCCGGTGACGGAAAGATCGAGGTCGACGGCGAAGACGAGGGCACCTACACGGCCGAGAAGGGGATCCTCCTGGCCACCGGGTCGGTCGCCCTCCCGGTCCCCGGCACCGAGTTCGGCGGCCGGGTGCTCGACACCTGGGGCGCCTGGTCGCTGGAAGAGCTGCCGTCCTCGATCGCGATCATCGGCTCGGGCGCGTCGGGCAGCGAGGTCGCCTCGGCCTACGGCCGCATGGGCGTCGAGGTCCACCTGATCGAGATGCTCGACCAGATCCTTCCGGCCGAGGACGCCGACTGCGCCAAGGTCGTCCAGCGCGCCTTCAAGAAGCAGAACATCAACGTGCTCACCGGCACCAAGGTCGAGGACGTCGAACCAGGCGAGGACAGCGTCAAGCTGACGGTCGGCGACGACCAGATCGAGGTCGACTACCTGTGCATCGCCGCGGGCCGCAAGCCCGACGTGGAGGCACTCGGTCTCGACGACGCCGGCGTCGAGACCGACGACGAGACGGGCAAGGTCACCATCGACGAGTACCAGCAGACCAGCGCCGACGGGATCTGGGCGATCGGCGACCTGGTCCGCGGGCCCGCCCTGGCCCACAAGTCCTCCGAGGAGGGCGTGATCGCCGTCGAGCGGATGGCCGGCCACGACACCCACCCCCTCGATCCCGACCTCGTCCCGGGGGCGACGTTCTGCCAGCCGCAGGTCGCCAGCGTCGGCATGACCGAGGCGGAGGCCAAGGAATCGGGCCGCGACATCAAGGTCGGCAAGTTCCAGCTCGGCGGCGTCGGCGCCGGCACGATCTACGACGACCGCCGGGGCATCGTGAAGATCATCGGAGACACGGAATACGGCGAGATCATCGGCGCCCACATCGTCGGCAACACCGCCTGCGACATGATCTCGGAGATCGTCAACGTGATCGCGCTGGAAGGCGGCTACCCGGAGCTGGCGCGGATCATCCATCCGCATCCGACGATCTCCGAGGCCGTTCTCGACGGCGCCCGGGCCGTGACCGACTGGGCCATCCACGCCTGAGCACCGGGGACGCGGGCCCGCCGCGACCGATCTTCAGCTACGACCTCGGCCACCCCGAGAGCTGGCTCGCGGCTGAGCGCATGCATCGCGTGCTCGACGAGGTTCCCGTCTGGGAGCCGGTCGACGCCGCCGCGCTGCCCGAGCCTCCAAAACCCCTCGGAGCCGGCGACCGGGAGGAGGTCGTGGCGCGCGCTGCCGCACTCGGCCTCCTGCAGGTCCGCTGGCCGCCCCGGGTGCCGACCACCCCGGCGCGCGAGGCGATGGTCGTCGCCGACTGGTCGCGGGGGCTGGGGAAGGTCGTCTCCTACTCGCTGGCCGCCTTCCGCCAGGCGTTCAACGCCGGTGCCGACCTCACCGACCGCGACACGGTGCTCACTGCTGCGGCCGGGTGCGAGATCCACCCGCGAGCGGTCGTCAAGGCACTCGAGCAGGACCGGACGGCCAGGTCGCTCGACGAGGCGACGGCAGCCGCCGTCGCCCGCGGGGTGCGCTCGGTTCCGGCGCTCACGATCGGCGCCACCGTCGTGGCCGGGCCCCGCGCCGTCGAGGACGCGGCCCGGCTGCTCGGGCATGGCGATGCATGATTCCCGCGCGCGACGGGCACTGGGATAGGGTCCGCACCACACCATCGGGAGACGCCACGGCGTGAGCAAGGACAAGGACGAGGAGGACGACAAGGACGACGCCCCCGGCACGTCCGACCTCGATCCCCCCGAGCAGCAACGCCACGACCTGCCCGACGAGGACACCTGCCGCACCCTCTTCCGGACCATGGCGCTGATCCGGCGCTTCGAGGAAGAAGCCCAGCGCCAGTACCAGCGCGCCAACATCGGCGGCTTCTTGCACCTCGCTCCCGGCGAGGAGGGGACGATCGTCGGCACGGCGTCGGTGATGCGCGACGACGACTACCTGATCGGCGCGTACCGCACCCACGGCCACGTCATCGCCCGGGGCATGAAGCCGCGCAAGGTCATGGCCGAGCTGTTTGGCCGCGTCGACGGCGCCTCGCGTGGACGCGGCGGCTCGATGCACATGTTCGACCTCGAGCGCCGGTTCATGGGCGGCTACGGAATCGTCGGCGGCCACCTGCCGCTCGCGGCCGGCATGGGACTGACCGTCCGTTACAACGACACCGACGAGGTGGTCGTCTGCATGTTCGGCGACGGCGCCTCGAACACCGGCAACTTCGGCGAGACCATGAACATGGCCGCCCTGTGGGACCTACCCGTGCTGTTCCTGGTCGAGAACAACCTCTACGGGATGGGCACCTCCATCGATCGCCACAGCGCCGTCACCGAGCTCTCGCGCAAGGCGTCGGGCTACGGGATCGAGGGCGAGCGCGTGGACGGCATGGACGTGCTGGCCATGCGCGAGGCGGTCAGCGACCACATCGAGCGCGTCCGTTCCGAGGGCAAGCCGCTGCTGCTGGAGTCCTTCACCTACCGCTTCCGCGGCCACTCGGCCGCCGACCCCGAGGCCTACCGCGAGAAGGAGGAGGTCGAGGACTGGAAGCGCGAGCGCGATCCGGTCAAGACCTTCCGCGAACGGCTGGTCGAAGACGACGTGTTCACCGACGAGGAGCTCACCGAGATCGAGGACGAGCTCGACGGCATCGTCGACGACGCGGTCGAGTTCGCCAACCAGTCGGCCGAGCCCGACCTCGACAGCCTCTACGACCACCTGTACGTGCTGGGCGATCAGGTCAAGGGCTGGTACGCGCTCGACGAGCGCACGCCCGAACCGCACCCGGGTGAACGAGAGCCCACCGAGGGATTCTCCGACGAGACCCGCGAGGTCGCCGAGGCGGCCGCCGCATACGGAGGCGAGCGCCAGGGCGGCGACGCAGGTGGCGACGACGCGGACAGCGACGACGGGGACGACGGGGACGACGACTGATGGGTTCGATGCGGGTACGCGAGGCGCTCAACGAGGCACTGCACGAGGAGATGGAGCGCGACGAGTCCGTCTACGTCATGGGCGAGGACGTGGCCGTCTTCGAGGGCGCCTTCAAGGTGACCAAGGGCCTGCTCGACAAGTACGGCGAGCGGCGAGTCCGCGACACCCCCATCTCCGAGAACTCGATCGTCGGGGTCGGCGTCGGATCGGCGATGACCGGGCTGCGTCCCGTCGTCGAGATCATGACCGTGAACTTCTCCCTGCTGGCGCTGGATCAGGTCATCAACCACATGGCCTCGATCCCCTACATGTTCAACACCCAGGTCAAGGTCCCCATGGTGCTGCGTATGCCCGGCGGCGGCGGCAACCAGCTCGGGCCGACCCACTCCCACAGCTTCGAGGCGCTGTACATGCACATCCCCGGCCTGCTGGTCGCCGTGCCCTCCACCGCCGCGGACTCCAAGGGCCTGATGAAGGCTGCGATCCGCGACGACAACCCGGTCGTGTTCATCGAGCACGAGGGCCTGTACGGCGAGCAGGGCGAGGTACCCGACGGCGACGACCACATCCTCGACTTCGGCAAGGCGGCCGTACGCCGCGAAGGCGCCGACGTGACGCTGATCGGCATCTTGAAGATGGCCCGCGTGTGCGCAGAGGCGGCCGTGACGCTGGCCGACGAGCACGGCGTCGAGGCCGAAGTGATCGACCCGCGCACGCTGCGCCCGCTCGACCTCGAGACGATCCTCGAGTCCGTGCGTAAGACCAACCGTGTCGTCTGCGTCGAGGAGGGCTGGCCCCACGGCGGCGTCGGCGCCAACCTCGCCGCCCTGATCCAGGAGCAGGCCTTCGACCATCTCGACGCGCCGATCCAGCGGATCGCGGGCGCCGATGTGCCAATGCCCTACGCCAAGCGCCTCGAGCAGTCGGCCATCCCCCACGCCGAGAACGTCGTCAAGGCTGCCCTCAAGACGCTGGAGGGCGCCCGCTAGGCGCCCCTGAGACCCCAAGGAACCCCCACCCCACATGGCCACTGAACTCATAATGCCCCGCCTGTCCGACTCCATGGAGGAGGGCACGATCGTCAAGTGGCTCAAGGAGGTCGGCGACGAGGTCGCCAAGGGCGAGGAGATCGTCGAGATCGAGACCGACAAGGCGAACATGACCTACGAGTCAGACGCCGACGGGACCCTGATCGAGATCATCGCCGAGGAGGGCGACACCCTCCCGATCGGGGATCCGATCGCCAAGATCGGTGACGAGAGCGAGGCGAGCGAGAGCAGCTCCTCCGACGACGAGGACGACGAGGACGAGGACCAAGAGGACGACGGTTCGTCCGAGAAGTCCGGCACCCAGGGAGAGGACGACGACCAAGCCGAGGAAGACGCCCAGGACGACGACGAGGAAGAGGACGCAGAAGCGTCCGCAGAGGCGAGCGCCTCCGATGACGAGGGCGGCGAATCCGGCTCCGAGCAGGCATCCACCTCGAGCAGCTCCTCCGATTCGGGGGACGGCACCGCCCCGCCGGCCCCCGAGGTCGACGGCGAGCGCGTCAAGGCCTCCCCCGTCGCGCGGCGGGTCGCCCAAGACCTCGGCGTCGACATCGCCGATCTCGACGGCTCGGGACCCGGCGGACGGATCATCAAGGCCGATGTCGAGCAGGCCGCGGACGGCGAGAGTGGCGGCGGCGACGCAGGGGGCGAGGAGCCCGAGAAGCAGTCGGGCGACTCCGGCCAGCAGCAGGCCGATGGCGGCCAGCAGCGCGAGACGGCCCGGGGCACCGTGGAGACCGTCGACCCGTCGCGCACCCAGCAGACCATTGCCCGGCGGATGGCCGAGTCGAAGGCCAACGTCCCCCACTTCTACCTCTCGGCCGAGATCGACATGAGCGAGGCCGTCTCGTTCCGCGACAAGGTCAAGGACCGGATCGCCGAAGACGAGAAGCCTCCCTCCTACAACGACATGGTCGTCAAGGCGTGCGCCAAGGCCCTGAAGGAGCACCCGAAGGCAAACGGCGCCTACAAGGACGGCAAGTTCGAGCTCTACTCGCGGATCAACGTCGGCGTGGCCGTCGCCGCCGAGGGGACACTTGTCGTCCCGACCATCTTCGACGCCGACAAGAAGGGCCTCGGCGAGATCTCCGCCGACACCCGGGAGCTGGCCCAGAAGGTGCGCGACGGCAAGGTCGCGCCCCCCGATGTCTCAGGCGGCACGTTCACCGTGTCGAACCTCGGCATGTTCGGGATCGAGAACTTCGCCGCGGTGGTCAACATGCCCCAGGCTGCGATCCTCGCGGTGGGCCGCCTGGCCCGCAAGCCGGTCGTAGACGACCGGGGTGAGGTCGTGGCGCGCCACATGGTGGGCGTGACCCTGGCCTGCGATCACCGGATCCTCTACGGGGCCGACGGCGCCGACTTCCTGGCGACGATCCGCCGCTACCTCGAAGACCCGCTGCTGCTCGCGCTGTAGTCGCGGCGGCGCGGAGCGTGGCCGGCGGAAACCGGCCCGCCCCGCCGCGAACCGGGCTCAGCCCCCGGTGCTGGCCTCCCGGGCCCGCTCTTCTGCGTTGTCGTCGTCGTCGTCCTCGTCGCTGTCGACGAACTCCTCGGCGCCACCGCTCTCACTCGAGGTCTTGACGTTGCCGGGCTCGGCGGCGGCGTCGCCGCGCTCGCGGTCCTGCTTCTGCTCTTCCTCGGAGGCGTAGCCGCGGCCCTTACCGGCCCCGACGCCTTCCTGCTCGCCGGAGATCGCCGACTTGATGTCCTTGACCACCTCGCCGACCCGCTCCTTGGCGCCGGCGACCTTCTCGCTCGCGGTCTCACGGGCCTGATCGGTCTTCGACTGGTTGTTCTCGTTGGCCATGACGCCTCCCCTTGGGGCGGGCACTCGTCGCCCGCCGGAACCGTTCCTCGCTGGTTCGCACGTCCCCAGACCCCCGGCGGGCAAACCTTCGGGGGTCACGGTCGGTCGAACAGACAGTCGTGGTCTGGGACCATTGGGCGGTGAGCGCAATCGGCCATCTGCCCTGTGGACTCGTCGAGTACTCGGCCGCGCTGCGGGCCCAGGCCCTCCTCGCCAAAGCGCGGCGCCGGGGCGAGATCGGCGACCTGCTGCTGACGCTCGAACACCCCGCCGTCTACACGCGAGGCCGCCGCACCACCGCCGACGAGCTGCCCCTCGGCGAGGCCTGGTACCGCGAACGAGGCGTCGACATCCAGGACACCGACCGGGGCGGCAAGGTGACCTTGCACAACCCGGGGCAGCTCGTGGCCTACCCGATCGTGGACCTCGGTCCCACAAGAGGCGTGGCCGCCTACGTCGCCGGCCTGGAGGAGACGATCGTCTCGACCCTCGACCGTCTGGGGGTCCAGAGCGAGATCCTCCCGCGGCTGACCGGCGTGTGGACGCGCCAGAACACCAAGATCGCCTCGATCGGCGTCCACGTCGCCCGAGGCATCACGACCCACGGCCTGGCCATCAACGTCTGCAACGACCTCGAGCCGTTCTCGTGGATCGTGCCCTGCGGCCTGCAGGAGTGCGAGATGACATCGGTCGCCGTGGAGCGGGGCGAAAGCGTCACGATCGCCGACGCCCGCAGGGCGCTTGCCGAATCCTGGGGCGCCGTCCACCGCTGCGAGATCCGCGAGCTGGCACCGACCGACCTCGGGCCGACGGCCACCGCCGCCCTGGACCTCCTCGAACCGCGCGATCCGAGTGTGGGGCCGCGAGACGGCGCACCCGCATCGGTACGGTAGGGCCGTGAGCGAGCGCGTCCACGTCACCCGTTCCCGGTCGAACCCTGGCGGCACCGCCCAGACCGACGGCCTGCCCTTCCGCCACCGCAAGCCCAAGTGGCTGAAGGTGCCGCCACCCGGTGGCCCTGTCTACCGGTCGCTGAAGTCCCAGATCGCGGGCGAGAACCTCCACACCGTCTGCGAAGAGGCCAACTGCCCCAACGTCGGCGAATGCTGGGAACGCGGCACCGCCACCTTCATGATCCTCGGCGACACCTGCACCCGGCGCTGCGGCTTTTGCAACGTCAAAACCGGCGTGCCGACGTGGCACGATCCGCTCGAGCCGTTGCGGGTCGCCAACTCCGTCAAACGGATGGGGCTGCGCCACGCGGTGATCACGTCCGTCGATCGCGACGACCTGCCCGACTACGGCGCAAGCGCCTTCGTCGGCACGATCCGCTCGATCCGCATGCTCGCACCCGAGTGCAAGGTCGAGGTCCTCACGCCCGACTTCCGCGGCCAGGAGATGCCGCTGTCCAAGGTCATCCACGAGCGGCCCGACGTGTTCAACCACAACGTCGAGGTCGTCCCGCGCCTGTACCCGAAGGCCCGCCGCGGTTCGCAGTTCCTGCGCTCGGCCCGCGTCCTGCAGGCGGCCAAGGAGATGGGCGGCGACGGCGTGCTGACCAAGTCGGGCCTGATGGTCGGGCTCGGCGAGACCTTCGACGAGCTGGTCGAGACCTTCGGCATCCTGCGCGAGCACGACGTGGAGATCCTCACCGTCGGCCAGTATCTGCGCCCCAGCCGCAACCACCTGCCGGTGCAGCGCTACTGGGAGCCCGGAGAGTTCGATGCGCTGGCCGAGGCGGCCCGCGACCTGGGCTTCCTCTCGGTCGCCGCAGGACCGCTGGTGCGCAGCTCCTACCACGCCGACCAGCAGGTGCCGAACCCCCAGCCGCTGCTGGCTTGACGGGCCGCCGGCACGAGCCGGCGGCTCAGGGGGCGATCTGGTGCGTGACCGTGCCGTCGGCGCCCACGCCGAGGGCGGTCGGGACCACGAGGATCCCGTACTTGCGGGCCAGGTCGGGACGTTCGCGGACGTTGACCGACTGCAGGCGCTCGCCGCGAGCCGTGAGGTCCTGCTCCAGGGAGTGGCATTCCGAGCACAGCGGGTGGGTGAAGTGGACGACGGTGGATCCGGCCACGGCCAGGTCGGCCGGGTCGATGCGGGTGACGTCACGTGAGCGCACCCCGCGCATGTGGGCGAACAGCCGGTAGATCTCGCAGCCGGCACAAAAGCCGGTGACCGCCGACAGCAGCGCCAGGAAGGCGACGAGAGCGCCAAGGGCGAGCCCCACCGTGGGCGCACCGAACCACCATGCCGCCGCCGCCGCGGTCAGCGTGGCCACGCCGATCTGGTTCGCCAGACGGGGAGGACGGGAGTCCTCGAGGAGGCCCTCGCCGAAGCGCGGCTGGATCAGGGTGAAGTAGGCGAGGCACGGCAGGCAGTACCGGCGCCCGAAGGTGAGCCCGACGGCGAGCTGGAGCGCAAGCAGCGCCCACGCGAGCGGCCAGCCGAAGACGACGCCGATCAGGCTCACGACCCCGACGACGACCTGGTTGGTCCGAGGCGCGCGTTCGTCGATCACGTCGGTGTCGTCGAACGGATGGGCGGTCCAGACGCGGTCCATGGGACCGAATCATACAAAACCTGATCCGGTTCTTGGTCTTTTGCCAGATTCTTTTGCGGACTGGCCGGATCTCTAGAGTCCCCGCCCTGCTTCCGCTCAAGGACAACGTGCCCACGGCACGGTTCCCCCTGATCACCGTCGTGCTGATCGCCATCAATATCGTGGTGTTCGGCTGGCAGCTCGGGCACCCCGATGACCAGGCCTCCAACCCCACGTTGGCCCAGGCGCAGATCTCCGAGCGCGACCAGGTCAACATCGAGTTCGGGGCGATCCCGGCCGAGGTCACGTCCCCGGGGACCTACTGCGCCCCGCTCGGCGACGACCAGACTGCCGACGTCTGCGGGGAGCGGGCGGACTTCGCCTCCGACGGGCGCTTTGGGGAGCTCGGGCTCCAGCAGGCGCCGTGGTGGGTGACGCTCGCCACCTCGATGTTCATGCACGGAGGGTTCCTGCACATCATCGGCAACATGCTGTTTTTGTGGGTGTTCGGGAACAACGTCGAGGACTCGATGGGCCGCGGGAGGTTCGTCGCCTTCTACCTGCTGGCCGGCCTGGCCGCCGTGTACACCCAGAGTGCGATCAACCCCGATTCGACCGTGCCGACGATCGGCGCCAGCGGCGCGGTCGCCGGCGTGCTCGGCGCCTACCTGCTGTTGCACCCGAAGGCGCGGGTGCTGACCCTGGTGTTCATCATCTTCTTCGTGACCGTCATCGAGCTTCCCGCCCTGCTGCTACTCGGCATCTGGTTCGTCCTGCAGTTCCTGCCCGCCGTGGGCCAGCTGTCAGGGCCCGAGAGCGGCGGCGGGGTCGCCTACCTGGCCCACGTCGGCGGGTTCGCCTTCGGCCTGCTGACGATCCACGCCTTCGCGAGATTCCGCAACGAGCGGCAAGACGAGCCGCGGATCCCGGTCTACTGACGTGGACGACTGGGAGCGCACGGCTATCCTCGCCGTCGTCGTCGGCTTCGGCGGATTCTTCGCGTTGCTGACCATCTACGTGCTGATCCAGGACCCCTTCTCTCCCTTGAGCTTGCTCGCCATCCTCGTGCTCATCCTGCTCGGCGTCGGTGCCCTCGGCGCAAGCCGCGACCTCGACGACCGGGACTGAAGGCGATGCGACGACGACGGCGAGGGCTGACCTTCGGCGGACGACGGCGAGGCCGCCGGACCGGTCTTCTCAGCGGCGGCGCCCGGCGCCGCCCCCGGCGCTGGCCCGCGGCCCTGGCGCTGGCCGTCGCCTGCGGCCTCGCGTCCCTGCTGGCCATCGACCTCGGTGGCAGCGCAGGCGACGCGCCGAATGCCCTTCAGGGGGCGGCCGGGTCGCCTGGG
>JBPCPM010000137.1:0-4611 GCA_050999155.1 Solirubrobacterales bacterium
TGGCGTTGGACAGCAGGTTGGCGAGGATCCCGCTGGCCAGGTTGGCGTCGGCCACCAAGCTGTTGAACCGGCGGTCGGTGGTGACCGTGATGCTGCGGGCGGGATCCGCGCGCCGGTACAGGTCGGCCTGCTCGGCCAGCATGGTGGGCCAGTCCAGCACCTCGGGCACCATCACTGTGCCGCGCTGGTCGAGCGTGGTGGCCTGCAGCAGCCCCGTGACGAGGCCTTCCAGTCGTTGCTCCTCCCGCAGCATGACCTCGTAGATTCGTTGGCGGTCTTCGACGGTCAGGAGCTCGTCGCGCCGCTGCAGCGTGTGCAGGAAGCCCTTGATGGGCGTCAACGGGGTGCGCAGCTCGTGGCTGACCTGCGCGATCCACCCGTCCTTCTCGTCCTGCAGCTTCTTGCGGGCGGTGTCGTCGCGCGCCACCACCGCGTAGCCCCCCTCCGACAGCGGCGACCAGCTGCAGGTGAGCCATAGCGGCTCGCCGTCGGCCCCTGCGACGCGCACCAGCGCCACCTCGCCGCGGCCCGTCAGGCCCGGATCGGCCGAGCCGTGTCGAGGTCGGCCGTCCTCTCCCAGCGGCCGGGAGCTCGCCCCCACCGGACGCCCTATCGCCTCCGCGGCCGGCACGCCGACGATGCGCTCCATGGCTGGGTTCCACGACCTCACGGTCAGGTCGAGGCCCACGGTGAAGATGCCGTCGGAGGACGACTCGAGCACGTCGGAGAGGGTGCGGCGCTCGGCCTGGACGTTGGCGAACAGGGACAGCCGGTGCAGCGTGGAGGACACCCGCTGGGCCAGGGCGTCCAGCATGGTCTCCTGCTGGGCGGTGTAGGCGCGCCCGTCGGCTCGGCCGCTCACCGCGATCGACCCGCAGGGGATGCCGTCGTCGTCGAGGAGGCGCATGCGGCTGCCGTCCCCGAACACCGATCCGGACCGCTGGCCGGCCGTCACCCGTACGGTGTCGCCGATCCCCTCGATGATCACGATGGCCGACGGCGCCCCCAGCAGGGCGATGGCGTGCTCCGCCAGCTCCCGGGCGGCGCCCTCGGTGCTCTTGGCGGCGGCGAGGGCCAGCTCGGCTCCCCGCAGGCGCTCCATCTGGTCGATCTGCAGCCCGGCGCCCGACTGCAGCCGCCGCTCCATGATCACGGCGGCCACGGCGGGCACGGCGACGAAGGGCAGCAGGCGCGGTTCGATGAAGCTGAGGGTCAGGGCCAGGACCGCCAGGCCGGCGGCGGAGGCCAGCAGCGGTGTCTGCAGCGGGCGATCAGCTCCGCCCGATTCCTTCCTCCGGTCCACCCTGCTCCTCGGTGCAACTGCCTGGGCTCTCCGTCCCCCATCGTCCCGGCCTACGCCGAGTCCGTCCATGGTCCACTTGACCCATTTTCGGCCTGGTCACCGGGCTAGGGGAGCGCCGTCAGCTCGGCCGGGCAGCCATCCACGTAGACGTTGACCCCGCCGACGCCCAGGGAGCTCCACCCGCCCTCCGGGTCGCGGACCAGCGCCGTGCGCTCGTCGATGCCCACGATGGGCAACCCCTTCGGCGCGATGCGCAGGGTGCGCTTGGCCTTGTCCTCGCTCCACGTGTCGTGGTGGGGGATGACTGCCATCTGCTCGATGAGGCCCAGGCCCAGCGTGATGGCACCCCCGCGAGGGTCGACCATGGGGTCGCACAGCGCCATGGCGCCGGACCCGGACCCGGCCAGGACCGCCCCTCGCTGCCAGGCGGCCACCAGCGCGTCCCACACCGGGGAGTCCTTCAGCACCGACCGCAGGTGCATCGGCGAGCCGCCCGAGAGGTAGATGAAGGCGGCGTCGGCGATGGGGCCCGCGTTGGCCGCGTCCACGGCGTCGGGCCGGGTGAGCACGGGCAGCGCCCGCACGCTCGCGCCCAGCTCCTCGAACCAGCGCTGGGCCGCCTCGACCGTGCGGTCAGGGTGCTCGTAGGCCGCCGCCGTGGGGAGGACGAGGACCTCCAGGCCGCCGCTCAGCTCCAGGAGGTCGCGGTCGAAGTCACACCCGGTGCGCCACTCGGAGCCACCGACGAGGGCGAGGGTGCCGGACACGGCGGCGAACCTAGCGCCCCGCCTCGGTGGCTCGGTGGCCCTGGTTGTTACCACTCGGTAACCTGGCTTCCCATGAGCATCACCAAGCTGGGCATCCTGGGGTCGGGCATCATGGGGTCGGGCATCGCCGAGGTGGCGGCCAAGGCCGGGATCGACGTGGTCCTGCGATCACGCCGGCAGGAGACGGCCGACGCCATGGTCACCGCCCTGGAGCGCTCGCTGGCCAAGCAGGTCCAGAGAGGTCGCCTCGAGGAGACGGCGGCCAAGGATATCTCCGGCCGCGTCACCGCCACCGACGACCTAGGGGCCTTGGCCGATGCCGACCTCGTGCTGGAGTCGGTGGTCGAGGACCTGGTCGTGAAGAAGGAGCTGTTCCAGCAGCTGGATCGCATCGTGAAGGCGGACAGCCTCTTGGCCACCAACACCTCCACCCTGCCGATCGTGGAGCTGGCCATGGCCACCGGGCGGCCGGACAAGGTGGTGGGCATCCACTTCTTCAACCCGGCGCCGGCCATGAGCCTCGTCGAGGTGATCGCGCCCCTCACGGCCAGCCCGTCCACCGTCGAGGCGGCCAAGGCCTTCGCCACCCGTTGCGGCAAGGATGTGGTGGAGGTGAAGGACCGAGCCGGGTTCATCGTCAACGCCCTGCTCTTCCCCTACCTGAACAACGCTGTGCGCATGCTCGAGGCGGGCACGGCCAGCCGCGACGACATCGACACCGCCATGCGGGGAGGCTGCAACTTCCCCATGGGCCCGCTGGCCCTGCTCGATCTCGTCGGCCTCGACACCTCCCTGTCCATCCTCGACGCCCTCTACGAGGAGGCCCGGGACCCCAACTACGCCGCCATCCCACTCCTGCGCCGCATGGTGGCGGCCGGTCGGCTGGGCCGGAAGTCCGGCGCCGGCTTCTACGACTACCCGCCGAGGTCGCCCACGGCGTCAGCGACGACTTCCTAACGGCAACGATCGACGACGTTTGGGGCCGCATAGCCGGGGACGCAAGTAGTGTCGGTGATGGAGGTGTCCGCTGACCTGGTGGCAGCCCCCGCCTTCAAAGCGGGCGAGAGGGGGTCGACCTCTCTGGCGGGTTCGATTCCCGTCCACCTCCGCCAATCGACTGCGGGAGCGAAGCGACCGATGAGAACCACCGCGTGACGACGAGGTTGACCGACTACAGCCACGGCGGCGGGTGCGGTTGCAAGCTGGCCCCCACGATCCTCGCTGAGGCCCTGGCCGGCTTCGCGCCGGTGCATCCAGACCTCCTCGTCGGTCCCGACACCGGCGACGATGCAGCGGTGTGGCGGTTCGGCGACACCGGTCTCGTGCTCACGACGGACTTCTTCACCCCAATCGTCGACGATGCCCGGTCGTGGGGCCACATAGCCGCCACCAACGCGGTATCCGACGTGTACGCGATGGGGGGCACGCCTCTGCTGGCCCTCAACTTGGTGGCGTGGAACACCGAGGCGCTCGGCGTCGAGCTGCTCCGTGAGGTGCTGGCCGGCGGCGCCGACTGTGCGGCCGACGCCGGCTTCGTCGTCGCCGGTGGTCACTCGATCGAGGACCCCGAGCCGAAGTACGGCATGGCCGTGCTCGGCACCGTCGACCCCGACCGGATGCTCACCAACGCCGGATTCCGCGCCGACGACATGCTGGTGCTGGGCAAGCCGGTCGGCGTCGGTGTCATCACCACCGCAGCCAAGCGGGGCATGGCGTCGGAGGCGCAGCTGGCCGGCGCGGTCGAGGCCATGACCACGCTCAACGCCGACGCCAGCCGGGTCGCGCTCGACGCCGGCTCGACTGGTGCCACCGACGTGACCGGCTTCGGCTTGCTCGGACATCTCGCGCGGGCCATGCGGTCGTCGGGGGCCGATGCCGTCGTCGCCGCGGCGGCGGTGCCCCTGCTCGACGGTGCACGCGAGCTCTGCGAGGCGGGCGCAGTGCCAGGTGGCACCGGCCGCAACCTCGCATGGATCGCGCGCTCGATCGACGGAGAGGTCGACGAGACCACGATGCATCTGCTGGCCGATCCGCAGACGTCGGGCGGGCTGGTGTTCGGCGTGTCCCCCGCCGAGGCCGACGGCGCCGTGCGCGCCCTCGCCGCCTCCGGTCACCGCGGCGCGATCATCGGGCGGGTCGAGCGCGGAAGCGGCCGGGTCAGAGTGGCTCCGGACTGACGGGCTGCTCGATGCGGCGCCCGGCGACGCGCACGTCACCGCGCCGCACGGTGATGCCGCGCCGATCGAGGATCGTCGCCAGCGGCACCGCGTACTTGCGGGTGGTGCCGAGCAGGTCGCGCAAGCCGCTGATCGTGATGTCATCGGCGGTGGCGGCCAACGCCGCCTCGAGCTGCTGCCGCGCCGTTTCCAACGCGGCGACGGCGAAGAAGCAACCGTCCTCCGCGACCACGAGGCCCCGGCGTACGAGGTCGCGCACCTCGGCGTGTGGCACATCGTCAGGCGACGGTGGGGCAAAGGGCGACGCCTCGAGGCCGAGGAGCCAGGGATGGGCCGCAACCGGCTGTCCGGCGTCGCTCGCCGG
>JBPCPM010000139.1:0-8823 GCA_050999155.1 Solirubrobacterales bacterium
CCGCCGCATATTTTCTCCGTACAGGCCCTCGGCGCTGCGCACGAGTTTGCTTGGGTCGATGACGTGCGGTGCGCCGCGCCCGGGGATGCACACTCCGGTCTCGGGGAACCGCTCGACCAGGGCACCGGTCGCGCCGGCATGGTCCAGGTGGATGTGGGTGAGCAGGATCCGGCGGATCGGGCCGTCGAGGCCGGCCAGCAGGGTGTCGATGCACGACTCCGGCCCCGGATCGACGATCGTGTCGCTCAGCTGCCAGCAGCCGATGACCTTGGCCTGGCCGAGGTGGCGGCAGTCGATGAGGCGCGGCTCGGTCACGGCCTCAGCGGCCTATCGCCTTGGCGATCTCCCCGACCGGCATGCACTCGCCGCCGAGTCCGTCGACCGTCTCCGACAGCACCTCGGACATCGGCCGGTCGCTTTCGGGGCGGGCGCTCGGGACGTAGCGGGCCTCGGGGTCCTCCTCGTGGATGCGGATCAGGGTCTGTACCGCGTCGTCGAGCTCGCGGCGCTCGGCGTCCGTCTCTGCCCCTCCCCCACACAGGCGCAGCAGCGAATCCTGGGCCCCCTCGACGGCGAGGTTGTCCGGCGCGGCGAGGAAGTCGGCGCCGGTCCGGGTGGCCGGGGTCGCCTCGCTCGTGGTGCCCGTGCCGTTCTCGGGGCCGCCCCCGGTGGCCTCGGTCACCGTGACCCGCTCGGTCACCGTTGCCGCCGGGTCGTCGCTGCCGCACGCCGTCAGCGCGACGGCGGCGAGAAGCGCCGCTCCCGGCGCGCGAACGTCGAAGCCCGGGTGCCATCGAGCCCCGGCGCGCCGCGCCACGTCAGCCCAGAGGGTTGGGGACCCGGAGCGTGAAGCTGTCGAACAGGCCGCCGGCGCGCTCGATCGCCTGGTCGGAGACGATCCCGAAGCCGGTCGCCCGGCCCTCGATCGCGTCGGGGTCGGGATCGATGTACTGCACGAGCACCGTGCTGCCGAGCCAGCCGGTGATCCGGTCGCCGTCGGCGCGCAGGCGGATACGGTTGCGCTCACCGGTGCCGTCGATAGTCCGGTCGCTGCCCTCGGCGATCACGGTGCGCTGGAGGTTGCCGTCGCCGTCCTTGACGGCACGCGTCAGCTTCCAGCTCCGACGGTTGGGCAGCAGCTCGAACCGGTAGCCGCCGCCGTCGCGGTCGGCGCGCACGGTCAGGGCCAGCGCCGTGTGGGGCTTGAGCTCGGGCGGTGTCTGGCTGAGCAGGATCACGGTCGAGGCGACATCGACGTCACGGCCGAAGACCGGGCTGCGATAGACGCAGTTGCCGCTGTCCTGGCCGACCCGGACCTTCATCTTGCCGCCGGTACGACCGCGGGCGCAGTTGTCGGCCGTGTACTTCTTGATCTCGCGGGCATCAGAGCTCGTGCCGAGACCGTTGCGGTACAGCGTCAGGAAGCTGCGGAACTGGGGATCGTCGGTCGCGAAGCGCTCGGCATCGCCCTGGGCGGAGGCAGCGCCGCAGGCCAGCAGCAGGCCGAGGGCCACGAGGGCCGAGGCAACGGCGGCGGCGGTCGTCCGCGGAAGGTGGGTGGTGGCGCGTGCGGAGGTCATCGAAGGCGAAGAACACGAAGCGGGCCCGAGGGTTCCGGTCCCGACAGCGCCAATGATGCCGCGAGATACCGACGGATGCGCCGCGCCACGTATCATGCGCCGCATGGCTGAAGGTCCCGAGCACCGCCTCGCCAAGCCCGACCGCCCCTGGATGATGCGCACCTACGCGGGTCATTCGGACGCGCGGCGCTCCAACGAGCTGTACCGCAACAACCTGGCCAAAGGCCAGACCGGGCTGTCGATCGCCTTCGACCTGCCCACCCAGACCGGCTACGACGCCGATCACGTGCTCGCGCGGGGCGAGGTCGGAAAGGTCGGCGTCTCGGTCGCCCACAAGGGCGACATGCACGCCCTGCTCGACCAGATCCCCCTCGGCGAGATGAACACGTCGATGACGATCAACGCCACGGCCGCCTGGCTGCTCGGCCTCTACGCCACCGTGGCCGAGGAGACCGGTGTCGAGCGCAGCAAGCTCGCGGGCACCACGCAGAACGACATCATCAAGGAGTACCTGTCGCGCGGGACCTACGCCTTCCCGCCCGAGCCCTCGATGCGGCTGATCGCCGACATGGTCGCGTTCACCGTCAACGAGATCCCCAGGTGGAACCCGATCAACATCTGCTCCTACCACCTGCAGGAGGCGGGAGCGACGCCGGTCCAGGAGATCGCCTACGCCCTGTCGACGGCCATCGCGGTGCTCGACGAGGTCAAGCGCCGCGGCCAGATCGACGAAAGCCTCTTCCCCACCGTCTTCGGGCGGATCTCCTTCTTCGTCAACGCGGGGGTGCGGTTCATCGAGGAGCACGCGAAGCTGCGCACGATGGGCGCGCTGTGGGAGCAGCTCGGCCGCGAGCGCTACGGCGTGACCGACCCCAAGATGCTGCGCTTCCGCTACGGGGTGCAGGTCAACTCGCTGGGGCTCACCGAGGCCCAGCCGGAGAACAACGTGCCGCGGATCGTGCTCGAGGCCCTGGCGGTGACGCTTGGCCGCGATGCGCGCGCCCGGGCGATCCAGCTGCCGGCGTGGAACGAGGCCCTCGGTCTCCCCCGCCCCTGGGACCAGCAGTGGAGCCTGCGGATCCAGCAGATCCTCGCCCAGGAAACCGACGTGCTCGAGTACCCCGATATCTTCGAGGGCTCCCACGTGATGGAGGGCCTGGTGGCCGAGCTCACCGAGGACGCGCGCGCCGAGATGGCGGTCGTCGAGGAGCACGGCGGCGCGGTGCAAGCCGTGCCGTACATGAAGGCCCGCCTTGTCGAGTCCCACCGCGAGCGTGTGCGGCGGATCGAGTCGAGCGAGCTGAAGGTGATCGGCCAGAACTGCTTCGAGGAGACCGAGCCCTCCCCCCTGACCGCCGACGGCGAAGGCGGCATCCTCACCGTCGACCCCGAGGTCGAGCGCGAGCGGATCGAGGCGCTGGAGCAGTGGCGCAGCGAGCGCGACCAGGGCGCGGTCGACGATGCGCTGGCCGCGCTCGGCGAGGCCGCCCGCTCGGAAGACAACCTCATGGGCCCAACCATCGCCGCCGCCGCTGCGGGCGCGACCACCGGCGAGTGGTCCCAGACGCTGCGTGATGTCTTCGGCGACTACCGGGCCCCGACCGGCGTCGGCGAGGCGGCCGCGGGGGCGGACTCCGAGGCGCTGGAAGACGTGCGCGACCGCGTCGAAGAGCTGTCGGAGAGCCTCGGCCGGCGGCTGAAGATTCTCGTCGGCAAGCCCGGCCTCGACGGTCACTCCAACGGGGCCGAGCAGATCGCCGTCCGGGCCCGGGACGCCGGCATGGACGTCGTCTACGAGGGTATCCGCCTCACGCCACAGCAGATCGCCTCGTCTGCGGTCCAGGAAGGCGTGCACGTCGTCGGGCTCTCGATCCTGTCGGGATCGCACCTGGAGCTGATCCCCGAGGTCCTCGAGCGGCTCGAGAGCGCCGGCGCCGAGATCCCCGTCGTGATCGGCGGGATCATTCCCCCGGCCGACGCCGAGCGGCTCACCGCGGCCGGCGTCGCCCGGGTCTACACGCCCAAGGACTTCCAGATCGACCGGATCATGGGCGACATCGTCGGCCTGGTGGCCGAGCGCAACGGTCACGCCCCCGCGCCGGCCGCTGCCTGACCCGCGACCGTGGCCGACGGCCAGGCGCTGGGATCCCGACTGGCCGCAGGCGACCGTTCCGCGGCGGCCGAGGCGCTGAACGCGCTCGAGCGCCAAGACACGCCGGAGACGGCCGAGGCCCTGCTCGACGCCACCGGCCCGCGCAGCCTGGGCTCCGAGGCCCCAGGGCACCTCGTCGGCGTGACAGGCCCTCCCGGAGCCGGGAAGTCCAGCCTCCTCGGGCGGCTGCTCGAGCACTGGCGCTCGGCGCAGCGCAGCGTCGGCGTTCTGGCCGTCGACCCCTCGTCGCGCCGATCCGGCGGCTCGCTGCTGGGAGACCGGGCACGGATCGCCGTCGACCCGGCCGACCCCGACGCGATCGTCCGCTCGATGGCCGCCGGGGACGAGCTCGGCGGCCTGGCCCGCCCGACGCGCGCCGCCGCCCAGGCCCTGACCGCTGCGTTCGACGTGGTCGTCGTGGAGACGGTCGGCGTCGGGCAGTCGGAGACCGACGTCTCCGAACTGGCCGACACGACCGTGCTCGTGGTCCAGCCGGCGTCCGGCGACATCCTGCAGTTCCTCAAGGCGGGGGTGATGGAGGTGCCAGACATCCTCGTGGTGACCAAGGCCGACCTGGGAGCGCCGGCGTTGCGTTCGGTCGGAGATCTCCAGGCGGCCGTCGGGGCGCTCGGCATCACCCATGTCCCCGTCCTGAGTGTCTCCACCGTCCACCCGGTCACGGGCGTCGCAGAACTGGCAGCGGCGATCGACGAGCACCACAGCCAGGTCGACGTGGCCGAGCGCCGGGCCCGGGCGCGCCGCTCGATGGCCCTTTCGGACTTCGCACGCGAGCACGGCGAGCGCGGGCTCCGGGCCGTCGGGGGCCGCCGGCGCGCAGCCCGCTGGCTGGGCGAGCGGGATCCGGCGAGCTCGGCTGCCGAGTTACGGCGCGCGCTGGAGGGGCGAGCCGGCCAGGATCGCTGAGCCAATTACACGCAGAACTACCGCGTCGGCGGGTAGCCGTGGGTGTTGGAGAAAACAGCAGGCGCAGTCACCAGGACTCGCCACGACCGATGGAGGACCCATGTCTGATCCCTCCCAGGCACCCCAAACGGGCGCCCGGACCCGACATGTGCTGATCGCACCGCTGATCCTCGGGCTGTTGATCCCCCCGATGGCAGTCGGCAAGACCGGCGATGCCCTGCGCGAAGGCCAGCGCAACGGCACGACCACGCGCGAGACCCAGATCATCGGCGATCTCAACCAAAGCACGAAGTCGACAGGCGGGTACGTGACCCGCCAGTCAAACAAGTCAGCCTCGGGCGGCGGTGCGATCTACGGCTGCCGCGCGCGCGACAAGACCGAGCCCTGCGTGAGGGCCAACAACCTCAGCAACGGCCGGGCCTTTGAGTTCGAGACCGACGGCGCCGAGGGTGGCCGCATCGAGACCAAGGACGCCAACGGGCGGCCGTTCACCACGAACGCCACGCAGGTGGCGACCGGGCTCAACGCCGACAAGGTCGACGGAAAGGACGCCTCGGAGCTGATGGCCGGCGGCGGAAACCCGGGCAAGAGCGACCGGGCACAGGCGACCGCCTCATCGTCGAACAACTCGACGGACACCAAGGGAGTCAACGTCAACTGCCCCGGGGGCAAGAAGGCCTTCGGCGGCGGTGCGCAAATCGACGGCGCCGGCGGCAACGTCGCGGTCACCCAGACGCAACCGCGCAACGACAACGGCTGGCACGCCGAGGCGCGCGAGATCGACTCCACCAACGCCAACTGGAAGCTGACCGCCTACGTGATCTGCTCCTAGGCCGACCGGTACCGGGGGCCGCAGGGTCCCCGGTGCCCCCGTCCGGGCTCAACGCAGCCGGTCTGCGTCCGGGCGTGGAGCGGACCGGGCGATGGCACCGACCGGTGAGCTGATGGTCGAGCTCGATAGGGCAGGCGGGCGGCCGCATCGATGCTCCGTGTTTCCCTGGATTTTTGCTGTCGGCCCCTGGACAAGCGCGCCGCGTCTAGTGCGATTTAACGCGCCCGCCCGGCGATCGTTGCTGTGTCGGCATGCGCAGCGGATCGCTCACTCGGCGCCGCGTCCATCGGTGGACGGATGTTCGATCGCGCTTGCGAACACACTCTCCCAGCGCCCGGCGAGCGTGTCGATCGTCACCGACTCCGCCCACCGTCGGGCGACCGCTCCGCGCCGGGTGCGCTCGCCCCCGTCGAGCAGGCGTTCCAGCGCCTGACGCCAATCGCCGTCGGCAACCAGTTCGCCACCCTGATGGGTCCCGAGGCGCCGGTAGGGGCCGACCGGCGAGGCGAGCCAGGGGATGCCCAGCGCGGCGTACTCCCGCGCCTTGACGTCCGAGCGAGCCTCGTTGAACGCAAGGTCGGCCAGGGGCGCGATCCCGATGTCGAATCCCGCGGCGGCGTCCAGCAAGCGGTCGAACTCGACACGGGGGAGGTGGTGGTAGCGCGGATGGTCGATCGCGAGGTCGAGCCCGATCGTCGCGACGTGCAACTGGCCGTGGTCGTCGAGCATCTCGGCGAGCAGGCGGTCGATACCCAGGCGCTGGGCGTCCGCTGCGTGGGTCGTGCCGGCGATCCAACCGACCACGACGCCCTCATGCTCCCGGGGATGCTGGCGCAGAAAGTGCGCCGGCAAGGCGTTCTCGATCACCTCGACCCGCGCGGCCCCGCCGTCGAAGAGGCGTTCGGCGAGCCGGGCGGTGGTCGTGGTCACCACCGAAGCCCGGGTGACGATCCGGCGCCACGCGCCTTCGATCTCCGCCCCGCGGGTGCCCGAGAAGGCTTCGTGGTGCGGACTTTCCACCGGCACGGCCGCGAGGTCGTCGTCGTTGTCCCAGCTCACGGCCACGCCGCTGCGCCGCAGCAGCGGCACTACGGCCAAGGTCGCGGGACCGTACTGGCGGTGCATGTGGACGAGATCGCAGTCCAGCAGCCGGTCGATCCGGTCCTGGCCGACGGTGTCGGCCGGCCACAGGACCTCGTGTCCGCGGCGCTCGAGGGCCCGCAACGGGATCACGCACCGGTACTGGGAGTTCGGCAGGTGGGGGTTGTAGACGGCGCCGATCCGCACCCGCCGAGCCTACGGGGCCATCCGGAAGCCGGCACGGCTACGCTCGGGGGAGTGGAGCATCTTGTCGACGGGCACGGCCGGACCATCGACGACCTGCGGGTCTCGGTGACCGACCGCTGCAACTTCCGCTGCCAGTACTGCATGCCGGCCGACGGCCTGGCCTGGCTCGAGCGCGACGAGATCCTGCGCTTCGAGGAGATCGAGCGGCTCGTGGCCCTGTTCACCACGATGGGCGTCGTGGACGTGCGCCTCACCGGCGGCGAGCCGCTGGTCCGCCGCGAGTTCCCCCGCCTGGCGTCGATGCTCGCCTCGGTCGAGGGCCTGCGCGAGCTATCGGTCACCACCAACGGCTACCTGCTCGAGCGTGACGCCTCGGCCCTCGTCGCCGCCGGCGTGGACCGGTTCAACGTCAGCCTCGACTCCCTGGCTCGCGACCGATTCTTCCAGATCACCCGACGGGACTCGCTGCCCCAGGTGCTCGCAGGGCTGCAGGCCCTGGGCCGCCACCCCGAGGCCTACCCGATCAAGGTCAACTGCGTGGCGATGCGCGGGTTCACCGAGGACGAGGTCCTGCCCTTCGCCCGGTTCGCGCGCTCCGAGCCCTACCAGGTGCGGTTCATCGAGTTCATGCCGCTCGACGCCGACGCGGCCTGGGAACCGGACGACGTGCTCACGGGCGAGGAGATCCGAGCCGCCATCCACGCCGAGTACCCGCTGGAGTCCACGCCGCGCGATCCGCACGCCACGGCCCGTGTGTACCGCTTCGCCGACGGGGAGGGTGAGATCGGCTTCATCAACCCGGTTTCCCAGCCGTTCTGCGCCGACTGCAACCGGATCCGGCTGACGGCCGAGGGACGGCTGCGCACGTGCCTGTTTTCCCTGCACGAGACCGACCTGCGCGGGCCTCTGCGCGCCGGGGCGACCGACGCCGAGCTGGAGCAGCTGATCCGCGACGCGGTGTGGCAGAAGGAGCTCAAGCACCGGGTGGGCGAGCCGGGGTTCCGCCAGCCGGCGCGCTCGATGTCGCGCATCGGCGGCTAGTAGCGCCCCGACACTCGCCGCAGGTGGTCGATGTCAGGGACGTCAGTCGCCGGTGCGTCTTCGGATCGCGGCTTCAACGATGTCGTAGCCGGGCCGGGTACGCCGGTCGGCGGCGACCAGCGCGGAATCCCAGGGGTTGCCAGGGGACTGGAACCACTCGTAGACGTAGACGCGCCGTACCCGGTCACGGTGGCGCTCGGCGACGGCGAACAGGCGTCGCAGCGCGTCGGCGCTGCGGTTCTCGTCGTAGGGCAGGCGGCGGCCGAGCTTGACCCAGCCGCCGGTCTCCGACAGCCACACCTCCCCCTCGACGAGCGCCAGCAGCTTCTTGAGGGCCTGGTCGGGCTCGGAGACGCGGCGGTTGACGTCCACGTAGTCGTGAAAGCCCCACAGCTTCGGACGCTCGGGGGCCAGCTCTGCGAGGAAGCCCCGCACGTAGGCGGCCATGTCGCTCTGGTCGTCGGGCTCGAGGGCGACCACCCGGCAGTCGTCGTAGCGACGCTCGCACTCCGAGCGCACGATCCGGTAGAAGCGCGCGGCGGTCGCCGGATCGGTATGGGTTGGCTGGGCCCGGTGGTTGGGCTCGTTCCACGGCGAGAACGTGTGGACCCACGAGTAGCGGTCCATGAAGGCCGTGATGTTGCGGCGGTACTCCGCGTCGCTCGGCAGGTGGCGATCGGTGCGCTGGACGCCGAAGGACGCCATCGCCTCCAGGCCCCGCTGGCGGGCGCCGGCCATCCACCGGTCCAGCCGCGCGAGGTCCTGCCCCCCGGCCTCCACGACGTCGACCGGCACGACACGGCGGACGTGGCCGACGCCCAGGCGCTCGAAACGGTGAAACGCGGGGTCGGCGAACAGCTCCTCGGAGAACTCGGCGATCCCGATGCGCTGGGAGCCCAGCGCGCCGCCCGGACCGGCGGTGCCCCCCTCCCCCGCCCGGCTCACCAACACGACCAGGGCGGCGAAAGGCCAAGGAGCCGGTACCCACAACCCGACCGTCCCCGGGT
>JBPCPM010000141.1:0-26655 GCA_050999155.1 Solirubrobacterales bacterium
TGTCAGAACCCCCGCCACAAGCAGCGGCAGGGATAGGAAAGGCAAGAATTTGGCGCGCATTGCGGGCATCAACATTCCACTGAACAAGCGGGTCGAGATCGGCCTGACCTACATCTACGGCATCGGCCGTACCCGGGCCCAGCAGGCCCTGGCCGAGGCCGAGGTCAACCCCGACACCTACGTCAAGGACCTCACCGAGGACGAGGTGATCCGCCTGCGCCGGCTCATCGAAGCCCAGGTCATCGAGGGAGACCTGCGACGTGAGCGGTCGCAGAACATCAAGCGCCTGATGGAGATCGGCGCCTACCGCGGCCTGCGCCACCGCCGCGGCCTGCCCGTCAACGGGCAGCGGACCAAGACCAACAGCCGTACCCGCAAGGGTCCCCGGCGCACCACCGTCAAGCGGCGGTAGGAGAGCGGATGCCCCAGCCGAAGCGACGCGGACGCAAGGTCCGCAAGAACATCTCCCACGGACAGGCCCACGTGAAGGTCTCGTTCAACAACACCATCGTCACGCTGACCGACCGCGACGGCAACGTCATCGCCTGGGAGTCAGCCGGCAGCGCGGGCTTCAAGGGCTCGCGCAAGTCCACCCCCTTCGCCGCCCAGGTCACCGCCGACGGCGCGGCCAAGAAGGGCATGGAGCACGGCCTGCAGAAGGTCGACGTGTTCGCCAAGGGCTCCGGCTCCGGCCGTGAGACCGCGATCCGCTCGCTCCAGGCCGCCGGGCTCGAGGTCACCTCGGTCCGCGACGTCACCCCGCAAGCCCACAACGGCTGCCGCCCGCGCAAGCGCCGGCGCGTCTAGAGGCACCAACCATGGCCCGAGATACCTCCCCCCAGTGCAAGCAGTGCCGCCGCGAAGGCCAGAAGCTCTTTCTCAAGGGCGAGCGCTGCCTGACCGACAAGTGCGCCGTCGATCGCCGGTCCTACCCGCCCGGTGACCATGGGCGCGGCCGCGTCAAGCAGTCCGAGTACCGCGTCCAGCTGCGCGAGAAGCAGAAGACCCGTCGCTACTACGGGATCCTCGAGCGGCAGTTCCGCAACTACTACGCCAAGGCGTCCCGCCAGCCGGGCGTCACCGGCGAGAACCTGCTGCGGATGCTCGAGATGCGGCTCGACAACGTGATCGTCCGTCTCGGCTTCGCGACCTCGCGTCGCCAGGCCCGCCAGCTCGTCCTGCACGGGCACTGGCAGGTCAACGGCCGCCGCGTCGACATCCCCTCTTTCCGGGTCAGTCCCGAGGACGTGATCTCCATCAAGGAAAGCTCGAAGGCCACCGAGACAATTCGGACGGCCACCGAGCTCACCGCAGCAGTACCGCCGTGGCTGCAGGCCGACCACGATGGCCTGACCGCCAAGGTCTTGCGCGAGCCGGAGCGTGAGGAGATCTCCGCCCCGGTCCAGGAGCAGCTCATCGTCGAGCTGTACTCCAAGTAGTCCCGCGCCAACCCGCCGACCCACCCCGAGGTGCCAATGACCACCCTGTCCGACTTCCAGACCCCGCAGATCTCATCCGAGAAGACCGAGACGAACCGCGGGACCTACGTCATCGAGCCGCTCGACAAGGGCTTCGCGTACACGTTTGGCAACAGCCTGCGCCGCGTCCTGCTCTCGTCGCTCGGTGGTGCCGCCATCACCAGCGTCCGCATCGAGGGCGTCGCCCACGAGTTTTCGACGATCGAAGGCGTCAAGGAAGACGTGACCGATGTCGTGCTCAACCTCAAGGACGTCGTCTGCCGGATGCACACCGACGCCGACGAGATCGAAGCGCCCCTGGTGTCCACCGGTCCCGGTGAGGTCACCGCCGGGGACATCGACCTGCCGAGCGGGGTGGAGATCCTCAACCCCAAGGCCCACATCGCCACGCTCGAGAAGAAGACCAAGATCGAGATGTACGTGACGATCGGCCGCGGCCGCGGGTACTCCCCGGCCGAGGAGAACAAGAGCGAGGAGCAGCCGATCGGCGTCGTGCCCATCGACTCGATCTTCAGCCCGATCCGCCGGGTCGCCTACTCGGTCGACGCCGCCCGCGTCGGTCAGCGCACCGACTTCGACAAGCTGTCGATCGACATCGAGACCGACGGTTCCGTCGAGCCCGGCACCGCGCTGCGCGAGGGCGCCGAGATCCTCATCAAGAACCTGGCGATCTTCACCGACGCCGACCGGGTCGAGGAGCTCACCGCCCGTGAGCCGGTCGTCGCCGATGTCGGCAGCGCCGGCCCGGGTCGCGCCGCCGGCGCCCCCGACGGCCTCGACGAGATCCTCATCGAGGAGCTCGAGCTCGGCGTCCGCTCGTACAACTGCCTCAAGCGTGCCGGCGTGCAGACCGTCGGCGAGCTGGTGACCAAGTCGGAGTCCGAGCTCGGGGCGATCCCGAACTTCGGTAAGAAGTCGATCGACGAGGTCAAGGAGACCCTGGAGGCCCGCGGCCTCTCGCTCCGCGGGGACTAGTCGATGCGTCACCGCCGACAGCGTCACAAGCTCGGTCGCGACAGCGCCCATCGCAAGGCCCTGCTGCGCACCATGTGCCGGCAGATGATCGACCACGAGGCGATCGAGACGACCCAGGCCAAGGCCAAGGCGGTCAAGCCCGAGGTCGAGAAGCTGATCACGCTCGGCAAGCGTGGCGACCACCACGCCCGCCGCCAGGCGATGTCCAAGCTCGGCCAGGACCGGTTCATCGTGCACAAGCTGTTCGAGGACCTGGCTCCGCGCTACGAGGCCCGCCCCGGCGGCTACACGCGGATCCTGAAGCTGGGCCCGCGCCGGTCGGACAGCGCGGAAATCGTGCGCATCGAATTCGTCTGAGGGGGCGGGCGGCGCCCCAGGCGTGCCCGACCCGTGCCGCCGCCCGCCCAGCGGGCTGGGTCACGTCAAGACTGGTGAGCGACGCCGCTGGAGCACCCGTGCCGGCGGCTAGAGTCGGTTGGGTGCGACGCCCCGATGTGGGAGCGCCGGAGCGCCTGCTCGCGGACTGCGAGCCGGTGGCGATCCGGTAGGCGGCCGCCCGGGGCGGGTACGCCACAGATGATGGACGAGCCCGATCCCGCTCAGCTCAAGCAGGCTCATGCCCATGTCTGGGGCAAGGTCGGCGACTACGCCGCGATCGGAGAGCAGCTGGAGTCCGCGTCGGTCGAGCTGCTCGAGCGGCTGGGTGATGGGGCGGGGATGCGGTTGCTCGACGTCGCCACCGGGACCGGCAACCTCGCCATCCCGGCCGCGCGACGCGGGTGGAACGTGACCGCGATCGACCTCGCTTCCGAGATGCTCGACAAGGCTCGGGCGCGCGACAGCGGAGCCACGATCGAGTGGGCGCAGGGGGACGCGGAAGACCTCGGGGTCGCCGTCGGGTCGTTCGACGCGGTCGCCTCGGTCTTCGGCTCGATGTTCGCGCCACGCCACCAGGTCGTCGCCGACGAGCTTGCCCGGGTCGCCCGGCCCGGCGCGACGATCGCGTTCTGTGCCTGGACACCCGACGGGCTGACCGGCCACGCCCTCAAGGCCACGGCCGACGTCCTGCCCGAACCACCCTCCTACGCGCAGCCGGCGGTGCTCTGGGGCGACGCGGATCACGTCTCGAAGCTGTTCGGGAGTGCCGTGTCCTTCGACTTCGAGCTGGTCACCCACCGCTTCCACGCCGAGAGCGTCGACGACTACCTCGCCGGGTGGGAGGCCAACTCGGGCGTGTTCATCGTGGCCCTGGCCGCGGCGAAGGAGCAGGGCCGCGAGGAGGAGATCCGGCGGTCCATGCGCGCTGCGGTGGAGGCATTCGCCTACCCGCACCCCGACGGGGTCGAGATCCACGGTACCTACCTGAGGGCCATCGGCACCCGCTCCGGCGGGTAGGCGCGTCTACGAGATCCCGAGGCCGGGGCATGCAACCTGGCTCGAGACGGGTACGTGGTGGTGGTCCCCGACGAAAGGACCCATGGGGTACTGGTTTGCCGGATCCACTGAGTAGTTCCCGCCCTCGCAGCTCATCGACCACGCCCAGGCGGCAGACCGGACCGGGTTCGACGCGATCGGCCTCTCCAACCATTTTGCGCCCTGGTGGCCCGACGGGCAGGCCGCCCAGGCGTGGGTCACGCTCGGTGCTATCGGCCAGCTGACCGACCGTCCCCTGGCCACAGGAGTTACCCCGGTCATCCACCACTACCACCCCGGGGTGATCGCCCAGGCCTTCATGAGCCTCGAAGAGCTGTACCCGGGGCGGATGACGTCGGGGTCGGCTCGGGTGAGGCGCTCAACGAGATCCCCCTCGGCCTCGAGTGGCCTGACGCCGGCGACATGCTGCGGCCGTTTGACACCGGGCTCGAGGCGATCCGCCGGCTGTGGGACGGAGAGACCGTGACGATGGACGGCGGCTGGTTCAGCCTCCACGACGCCAGGCTCTACACCCGCGCCGAGAGCCGGCCTCGGCTGATCGTCTCGGCTTTCGGTCCCCAGGCAGCCCAGATCGCCGGACGCCACGGCGACGGCCTGTGGACGATGGGCGACCCGGAGATCGCCGGCGAGGTGATCGCGGCCTACCGCGACTCCTGCTCGGAGCACGGCTGCGAACCCGGCCCCGTCGTCGCACAGACGGCCTTCGCCTGGGCACAGAGTCGTGACCAGGTCATCGAAGGCGCCCGGATGTGGAAACCGACCCAGCTCGACGAACTGCACCTCGAGGACATCCACGACCCCGCCCGGATGCAGAGATCGCCGACGACCAGATGACCGACGAGCAGTTCGCCGACGAGGGATTCATCGTCTCGGCCAACAGCGACGAGCATATCGAGCGCGTCCGCGAGGTCGCGTCCATCGAGGGGGTCGACGTCGTCTGCTGCCAGCTGGTCGGGGCTGCCGACCCGATGGGGTCGATCCGCCTCTACGAGGAGACGGTGCTGCCGGCGCTCCGCAGCTGAGCACCGGGCGTGAGAAGTCCGTTGGCGGGAACGCTCTACGGAAGTCACGGCCACCACGTGGGAAGGAACCAGAGAATGCAGACACGAACAGCGACGATCAACAGCATCCCGATGCGCTGGGAGGAACAGGGGGAAGGCACACCCGTCGTCCTCGTCCACGGGATCCCCACGTCGCCCGCCCTGTGGCGGCACGTCGTGCCGCGGATCTCGGGCGCCCGCTGCCTGGCCTGGGAGATGGTGGGCTACGGGCACTCGGGCGAGCAGGGCGCGGGGCGCGACATCTCCGTGGCTCGGCAGGCCGAGTACCTGCATGCCTGGATGGACCACCTCGACCTCGACGGGGCGGTCCTCGTGGGCCACGACCTCGGCGGAGGAGTTGCCCAGGTCGCCGCGGTCCGCGATCCATCGCGCTTGCGCGGTCTCGTGCTCACCAACTGCATCAGCTACGACTCGTGGCCAGTGACCCCGATGAAGGTCATCGCGACCGGCGCGCCGGTGGTCAGCCGACTTCCCAACGCCGTGTTCTCGCGGATGCTCGAACGGTTCTACCGGCCCGGCCACGACACCGCGGACCAGGCCCGTGAGGCGTACGAGGCCCACTGGCCCGGCTACCGGGACAGCGGCGGGGCGGCCGCTTTCGCCCGCCAGGCCCAGTCGCTGGATTCCGGCGACACCGAGGCGATCGCCGGTCAGCTCCCCCAGCTCAGCCTCCCGGCCCGGCTTGTCTGGGGCACCGGCGACGATTTCCAACCGGTGAGCTACGGACGCCGGCTCGCCGATGACCTCGGCGCCGAGCTTCGGGAGATCGACGGGGCCAAGCACTTCACCCCCGAAGACCATCCGGAGCCGATCGCCGAGGCCATCGACGACCTGCTGCGTGAAGTGGGGTGAGTGGGGGCGCGCCGGTCACGCTGCGCATCGAGCTCGCCTACGACGGGACGGGGTTCTGTGGGTGGGCTGCCCAGCCGGGAAAGCGCGCGGTCGAGAGCGAGCTGGTCGCCGCGCTGGCCCGCCTGATCGGCGGCGAGCGACCGGCTCTCACCGTCGCCGGGCGCACCGACGCCGGCGTCCACGCCTGGCGTCAGGTGGTCAGCCTGCGGTGGTCGGGGCCGCCCGCCGACACGCTGGTCCGTGCCCTCAACGGGTTGTTGCCCCACGACATCGCCGTCCACGCCGTCACCGAGATGCCGGACGGGTTCGACGCCCGCCGCGACGCCCGCTCGCGCACGTACTGCTACCGGCTGCTGGCCGGGCCCGTTCGGTGGCCGCTCGAGCACAACCGTGCCCTGTGGCGGTCGCGCCCGCTCGACACCGGCCTCCTCGACGCCTGCGCCGAGATGCTGGTCGGCGAACACGACTTCACTGCCTTCACGCCGACGGAGACCGATCACGTGCGCTTCGCGCGACGGATCCTCGCTGCCCGCTGGGAGCGTGAGCGTCCGCACCCGGTCACCGACAGCGGCACGGACCCGACCCACATCCTCGGCTTCTGGATCGAGGGCGACACCTTCATGCGCCACATGGTCCGTGCGATCGTCGGCACGATGCTGGAGGTGGCCTGCGACCGGCGGGACATCGACACGCTTCCGGAGCTGCTCTCGGGGGCCCACCGGCGCGACGCGGGCGAGACCGCGCCCGCCCATGGGCTGCATCTCGTTCGCGTCACGTACTGACCCGGGGCGAGCCTCCATAGAATCCCGCCCCGTGCGGGTCCTGCTCACCAACGACGACGGCATCGGCGCCGTCGGGCTCAACGAGTTGCGGCGGGGCCTGCTCGAGGTCCCGGGGGTCGAGCTCAGCGTGGTTGCGCCGTCGTCGAACCGCAGCGCGACGGCTCGGAGCATCACGACGCGCTCGCCGCTGAAGGTCGAGGAGTTCGCCTTCGCCGACGGGACCACCGGGTTCGCCACGGGCGGTACCCCGGTGGACTGCGTCCGTTTCGCCGACCTCGGCCTGGTCGGGGAGCGGCCCGAGCTGATCGTCTCGGGCATCAACCACGGCGCCAACCTCGGCGACGACATCACCTATTCCGGGACCGTCGCAGCGGCGCTCGAGGGGATCGTGCTCGGGATCCCGGCCATCGCCGTCTCCCAGCAGTCCGATCGCCGTGAGCTCGACTTCCGGCTCGGGCGCAGCTTCGACTTCACCCACTCGGTCGCGTTCACCTGCGGTCTGGTCCGGCGGCAAGCCGACGACCCCATGCCCGAGGCGACCCTGATCAACATCAACTGTCCGGCGGGCACCCCGGACGGCGTGGAGGTCACGCGCCTGGGCAAACGGATCTACAACGACGAACTCAAGCTCGTCGACACCGACGAACAGACGGGCCACAAGCACTACGAGATCTACGGGTTCGAGCCCACGTTCGAAGACGAGCAGGGAACCGACCTGCACGCCGTCGCGCGGGGCCGGATCGCGGTGAGCGCGCTGCACTTCGACCTGACCGATCCGCAGGGACTCGACTGGCTGCGCGACCGGCCGCTGGACGACCTCATCCCGCCGGGGGGCGAGCCCGAGGCGCCCGGCGCTTCTGGACGACGGTGACCCCCGACGCCCAGCCGCCCGCCGAGGCCGCCGAGCGCGCCGCCGAGCTACGGGGCGTGCTCGCCCACCACAACCATCGCTACTACGTATTCGACGACCCCGAGGTCTCCGACCTCGCCTACGACGAGCTGCTCGACGAGCTCCGCGCCCTCGAGGCCCGGCATCCGGATCTGCGGACCCCCGACTCCCCGACGCAGCGCGTGGGGGCCGCCCCGCTGGAGTCCTTCGCGCAGGTCACCCACGCCGAGCGGATGCTGTCGCTCGGCAATGCCCGCAACGAGGAGGAGCTCCGCGCCTGGGAGGTGCGGGTCCGCAACCACCTCGCCCGCGAGGGGATCGAAGACGCCGAGCTGAGCTTCGTCACCGAGCCCAAGATCGATGGGCTCGCCATCTCGCTCACCTACGATCACGGTTGCTTCAGCGTTGGCGCGACCCGTGGGGACGGGCAGGTCGGCGAGGACGTGACCCAGAACCTGCGGACGATCAAGGCGATCCCGCTACGGCTCGACGAGGGCCCGGAGGTCGTCGAAGCCCGCGGTGAGGTCTACCTCCCGCGCTCGGACTTCGCCAAGCTCAACGAGCGACGCACGGCGGCCGGGGAGGCCGCGTTCGCCAACCCGCGCAACTCGGCCGCAGGGTCGATTCGCCAGCTTGATCCGCAGCTCGCCGCGCAACGGCCGCTGACCATCTGGATCTACGGAACCGGGCACACGCGCGGCATCGAGTTCTCCACCCACACCGAGGAGCTGGAGTGGCTGCGGGCGCACCGGTTCCGGGTCAACCCCGACATCGCCCGTCACGCCACGATCGACGAGGTCGTCGAGCGGTGCCGCTGGTGGGAACAGCGGCGCGACGGGCTCGACTACGAGATCGACGGCGTCGTCGTCAAGGTCGACGAGCGCGACCTGTGGTGGCGGCTGGGGGTGGCCGGTCGCGAGCCGCGGTGGTCGATCGCGTGGAAGTTCCCTCCGACCACGGCGACCACGGTGCTGCGGCGGGTCGTCTGGAACGTCGGGCGTACCGGGCACCTCGTGCCGTTCGCCGAGCTGGAGCCCGTGCAGGTCGGCGGCGTGACCGTCAGTCAGGCGACCCTGCACAACGAGGAGGACCTCGAGCGCAAGGATGTCCGCGAGGGCGACGAGGTGATCGTGATGCGGGCGGGCGACGTGATCCCGCGGGTCGAAGGCCCGGTCACCCGCGACCGGCCGCAGGACCGGCCGGTGCCGCGGCCGCCTGAGTACTGCCCAGCGTGCGGCACCGCCACCACCAAGCCCGAAGGGGTGTGGACCATCTGTCCCAACGCGGCCGGCTGCCCGGCCCAGGGCTTCCAGCACGTCAAGCACTTCGTATCCCGTGGCGCCATGGATATCGAGGGCCTGGGCGAGAAGCTCGCTCGGCGCCTGCTCGACGAGAAGCTCATCGCCGATGTGGGCGACATCTTTGCGCTGACAGCCGAGCAGCTGACCGGCCTGGAGGGGTTCGCCGAGCTGTCGGCAGCCAACCTCATCGAGGCGATCGAGCGGTCGCGCGGACGCCCGTTCGGCCGGCTGCTCTACGGGCTGGGCATCCCCGGCGTCGGTTCGGTCAACGCCGACGCGCTGGCCCAGCACTTCGGGTCGATGGACGCATTGCTGGCCGCGACGCCCGAGCAGATCGAGCAGGCCGAGGGCATCGGGCCCGTCCTGGCCGCCCAGCTTGTCGACGAGCTGCGCACCGATCGCATGGACGTGCTTCTCGACAAGCTCCGCGTCGCCGGGTTGCGCCTGGCCCTCGACCCATCCGAGCAGCGCCGCGAGGAAGGGCCCCTGGCCGGCAAGGTCGTGGTGCTGACCGGAACGCTGCCGACGCTCAGCCGAACCGAGGCCCAGAAGCTCGCTCGGGCCCACGGAGCGAAAGTCACCCAATCGGTGTCGGGCAAGACCGACTACGTGGTGGCCGGCGACAACGCCGGCTCCAAGCTCGAGAAGGCGGAGCGTCTCGGCGTCACCGTCATCGACGAGCAGGGGCTGCGCGAGCTGATCCTGACCGACGAGGCCTAGCCCGCCCCGTCCGTACCGGCCCCGGAAGCCTAGGTGGCGACCGCGGGCGCCTCGGTCTGGGTTGGTGCCACCCTGTCCTCGTCCCAGCAGGGGGGCGGGCCGTCGATCGCGCAGCCACGGGCGACGTGTCGGCCGCCGTCGTGGTCGGCCCGGCCGTCGGCGGTGCCGGCGCCCGTGCCCTCGGCGGTGTCGGCGTCCTCTTCGAGCAGGTCGGAGCTGATGGTCACCGCGGCCAGCAGTGCCCCCGCGGCGGCAAGCCCGGCGGTCGACCACATCGCGATCTCGAAGCCCCGGCCGAGGGCGTCCGGGTCGTCGTAGGCCTGGCCGGACAGCCCGGCGATCCACGGCAGCACGGCGACCGCGATCAACCCGGCCGTGCGGGCGACGGCGTTGTTGATTCCTGAGGCGACGCCGGTGTGGCGCTGGTCGGCCGCGGCAAGCGCCGTCGAGGTGACCGGGGCCACCGTGGCGGCGAGGCCAAGGCCGAAGACCACCAGACCGGGCAGGACCCCGGTCGCATACGAGGCCCCGGGATCGATCTGGCCGAGAAGGACCATGCCGCCGGCGATGAGCAGCGGCCCCACGGTCAGCGGCCACCGGGGGCCGATCCGCTCGGCGAGCTCGCCGGCCCGCTCGGAGAGCAGCAGCATGATCACCGTGATGGGCAGCGAGGCGGCGCCGGCCTGCAGCGCCGAGTAGTCGAGCACCACCTGCAGGAACACGACGAACAGGAAGAACACGCCCCCCAGGGCCCCGTAGACGACGAAGGTCAGGGCGTTCGCGGCGCTGAACTGGCGGTTGGCGAACGCCGACAGCGGCATCATCGGATGCTCGGAGGTGCGTTGCACATAGCCGAAGCCCGCCAGAGCGGCCAGGCCTACCGCGGCGGCGATGAGCACGGCCGGCGAGCCGAGTCCGCGATCAGGCGCGCCGATCAGGGCGTACGTGGCACCGGCCAGCCCGATGATGGCCAGGGCCGCACCTGGGCGGTCCAGGGGGCGTGGCTCGGGCTCACGGCTCTCGGGCACGTGTCGCGCGGCGGCGTAGACGACGAATGCTGCCAGCGGGAGGTTGATCAGGAAGACCGCCCGCCAGGAGATCGCGTCGATGAGATAGCCACCCAGGAGGGGCCCGATGGCCGCACCGATGCCGCCGAGGGCGGCCCAGGCGCCGATCGCCCGTGCTCGGTCGGCGCGCCGGAACGTGGCCTGGATGATCGACAGGCTCCCGGGGGTGAGCAGCGCCCCGCCGATCCCCTGCAGGATCCGTGCGGCAACGAGCACTTCGATGGTCGGTGCCGCCGCGCAGGCCAGCGACGCGGTTGCGAACCAGATGACGCCGATCTGAAAGACGCGGCGGCGGCCGAAGCGGTCGCCCAGGGATCCTCCGACCAGGATCAGCGCGGCCAGCGTCAGCAGGTAGCCGTTGATCACCCACTGCAGATCGGCCAGGTCGGCGCCCAGATCCTCCCCGATCGCCGGCAGGCCCACGTTGACCACGGTCCCGGTGATCTGGGCCACGGCCGAGCCGACGATGGTCGCCGCGAGGACCCAGCGGCCGGCGGTGCTGGCGAACCGCAGTTCCGGGCTGTCGCCGACGCTCGACGTCGCGGATTGCACCCCCGCACCGTACCCATCGGCGAAGGCCAGCCGGAGTAGGGGAGCGACCCCTCGCCTCAGCCGGGCTGTGGCGTTGCGTCGCGGTCGCGGATCCACCAGGCGACCATGGCCGACAGCCAGGCAGCGGCCCCCAGCGCGAAGGCGACGGACAGAGCCGTGTCCTGGATCCCGGCGACCGAGAGCAGGGCGCGGACGTTGGTGATCGTGACCATTCCGCCCACGGCCACGCCCAGGACCCTCGGCGGCAGCTTCTGCACGAGCCACGCCGCGAAGGGAGCGGCCAGGACCCCGCCGACCACGAGCGCCACGATCCACGAGCCGACGAGGTCGGAGGAGTCGAGGGCGATCAAGAAGCCGGCCGAGGCTCCCAGGGCGACAAGGAACTCCGCGGTGTCGACGGAGCCCACGACCTTGCGGGGCTCCAGCCGCCCGGACGCCAGGAGCGTGGGGGTGGACACCGGCCCCCAGCCCCCGCCGCCGGAGGCGTCGAGAAACCCGCCAACCAGGCCCAGGGGCGACAGGAACCGGGCAGGCAGGACCTTCGAGGAGCGTTCAGCCTCCCGTGGCCCGCGGGCGAATCGCAGCAGCACGTAGATGCCGACACCGAGCAGGATCACCGACATGACCGGCGCGGCAACCTCCGTGGAGAGCGAGCTCAACACGACGGCGCCGGCGAACGCCCCCACGGCACCGGGGACGGCCAGCGCCACTACGACTCGCCAGTCGACGTTGCGAAACCGCGCGTGCGCCGTGGCCGACGCGGCCGTGGTGGCCAGCTCGGCGATATGGACCGAGGCCGACGCGGCGGCGGGGCTGACCCCAAAGGTGAGCAGCAGGGAGGTCGAGGTGACGCCGTAGGCCATGCCGAGCGACCCGTCGATCAGCTGGGCGACGAGGCCGGCGATGGCGATGAGGACGAGGACGGGCATGGTCAGCTCCGGCGTTCGAGGGACACGCTGAGCCAAGAAGTAAAGCAAGTCGATCAAGATAGTGAAGAATAGGCCCGCTGACGTCCCCGGCAGGTCGAGGTGGTGCAGCGGGCTTCCGGGGTCTCAGCGCTGCGGCCAGGAGCGCCAGGCGTCGGCGTCGTCCGCAAGCGCCGCCACCTGGCGGGGAAGCTCGCCTCCGACAACGTCAGCCAGCGTGACCTGCTCGAGGACCGCCCGGTAGGCCGAGCGGGCAGCCACCCAGACATCGCGGAGGTGCTCGGCCGCCTCGTCGTAGTCGACATCTTCGGGGCGGTCGCCGTGGATGTCGGCGAGGTTGCCCTGCTCGACGCGCATCACGTCGGCGATGGTGATCTCCCCGGGAGCACGGGCCAGCTCATATCCACCATCGGCTCCGCGGCGCGACCGGACAAGCCCCGCCCGGCGCAGGTCCATGAGGATGTTCTCGAGGAAGCGGATCGGGATCCTTTGGCTGTGGGCGATCGTGCCCGCCTTCACCGGCCCCTCGCCCCAGGCATCCGCGAGAACCAGCGTGGCTCGAACCGCGTAGTCGACCTTGGCCGAGAGGCGCATGGGGCTATCGGGCCTGCGCGTCCACGCGGGCGACGATCGTCGAGTCCTGCGTGGCGGATTGCGCGATCGCTCCGATCGTGGCGCTCCCGGTGATCCCGATGCGCATCAGGTTCTCCTCGTCGAGACGGGTGGTGGACGACGCCGGCCACCCCGAACTGGCACTCGCGGCACAGTACCGTCCCGCCGTTGCGTGGCCGGAGTCCGGCTAGCGGTACGCGGCGATGGCCGAGGCCATCTGGTCCTGCACGCGCCGGGCGGTGTACACGTTCGCGCCGTTCATCAGAAACGAGAACGCGACGTGGCGGCCCGAACCCGTCTTGCAGTAGCCCGAGAGCGCGCTCGCTCCGTTCAGGGTCCCCGTCTTCGCGCGGCAGCGGTTGCGGGCAAGCGTCCCACGCATCCGCTTGTTGAGGGTCCCCGAGCGGCCCGGTCGCGCGAGCGAGTCGCGGAACGGCTCCCACGAGTCCGACGCGTACATGCCGCGCAGGAGCCGCACCACGTGCGCCGGGGCCGCGCGGTTGCCGCGGCTGAGTCCGGAACCGTCGACCAGCGTGGCCCGCGACTGGCCGATCGCCTGGGCCGCGGAGCGCGCTGCGCGGGCGCCCGACCGCGTGGTGCCGTCGCCGCCCGTGCCCGCACCGAGGCCCTTGAGCAGCATCTCGGCGACGAAGTTGTCGGACTGGCGGTTCGTCTCGCCGGCCAGCTCGGCCAGGGTGGGCGAGGCGATGTCGGCCACCGTCGCCGCCGAGGTGGGGGTCACCCGAAGGCGGGCGGCATCGCGGACCTTGACCCCTCGGCGGCGCAGGGCCGACGCGAGCTCACGGCTGGCGGTCAGGGGCGGGTTGGCGAGGAAGCTGGTCTGCCCGTTGCCGACGAAGCCACCGTTCCACGACAACCCGGAGACCGGCCCGATCCACCGTGACAGCGCGTAGCCTGATCCCGGGACGCCGCGCAGCCGGTCGAAGATCGTGTCGTCGGCGTACAGGGCGCCGCTGACCTCGGTGAGCCCCGAGTCGGCGATGGCCGCGGCCAGCTCGCGGACGTCGGTCAGGAGTCCGTGCGCGTACCGCCGGTGGTAGGTCGGCCAGCCGAACACGGGGTCGCCCCCGCCGCGCAGGTACAGGTCGCCGGAGAGTTTCCAGTCCGTGGCTGAGCCCGTGACCGGCTGCCTCGTTCCGCTCGCTCGCACCGAGGTCGTGATCGGCATCCGGGCTCCCAGCCGCTCCAACGATGCGGCAGTGGTGAACAGCTTCGTGTTCGAGGCGAGGATGCGTGTGCGGGTTCCCCGCTTGGAGTACAGCCCGCGCTTGCTGTCTAGGTCGTAGACGTAGGCGCCGCTGTAGCGGCCCGCGCTGCGCATCGACGAGGCCAGCCGGCCGCGCAGGGTGCGCAGGCTGATGGCCGAGCTGCGCGCCTGCGGCTCGGTGCCGCTGGACTTGGTGTCGAAGGGCCGCTCGCCCTGATACCGCGAGGCCGCCGTCGCCGGAGCGGCGCCGACGAGAAGCAGGGCCGCGGAGAGCAGGACGATCGGGACGCGGGCGCGCATGTTCGTGACAACGCCGCCCGGCCGCCGAAGTCGCGGTCGGGGCTGTCGTGGTTCGGGGTCGGCCCCCCTCGGTGGTATAACCGTCGAACCATGGGACGGGTTGTCCCGCTCGATTCGGGCGGAAAGAGCGCTTCCGGGCGCCGAGGACGGAACCGATCCAAGACCGCTCTGGTCCTGGGAGGTGGCGGCTTCACCGGCGGCGTCTACGAGATCGGCGCGCTTCGCGCGTTCGACCTGCTGGCGGTAGATCGCACCGTCAACGAGTTCGACGTCTACGTCGGCACGAGCGCCGGTGCCTTCGTGGCCGCGCTGACGGCCAACGGCGTCACGCCCGAGGAGATGATGCGGGTTCTCAACAAGAACCTGCCGTCGCCGTTCCCCGACCCCGAGCTCGACGTCCTGCTGCGGCCGAACTACAAGGGGTTCTTGACCGGTGCCGCTCTCGCCCCGCTGCGCATGCTGGGCATGGCGCGCACGCTGCTTCCCAACCTTCGCGAACTCACCCCGATGGACTTCATCATCGCGCTGGTCGAGATGCTCCCCTCGGGCTTCTACACGCAGAGCGGGCTCGAGGACTACGTGGCCGAGGTTCTCAGCGACCCCGACCGTCACGACGACTTCCGGCTGCTCGACAACGAGCTCTACCTTCCGGCCACCGACCTCGACACCTGCGAACGGGTGATCCTCGGCGAGGGCGACTGGGCCGACGTCCCGATCTCCACCGCGGTGGCGGCGTCGGGCGCCCTGCCCATGGTCTACGCCCCGGTCGACCTCAAGGGCCGGCAGCTGGTCGACGGCGGCATCCGCTCGACGACGAACGTCGACATCGCCGTGGAGCGGGGGGCCAAGCTGATCCTGGTGGTCAACCCGCTGGTGCCCTACGTCAACGAGTTCCAGAAGCGGATCCCCACGATGTTCGGCAGCCGGGCCCAGCGTGTCGCCGACATGGGCTTCCCGTACGTCGGCTACCAGGCCTTCAAGCTGATCGCCCACGCCCGCCTGCACCAGATGGTCCAGTACTGGCACGAGAAGTACCCGGGCGTCGACATCATCCTCATCGAGCCCGAGCCCAACGACGAGCTGATGTTCGGCACCTCGATCATGAACTACTCCCAACGCCTGGCCATCGCCCGCCACGGCTTCGAGTCGGTCACGGTCAAGCTGGCCAAGGACTTCGACCACTACAAGGAAGTCTGCGCCCGCCACGGCATCGAGATCTCGATGCGCCGCGTCAACCAGGTCCTCCAGCAGGTCGAATCCGACCGAGAAGAATCCTCCGCCTGGCGCCGCGTCCTCGAACAAACCACCGGCGCCTTTTTGCGGCAGAACTCCGCCTAGGACGGCCGTACCGGGGCGCCAGCCACGCCCAGCGCTCGCTGAACGATTCTCGGGTCTCTGGCGCGGCAAATCGTTCAGCGAACGCGGGCGGCCCGGGCTCCAACCGCCAGGCGGACGGTCGGCGGGTGGCGTGGGAGACAGGCCACGAGACCGTCGCCGCAGGCGATCGCAGCTCGTGGGTGCTCCCGCGACAGGACCCGCCGCCAGACGGCCGGAGCAAAGGCCGTAGCGGTCAGCGCCCCGGAACGACCCCGGGCCCGCCATCAGCGACGGGCCCGGCGCCCCCTAGTTCTTGTCCTCGTACATCTTCTCGATCTTGCCCTCGTACTTGTCCACGACGACGTTGCGCTTGACCTTCATCGTCGGGGTCAGCTCGTCGCCTTCCTGGGTGAAGTCCTGCTCCAGGACGGTGAACTTCTTGACCTGTTCGACGCGGGCGTACTTCTCGTTGACCTTCTCGAGGTGGGACTCGATGTCCGAGCGCACGGTGTCGTTGTTGGCCAGGTCATCGCGGTCCGAGGAGGAGAGGTCCTTCTCGTCGGCGTACTTCTCGGCCTCCTCGGGATCGAGGGTCACCAAGGCCGTGAGGTACGGGCGGCGGTCGCCGACCATCACGCACTGGCTGACCAGGCGGTGCTGCTTCATGTCGCCCTCGAAGTTCGACGGCGTGATGTTCTTGCCACCCGCGGTGATGATGATGTCCTTCTTGCGGCCGCTGATCGACAGAAAGCCCTCGTCGTCGATCTTCCCGAGGTCGCCGGTGTGCAGCCAGCCGTCCTCGAGCGCCTCCTTGGTGGCTTCCTCGTTGTTGTAGTAGCCCTGGAACACGTTGGGCCCCTTGACGAGGATCTCGCCATCCTCGGCAGCGATCTTCACCTCGTCGCGGCTGAACGGAGTGCCGACGGTCCCGAACTTGAACTTGTCGGGGGTGTTGATGGTCGCGGCGGTCGAGGTCTCGGTCATCCCGAACCCTTCGAGCACCAGGACGTCGGCGGCATGGAAGAACTCCAGGATCTCCTTGGAGATCGGTGCCGCACCCGTCAGGCACTGCTTGATGTTGCCGCCGAAGGCGTCCTGAATCTTGCTCAGGGCGAGCTTGTGCGCCAGGTCGTACTGGCGCTGCAACAAGAAGCCGGGCTCCTCGCCCCGCGCCTCGACCTCGCGGACCTTCTTGCCGACGCCGATCGCCCAGTGGAAGATCTGCTTCTTGGGCGTCCCGGCGTTCTCCAGGCCCGAGGTGATCGTCGTGTGCATCTTCTCGAAGATGCGCGGGACCGACGGGAAGTAGGTCGGCTTGACCTCGCTGAGGTTCGGCACGATCTTCAGCGGGTCGCGCTCCCAGTAGGCCAGCGTGCCTCCGACGTCGAAGCTGGTGAGTTGGATCAGCAGCGCGAAGGAGTGCGCCAGCGGGAGGAACAGGTACGTCAGCTCGCCCTCCTCGAGGACGTTCTTCTCCAGCGACATGTCGACCATCGACCGGTAGTTGCCGTGGGAGATGACGCAGCCCTTGGGCGGCCCGGTCGTGCCCGAGGTGTAGATGATGGTGCAGGTGTCCTCGGGGGATACGGACTCGTAGCGCTCCTGCCACTGCTTGGCGTCCGTGCCCTCGCCCTTGGCGATCACGTCATCGACCGACAGGGCGTCGTCGGTGCTGTCGCCGGTCATGAGGATCACGTGCTCGACGCCCGGGACCTTGTCGCGGACCTTGCGGAGCTTCTCGAGCTGCTCCGTGTCCTCGACGATGACCACCTTGGCCTCGGAGTTCTCGAGGACGTACTGGCACTCTTCGGCCGAGTTCGTCTGGTAGATCGGGACGACCGTCCCGCCGACCGACAGCGTGGCGAAGTCCCAGAAGGTCCACTCGGGACGGGTGTTGGCCAGGATCGAGACCTTGTCGCCGGTCTGGACGCCGAGACCCATCAGCCCGAGGGCCATCTTCAGGACCCGGACCCCCACCTCCTGGTAGGTCTCGGTCTGCCACTCTCCGGAGTCGTCCTTGTACATCACCGCCTTGGACTCGTTGTGCTGCTCGACTGCCTTGGGCAGCAGGTCGGCGATGGTCTTCGAGCCCGTGCTCTCGTCCGGGACGGTGGCGCTCTCCATGAAGGTCCTCTCCTCGTTGTGCGTTCGCGCGCGGGTCCAGGTCCCGCCGGAAACGGAGCATACCCCCGGTGTTTGCGGGCCGGGGGCAGGGGGTACTGTTCAGAGCACCGTTGCTGCCGACCGGAGAGGACGCCGCACGTGGGGGACAGGCTCAGCGCGCTGGACATGACGTTCCTGCAGATCGAAGAGCAGGACTCCGGCTCGCACATGCACGTCGGGTCGGCCATGCTGTTCGACGGCCAGCTCGACCGGGACGATCTGATGCGCAGCCTGGAGGCGAGCCTGCACCAGGTGCCGCGCTACCGCCAGCGGCTCCAGTTCCCACCCGCGGGTGTCGCCCGGCCCGAGTGGGTCGACGACGCGAGCTTCGACCTCGGCCACCACGTCCGTGAGCACGACCTCGACGGCGGGGACCTCGACGACCTCAGGGAGTTCGCGGGACGGCTGTTCTCCCGCCGCCTGGACCGCGACAAGCCGCTGTGGGAGCAGACCGTCGTGCGCAACGTCTCCGACGGCCGCTCGGCCCTGGTCTCCAAGACCCACCACTGCATGATCGACGGCCTGGCCGGGATGGACGTGCTCTCGATGCTGTTTGACACCGACCCGGACGCCACGCCGCCGGAGGACCCGTCCGCCGGCGAATGGGACCCGGACGGGCCGCCCTCGAAACTGGGTCGCCTCGGGGGTGTGGCCGCAGACACGGCCGGCGAGATCGTCTCGGTCCCGGGCAAGGCGGTCGGGGCGGCCGTCGGGGCGGCCACCGATCCGATCGGCACGGTCAAGGGCGCGGTCGACGCTGCCCAGGGCGCCGTGGGCATCCTGCGCGAACGGGCCGCCGCGTCGCCGGACTCCCCGTACAACGGGCAGGTCGGCTCCCACCGCCGCTTCGCCTGGGTCGACATCTCCCTCGAGGACGTCAAGAAGGCCAAGGAGGCCCTGGGGGTCAGCGTGAACGACGTCGTGCTCGCCGCGATGACCGGCGCGCTGCGTCGCGACCTCGCGCGCCGCGGGGCCTCCACGGACGAGCCCCTGACCGCCCAGGTGCCGGTGAGCATCCGCACCGAAGAGCAGGAGGGCCAGTCCGGCAACCGCGTCGTCAACATCTACTGCCCCCTGCCCGTAGACGAGCCCGAGCCCCACGCGCGGGTCCGGCGGGTCGCGGAGGCGATGGACACGCTCAAGGACGGCTCACACGCCGTCGGCGCGGAGGCGCTGCTGGGTCTCGGCACGTTCGCGCCACCCAACCTGATGGCGCAGGCGTCGCGGGAGCTGATGGGCAAGGAGATGTTCAACCTGACGATCTCCAACGTGCCCGGACCCCGGATGCCGCTCTACCTCGCCGGGCAGCGGATGACGGGCATCTACCCGCAGATGCAGCTGTTCCCCGGGCACGGCCTCGGGGTGGCGGTCATCAGCTACGACGGGCAGATGTGCTTCGGCTTTTCGTCCGATCCCGACATGGTCGGCGACCCCGCGTGCTTCGCCGACGACCTCACCGCCGCCTTCGCCGAGCTGAACTGACGCGCGCGGCCGGGCCGCAGCGTCCGCCGCGACACCAGCCGGGCACGGTTGCGGTCAGGCGGCCTTGGTTTCGGCCTGCTGGCGATCGATCGCGGCCAGAGAAGCCGCGAGCAGCGTGCGGTCGATCCGTCCCTGGTGGATGGGAACCCCCAGCTCCAGGCACAGCCGGATCACCTCGCCACGATCCATCTCCATCCGGTCGGCGAGCTCGCTCGGCGTCATGTGGACGGCCAAACCGTCTCCTCTCCTCGAAAACCTGCGGATCCGCCGAGTATCCACCTCGTGGCGGATGTGTCAAGGCTACGGCAGCCGAAATGGCCGCTCGTTGCCGGTACTCCGCGAACGCGGCCGCCCGGACGGGCCGGATCAGACCGGGTTGGGCACGGCCACGAACCGGTGCTCGACACCGAAACGCTGGGCGATCCGGTCCCCGAGCGCGCGGACGCCGAACGTCTCCGTCGCCCAGTGGCCGGCCGCAAGAACGTGGATCCCGGTCTCGGTCGCGTCGGCCATCACGTACTCGCTCGGCTCGCCGGTGAGCAGCAGGTCGAGCCCCAGGCCGCTCGCCTCATGGATCGCCGAGGCGCCCGCGCCGGTGACCACGCCGACCGACCGGACCCGGTGGGGCCCGGCGCCCTGGTGCAGGGGCGGGCGGTCAACGGCGGTCCCGACCCGCTCGATCAGTTCGTCGATCGGGACGCCCTCGGCGTGCCGGCCGACGATGCCGATCGGCCGGCCCTGGATCGCGGAGAACCGTTCCTCGGCGACGGTGAACCCCAGCTCCCGGCACAGCAGGGCGTTGTTGCCGATCTCCGGATGGGCGTCGAGCGGAAGGTGGTACCCGGCCAGGGCTGCCCCGGCCGCCAGCAGCGGCCGCAGCCGCCCGGCCGTGCGCTCGTCGAGGGATCGCGGCTGGCCATCCCAGAACAGCCCGTGGTGGACGACGATCAGCTGCGCCTCGGCGGCGAGCGCCCGCTCGATCAGCTCGAGGTTGGCCGAGACGCCGGTGACGACCGTCTGCACCTCGCCGGTTCCGGGGACCTGGATCCCGTTGGGGCAGTAGTCGCCGAAGCCGTCGCTGTCGAGCAGCTCGTCGCAGAAGGCGGCGATGTCGGAGGCCGTAGCGATGGCCGGACTGTATGCGCTCTACGATAGGCCCGTGGACGAGCACGACCGTCAGGCGACCGCTGCTGTGGCCGGTGGCAGCGAGGAGGAGGCGGGGTTCCTCGCCTCGCTCATGGACACGGACCTGTACTCCATGGGCGCGTACTTCTCCGATCAGCACCCGGAGCTGGTCGACGAGGTGATCTCGCGCAGCGAGGCAATCGAGCGGGCGGGCCTGCAGACCTACGCGACCGAGGCGGGCGCGGGCCTCGAGGCGACCTTCCAGACGCTGCTCACGGGGCTGGCCGTCCGCTACTACAAGGCCGTCGCCGGTTGAGCGCCACACAGCCGCCCGGCCCCCCGCGGCGCCTCGGCGCAACCGCGAGGCCGCGCAGCCGCACGCCGATCGTGATCGTGCTGGCGATCGTGGCGATCTTCGTGGTCTGGGGCCTGGCCACCATCGCGACGAGCTCCGAGTCCATCACCAGCCAGTCGGTTTCGCTGGAGGGTGCCGAGGCGGCCGCCGAGCTGTACCGGGGCCTCCCCCAGCGCGGTGACGAGCTCGGCGACCTCGAGGCCGGCGTCCAGATCGACGTCTTCAACGACGTGCAGTGCCGGCCGTGCGCAAGCTGGCACCTGCGGACGGTTCCCTCCCTCGTGCGCACCCGCGTGCGCAACGGTGACGTGCGCCTCGTCTTCCAGCACTTCGTGACGAGCGAGCGTGAGACGACCGTCGGGGCGATCGCCGCGATCGCCGCAGGGCGGCTCGACGCCGAGTGGCAGTTCTCCGACCTGTTGCTGCGCAACCTCGCCCAGGTGCCGCCCTCGGGCATCGACGAGTCGTTTTTGCGCAAGGTCGCGGTCGGCGCGGGGCTCAGCGGTGACCGCTGGGCCGAGCAGCGCGACGATCCCACCGTCCTCCCCCGTCTCGAGCAGGCAGAGAGGCTCGCCGCCGCCGAATCGCTGCCCGCCCAGCCGGCGGTGATCGTCACCGGTCCAAGCGGCGCCCGGACGCTTGAGCGCAGCCCCGACCTGCGGTCGATCGAGCGCGCGATCGACGACGTGGGATAATGCCCCGCTCATCGGGGCGTGGCGCAGCCTGGTAGCGCGCACCGTTCGGGTCGGTGAGGTCCCCGGTTCAAATCCGGGCGCCCCGATATCCCAGGCAGGCAGGGCGGTCTACGAGGTCCGGCAGCGCTCGCACACGCCGCGCAGCGTGATGTCGTGCGTGCGGACCTCGAAGCTGGTCCGGCGGCCGGCCTCTGCGATGGCTTCCTCGAGCTCGGGGTCGGTGAAGGGCGCCGTTCGCCCGCAGCGGTCGCAGACCACGTGATGGTGGTGCTCGCCGTCGGGGAGGACCAGCTCGAACCGGGCGGGCCCGTCGGGCAGGGCGGCCCGGTGCAGCATCCCCAGCTCCGAGAGGACGTTCAGGGCACGGTAGACGCTCGCGGTGCCGGCGGGCCGGCCCTGGTCGCGCAGCCGAGCGGCAACGTGCTCGGCGTCGACGCAGCCGCCTTCGGCGGCCAGGAGATCCACGACGGCCCGGCGGGCGCCGCCGAGCCGGTAGCCGGCTTCGGCCAGGGCGTCGTAGCTGCGCTGGGCCCACTCGGGATGGATCGCAGCCACGGAAGCCGATTCGGTGCCCGGTGTGGCGTTCACGGGGCAGATGGTAGACACACAACGACACAAACGAGAACCGATCTCATCTGATAGACACCCTATATGAGAACGGATCTCATGAAGCTGCCGGGCGTCGGGCGCCTGTTCCGGGGGCGCTCGGCGTGGTCGCCGGCAGCGCTCGCCCTCGTTGCCGTGCTCGGCGCCGGGTGCGGGGCGGACCGCGCGGAGCCGGCGCCGGTCGTCGCCACCACGGGATTCGCGGCCGACATCACCCGCCAGCTCGCCGGCCCCGATCTGCCGGTGGCCCAGCTGATCCCCGACGCCGCCGGCCCCCACGACTACCTCCCGAGCGCCCGCGAGCGCGAGCAGGTGGCCGACGCCCGGTTGCTGGTCGCGATGAGCCCGGACCTCGAGCAGACCTTTCCCATCGGCGAAGCCCGCGCCCGGTTCTTCATCGCCGATCACGTCGGACCTCTGCGGCGTCTCGGCCCCACGGCAGACGAGTCCGACCACGGACCCACCGGCCAAGACGAGTCCGACGACGACCACGCCGGGATCGATCCCCATGTCTGGACCGACCCGACACGAGTGGCGCGTGCCGTGCCCGCCCTCGCTAGGCGACTCGCCCGGCTCGATCCGGCGCACGCGGACGAGATCCGCGGCCGGGCCGCCGCCTACGTGCGCCGGCTCGAAGCCCTGGACGCCGAGATCCGGCGTCTGTCGGCCGTCGTGCCGCCGGCCCGGCGCCGGCTTCTGGGCTCCCACGAGACGCTCGGGTACTTCGCCGACCGCTACGGCTTCGCGCTGCTCCAGGGCCCGTTCGGTCAAGCACCGGACGCAGGCGCCAGCGCCGGTCGGCTGCACCGGGTCATCGACGCGGTGCGCGCAGCGCGCGTGCCGGCCGTGTTTGCCGCCGAGGCGGACGATCCCAAGGTGCTCGAGCAGGTGGGGCGCGAGACCGGCGCGGAGGTGGTCGACGACCTGCTCATCTCTGCCTCCGACGAGCGGCATCGTGGGTACGAGGCATCGCTGCGGTTTACGGCGACCCGGATCTCCGAGGCCCTGCGGTGAGCCCTTTCGCTCGGCCTCCGGCGCAGCGCCCACTCGTGCGCGTGGAGGGCCTCACGGTCGGCTACGGGACGACCACGGCCCTCGACGACGTGAGCTTCGAGCTCGACCGCGGATGTTCGGTCGCTGTGCTGGGACCCAACGGGTCGGGCAAGAGCACCCTGTTCGGTGCGCTCGTCGGGCTGGTGTCCTGCGCCCGTGGATCGGTCGAGGTGGCCGCCGAGCGCATCGCCTACCTCCCGCAACACCTCAACCTCGAGCCGAGCTTCCCCCTCACCGTCGCCGACGTGGCCGACATGGGCCGGTGGGGGAGACGGGGCTGGCTGCGCCGGTCCGATGCGGCGGACCGCCAGGCGGCGGAGCGGGCGATGGAGCTGCTCGGCGTGGCCGATCTCGCCAACCGGCGCCTGCACGAGCTCTCAGGCGGACAGCGCCAGCGCGCGCTGCTCGCCCAGATCGCCGCCCAGGACGCCGAGCTGCTGCTCCTCGACGAGCCGGCGTCCGGGGTCGACCGCCCGACCGAGCGCGCCCTGCGCGCCCTGATCGCGTCCTGGCGCGATGAGGGACGGACGGTGATGGTGGCTACCCACGACCTCGAGGCCGCCGCGCGCAACTACGACGTCGTGCTCGCCCTCAACGGGCGGCTCGTGGCCCACGGGCCGCCGGCGCGGGTCTGCGTCGAGCCGGTGCTGCGCGAGACCTTCAGCGGCCACGTCGCCCGGCTCGGCGACGACCTGGTCGATACCTCCCACCACCATCACGAGGCCGGCTGAGCCATGGGCGAGCTGCTCATCGAGCCGTTCTCCTCGGAGTTCATGCGCACCGGCGTTGCAGCAGCGATGGTGGTCGGGGCGATGTGCGCGGTCGTCGGCACGTTCGTCGTCATCCGCGGCACGGCCCTGCTGGCCGATTCCCTGGCCCACGGTGTCCTGCCCGGTGTGGCTGTCGCCGTGGTCATCGGAGCCGGGAACGCCGACCCCGGAGGGCTCGGGGTCCTGCTCGGAGCGCTCGCCGGCGCCCTGGTCACCGCCGTAGGGACCGCGGCGATCCTGCGGCGCAGCGGCCTGCGCGACGATACCTCGGCGGCCTTGATGTTCGTGTTCATGCTCGCCCTCGGCGTGGTGCTGATCTCGCGCGTGTCCAACTACGCGGTGAACCTCAATGCGCTGCTGTTCGGCGACGTGCTCAGCGTGCAGCCCGCCGACCTCGCGGTCACGGCGCTGCTTGCCGCCGGTGTCGGGGTGGCCTGTGCGGCGCTGTACCGCCCGATCGTGATGGTGTCGTTCGATCGGCGGCGGGCCGCCTCGCTCGGATTGCCGGTCGCGCGGGTCGAGCTGGCCGTGACGGTACTGCTCGCCGTGGCGGTGGTCATCGGGTTCCGCGTCGTCGGCGCGCTGCTGGTGTTGGGCCTGCTGATCGCCCCGCCGGCCGCCGCCGCGCTGGTGACCCGGCGGATCCCGTCGATGATGGCCGCCGCCGCCGCGCTGGCGGTCGCGAGCGCCCCGGTCGGGATGCTGGTGTCCTGGCACCTCGACGTGGCGGCCGGGGCGGCCATCGTTCTCGTCGCGGTGAGCGCCTGCCTGGCCGTCGTCGTCGTGCGGCCCGGCCCGGGCCGCTGAGCCCGTCTGGCACGCTGGCGTCCATGCGCGACGAGGTCACCGTCACCTGCCCGTGGTGCTGGGAGCCGGTCGGGCTCGTGGTCGACCCGGCGATCAGCGGCCGGATGACGCTCGACTGCGAGGTCTGCTGCCGGCCGTGGGACGTCGAGGTGCGCTGGAGCGGTCCGGAGCCGGAGGTCTCGGTCGAACAGCAGCAGTGACGGGCGATCGCTCGGCTAGGCTGCCAGGCCGTGGTCGACCTGCAGGAACTGATCGCCAAGGCGGTACCCGGCCTCGGCCGGCTTCCCGACCCGCGCGCCCCGCGGAACCTACCTCCGGGCCGGGTGGTGCACGTGCCTGGTCATGGCGAGCTGTTCTGCCGTGACAGCGGGGGAGCCGGCCAGGCGGTGCTGCTCCTGCACGGATGGCTCGTCACCGCGGACATGAACTGGTTCCGCGCCTACCAGGACCTGATCGACGCCGGGTACCGCGTCGTCGCCCTCGACCACCGCGGGCACGGGCGGGGCCTGAGGCGCCCCGAGCCGTTTCGCCTCTCCGACTGCGCTGGGGACGCCGCCGCGCTGGTGGAAGAGCTGGGCTGCGGCCCCGTCCTGGCCGTCGGGTACTCGATGGGAGGACCAATCGCCCAGCTGCTCGCTCGCGATCACCCCGACCTCGTCTGCGGCCTCGTGCTGTGCGCCACCTCCTTGCACTGGAAGGGCCGGCGCGAGAGTCGCATGTGGAAGGGGATGGGCCTCGTTCAGGTCGGCATCAACATCTTCCCCCACCTGTTCTGGAAGATCGGCGTTCACGCCGGGCAGCTGCGACCGACCCCCGTCAGCTCATGGCTCGTCAGCGAGCTCAGCCGCGGCGACGCTCGCGATCTCGCCGAAGCGGGGCGCGAACTCGGCCGCTACGACGGGACCGAGGGGATCGAACGGGTCGAGGCTCCGGTCGCGGTGATCGTCACCGCCCGAGACGAGGACGTCCCGCCCCGACGCCAGCGGCGCCTGGCCGATGCGCATGGCGCCCCCGCCTTCGAGGTCGACGGCCAGCACCTTGCCGTCACGACCAACCCCGACCGCTTCAACCCCGTGCTGCTCACGGCCCTGGGCAACGTGGCAGACCGGGCGGGGCGATGCGCGCCCACCGCCACCCCCGCATGACCGGTGGCCGGGTCGCAGCGCTCCTGTGCGCGACGGCGCTGGTCGCGGTGGCCGGGTGCGGCGACTCCGACGAGCCCGCCGCGGTCACCGACACCGTGACCGTCACGGCACCCACCCCCGACGAGGGGGCGGCGCCGGCCCAGACCGAGAGCGGCGAGGCCACCACCGGATCCGGGAGCGCCGCGGCGCCCGACGGGAGCGACGCCACGCCTCGGGGCTGCGGCACCGTCGCCTTCGAGGCCAACTCCGACGCGGGGGCGTTCGAGGTCCAGGCGACCGGGGTGGGCTGCGATACCGCCCGCGAGGTGGCCCGGGGCTCGCGGACCGGCGAGCGCAGCTACGAGCGCTCGGGCTTCCGCTGCGCCTCGAGCACCGGCGAGGGCCAGCTGCCGAGCCACGAGTATCGCTGCGAGCGGGGCGCCGATCTCGTCACCTTCACCGCCGGCTGAGCACCGTCGGCCCGGGTCCCCGGACCGTTTCAGGCCCTGACCGCGCGGGTACCTTCCACGCAGCGGGAATCGCCCCGCTGCCCGCATCGCACGCGACCGAAAGGGACCAGCCACATGGCCTTCGACGTACCCGACCTTCCCTACGCCTACGACGCTCTCGAGCCCCACATCGACGAGCAGACGATGAAGCTCCACCACGACAAGCACCACCAGGCCTACGTGGACAAGGCCAATGCCGCGCTCGAGGGCACCGAGCTCGACGGCAAATCGGTCGAGGAGGCTCTCGCGTCGCTCGACCAGCTCCCCGCGGACCAGCAGGGTCCGTTCCGCAACAACGGCGGCGGCCACGCCAACCACACGCTGTTCTGGGAGTCCATGTCGCCGGATGGCGGCGGCGAGCCCGGCGATGAGCTGGCCGACGCGATCAACGAGGCGTTCGGCTCGTTCGACGAGTTCAAGAGCCAGTTCGAGGCCAACGGCGTCGGCCAGTTCGGCTCGGGCTGGACGTGGC